>JAFVSR010000039.1 GCA_017503645.1 Bacteroidaceae bacterium | reverse complement strand
GATTTAAGTTATACACTTGGGACTTAGCCCCTTCGTCAAACCAAAGATAGCGATTGCGGTCTTATTTTTATTCTGCCGGGGTAAAAACTTGTTCTTATATTGGTTTGAGCGACAAAAAGGAGATAAAAGAGATTAGATTAAACAAAGAAAAACTCACGGGCCACCGAGGTGTTAAAGATAGAAACACCGCAAGCGACAAGCCTACCAATCATTATACATTCAACGCGGCGGAACCGAAACCATAGAACTGCAGCTGGTTGTTGAGCGCCTGTTGTGTCTCTTTGAGAAACTTGAAATTCTCCATAAGCTCCATAACCTTGGCAGCATCGGATGTGTTAGCAGGGTCCTTCAGGGCAGCCATAGTATCCTTGAGCATCTCGTCTATGATGGCGTGCTTATAGGCAATGGAGAGGCGGGTGGCCTGCTCAAAGAGAATAGCCATTTCGTTGCGCTCTTCACCGCTTGCCTGCTCGCTGAAGAACTTGCTCAGGATGTAGCGCTCGCCGCACAAGTCGGCCGCAAGGCGCGACACCTCGCTGTCGGGGTGGGCAAGGAAATGGCGCTCGGGACTGAAGTTCACATCGGCGGCATACTGCGACGCCTCGTCAAAGACGCGCTTATACAGAGGATGACTCAGCTCCACCCCATCGTCTTTAAAGGAGTAATAGAGGTGCGAAATCACCGTTTCTGTGAAGGCCGGGGTGCCCTCGGCCCTATTCTCGGGCACCTGCACCAGTTTATCGCCGTTGCGCAGTATGAACTGTATGATAGCCCTCTCCTTGTTATGCAGGGGGTTGTTGCTGTAGCTGTCTATTATATTCTGCTTGAACTCGTTGGGAGCGGGTTGCTGCGAGGCGGTTGTATCGTCGGTAACAGCAGTGGCGGGTGCCGCATCGTCGCCTGCCTGGCGCTTTTGCAGTTCCTCGCTACGTTTCATCCTTATCTTGGCTGTTTCGCGCACAAGCAGTTGCTCGCCCACATTGAGCATTTCGCTGCACTTCTTTATGTACTCGCTGCGCAGTATCTCGTTGGGGATGACGGCTATGCTTTTTACTATATCGCCCACAAGGTTGGCGCGTGCCACGGGGTCCTCACCCACCTCGTCGAGCAGAAGATTGGTTTTGAAACGTATGAAATCGACCTTGTTGCGGTTTATGTACTCTTCGAACTCCTCGGTGCTGTGGCTCTGTGCATAGCTGTCGGGGTCCTCGCCGTCGGGCAGCAGCACCACGTTTATGTTCATACCCTCCTCGAGCAACATATCGGTTCCACGCAAGGAGGCCTTTATGCCCGCCTTGTCGCCGTCATAGAGCAGGGTGACGTTATCCGTGAAGCGGTGTATGAGTTTTATCTGCCCTGTGGTGAGCGACGTGCCCGACGATGCCACCACGTTCTTTATGCCCGCCTGGTACATCGATATCACATCCAGGTAGCCCTCTACAAGGATGCAGCGGTCTTTTTGCATTATGGCCTGCTTGGCAAAGTAGAGGCCATACAGGTGGTCGCTCTTGTGATATATCTCGGACTCGGGCGAGTTCACATACTTTGCAGCCTTGGGGTTATTCTGCAATATGCGGCCGCCAAACGCCACCACCTTGCCCGATATTGTGTGCACGGGGAATATGCAACGCCCCCAGAAACGGTCCTTGAGACTGCCATCGTCGGTCTTGTAGCATACGCCTGTTTTGGCAAGCAGGTCGGCATTGTAGCCGGCCTTCACGGCTGTGGTGGCAAGGGCATCGCGCCGTTCGGGTGAGTAGCCAAGCCCAAAGCGCTCAATGGTTTCGTCGTGCAGGCCGCGGTGGCGCAGGTAGCTGAGCCCTATGGCCTTGCCCTCCTCGGTGGTGTGCAGTGTGCTTGCGAAGAATTGCTGAGCATACTGGTTCACCACAAAAAGGCTCTCGCGCAGGTTCTGCTGCTCCTTCTCCTCGTTGGTGAGTTCGCGCTCGCGTATCTCTATGTTATACTTCTTGGCAAGCCAGCGCAGGGCATCGTAGTAGCTCAGCTGTTCGTGTTCCATAATGAAGTGCACAGGCTTGCCACCCTTGCCGCAACCGAAACACTTCCACAGATTCTTTGCGGGCGACACGGTGAACGAAGGCGTTTTCTCGTTGTGAAACGGGCAAAGACCTATCATATTGACACCGCGCTTGCGCAGCGCCACAAAGTCGCCCACCACCTCTTCTACCCGGGCGGTGTCCATTATCTGCTCTATGGTGTTCCTGTCTATCATATTGTTCAGGCTTTTTTAATTCGCCGGCCAAAGACTATGGGCAAGATGCGTTTTACAATAAGTATTATGGGGATGAAGGCAAGCAGTACTGCTACCGACAACAGGAAGATAGCTATGTTCTCGGGCACTATACCCCAGCCTGAGCGTTTAATCATTTTTAGGGGCGAGTGCAATAACTCCCTGTGAAACACCAGGGTAACTATTGTGCCCATCGATGTTATGCGCACGGCATTCCAGTTAAAATTATCGAGCAACACCGACAGCAGAAACACCATAAAGGAGCCCGACAGCGAACCTATGACAAAGAGAACAAAGTAGTTGCCATATTGGTTCTGGAACATATCGGCAGAATCGTTGTAACGGCCCACAACGGCTGTTATGGCAAGAGCAAAAACAAGCATAAGCAGTACACGCCCGTGCGATGCCTTAAGGGTGGCGAAAAGCTCGTCGAAGCGGGCACGGCCATATGTTGCAAGCCAATTGCCAAGCATAAAGAATGGCAGGGCAAGCATCACATTGGTTACAGACCACATCCAGTCGAGGCCCAGCATATTATATATGAGTGCACCAACAACGGCAAGTGCCGATATTGCAAGCATCTGCACCTTGCCGGTGGCAAATGCCTGATATATGAATTTTATGAGGATGAGCGAATAGACAAACCACAGGTTACTGCACCCCGAAGCATCGTGCAGCTTATGGAAACCGCCAAAAATGGCAATAACCGACCACAGCCACTGGCCATCGTCGAGGTGCTTGAAGATGTAGGCGGCAACCTTTATGAAGGCAAGGATGAAATATGGTATTATGAGGTTACTGCAGGTTTTTTGGAAGCACACCTTCATACTCTCCTCGCGCTTGGTGAGGAAACCCGATATAATGAAAAACACCGGCACATTGAACGAATAGATGAAACCCGAAACACCATCGGGGAAGCAATGTCCCCAAATAATTGCCAACATTCCTAGGGCCTTCATCCAATCTACCCACACTTTACGTTTTGTATCTATACTGCTTGGCATATGATTTTATCTATTTTATGCAAAGATATATCTTTTAACAAAACCATTTATAACAAGCGAGCAAAAAAAATAGGCTGCCCGTGGTGGGCAACCTACCTTATTATATATACACAACGCAGCGGGCTATCTGTTACGCAGCAGATTCATAAACTCCTCGCGGGTTTTGGCCTGGTTGAAGGCGCCGCAGAAGTCGGATGTTGTGGTTATGGAGTTTTGCTTTTTGATGCCGCGCATCTGCATACACAGGTGCTGAGCCTCAACAACCACCATCACGCCAAGCGGGTTCAAGGTATTCTGTATGCACTCTTTTATTTGCAGTGTGAGGCGCTCCTGCACCTGCAGGCGGCGCGAGAAGGCATCTACACACGAGCTATTTTGCTAAGGCCCGTAATATACCCGTTGGGTATGTATGCAACGTGCACCTTGCCGAAGAAGGGGAGCAGGTGGTGCTCGCAAAGCGAATAGAAATCGATGTCCTTCACTATCACCATCTGGCTGTAGTCCTCCTTGAACATAGCACCACGCAAGATGGCCTCGGGGTCCTCGTTGTAGCCTGCGGTGGCCTCGAGGATGGCACGAGCCACGCGGTCGGGCGTTTTCACAAGCCCCTCGCGGTTTACATCCTCGCCTATTGCCTGCAACATATTGTGGCAACTTTGCATAAGCATCTCCTTTGCTTTCTCCGAATCTTTCAACATAGTTTTAATAAGGTAGATTTATCAATGTCTTTCTCACGGATATTTCCTTGAACTTGCGGGTGGCTTTCAGCTTGTACATAACAGCCTCGGCCTCTTCGCGGGTGCGATAGTCGCCATACTGGCAGGAGCGTATGGGCGATTCAAAGACCACATACACCTCGGCACCTGGGAAGTTCTCCCTCATATACTGCGCCCAATTGTTGGCCTCGTCGCGCGCTGCACGCGAGTTATTGCCCGAATATACCATAACGCGGTAGCCCTCGACCTGGGTGGTTTTGGCCGACATCCGGCCCATAAGGCTGTCGAGCTTTGCCGGCTGTTCTATGGTTATGGTGCCTTTGCCGGGCTCGGTGCGCTCGAGTTCTTGCACAATAGTGCTCTGTGCCGCTGCATAGAGGGCACAGAGCATTATTGATAAAAACAGTGTTATACGTTTCATTATTTGAAAGCGTCGATGATACCTTTGAAATCGGCAACCTTGAGGGCTGCACCACCGATGAGACCACCGTCAACGTTGGGGTTGGCGAAAAGCTCTTTTGCGTTGCTTGGTTTGCAGCTGCCGCCATAGAGGATTGATGTGTTCTCGGCTACCTCGTAGCCATACTTCTCGGCAATGGTAGAGCGGATGTAGGCGTGAATCTCCTCGGCCTGCTCGGGTGTGGCTGTGAGGCCTGTACCAATGGCCCAAACGGGCTCGTAAGCCAAGATGATTTTTGAGAAATCCTCGGCAGAAAGGTCGTAGAGCGAGCCTGCAAGCTGGCTGTAAACAACCTGGTTCTGGATACCCTGCTCGCGCTCCTCCTTCACCTCACCGATGCAGAAGATGGGAGTAAGGCCGTTGGCAAGAGCAAGCTGCACCTTCTCCTTGAGAATCTCTGCTGTCTCGCCATAGTATGCACGACGCTCAGAGTGGCCAAGGATTACATACTGTGCACCTGTAGATGCTACCATAGAGGCAGAAACCTCGCCTGTGTAAGCACCCGATACCTTGTCGGCGCAGTTCTCGGCACCTACACCGATGATTGAAGAGTCAACGATGGGAGTAACCGATGCAAGGTGGATGAAGGGTGTGCAGATTACTACATCGCAGTTGGGTTTGTCGGCTGTCAAAGCCTCGTTGAGCTCTTTTGCAAGAGCAATGCCCTCTTGAAGATTCATATTCATCTTCCAGTTTCCGGCAACAATGTTCTTTCTCATTTTAATTAAGTTTTAAGGGTTTATATTATTTATATCACTCGTTTTTTCTTCAACGGCAGGGGCTGCCTGCTTCTGTTTTTTGCGCGGCGCGGCAAACATATCTATGAACAGGATAAGTGCTACGGGCAGGGCAAACAGCAGCAGCCAAAAGCGCCAGCCGCGCATTATCTTCACATAGTCGCGGCCAAGCAGGGAGCCTTGCTGCGACATTGTGTCCACCGCCGGCACGTCGTGGATATTCCATTTTTCCACCACCACCCCGTCTTTCACAAGCAGAAGGCCCGGGTTGGCGCGTATCATTGTCTTGAGCATATCGTTATCGGCCCAATAGAGGGGATATTCGGCACCTGTGCGCTTGCGCCACAGTGCCACAGCCTCCTCGGTTGACGATGTGGCGGCATAGAACGGCATTTTGTGCTCCTTGCAGTAGTCGTATAGGTCGTTTATCTTGTCAACACGGCTCTCGTCGGCATTTTCAACCATCTCCAACACCAAGATTGCCACGTAGCCCGTGGCGGAGAGAATATCCTCGGCTGCATCGTAACCGGTGGCAAGGTCTATAAAGCAGAAATCGGTTATTGCCGCGGGGCGGCCGGGTGATGTTATTTGGTCGCGGCTGCCAAAGTATCTCCAATCATCGCCGGGGATGGAGTCCTCGGGGAAATTGCGCAGCTCGCCCTCCTTTTCGTAAACGGCATAGGTAACATATTGCGCCGGCACGTCAACCGTGGCCTCGCGCAGGTTGGTGCCTATTGCAAAGGGGCGGAAATCGATGACAGGCAGGTGACCGATGCTCATACCCTCAAGGAGTATTATGTAAAAGAGCGCAAAGAGTACCGCTATCCAACGGGTGCCGCTGCTTATGCAACGGCGATAGTACGATGTGTTGAAGCATACCACGGCTGCCATAAGCAGCAGAAAGAGGTTCTTTACAAAAGTTTCCTCGTTGGTGAGCCGCATAGCATCGCCAAAGCAGCCACAGTCGGGTATGGGGTTCTGAAGCCACAAATAGAGCGTGAAGGGGGTGTAAAAAAGCATTGCCACAAAGGAGAGCCACGCCACAGGCCTGCGATAGATGCCTGTGAGCAGGAAGAAACCGAGTACAAACTCGGCACCCACTATCACAAGGGCAAAAAAGAGCAGCCAGGCATCGGAAAAGAGGGTGACATCGAACGCCGCGGCATACTCCTTGAGTTTATAGAAGAAGCCCGTGGGGTCGACGGCCTTCACAAAGCCCGACACCAAAAACGAGATTGCCAGCAACACGCGACAGGCGTTGGTGAGCAATGTGGTGAGCAATATTTTCTTAGTTGGCGAGACCATTCTTTATGAGCCCGAATACTGCATAATTTATCATATCCATATAGTTTGCATCCACGCCCTCGGACACCTGTGTGGCACCATCGTGCTCCTCAATCTGCTTGGTGCGCCATATCTTTGTGAGGATGAGGTCGGTGTACGATGTGGTGCGCATTCCGCGCCACGCCTCGTTATAGTCGTGGTTCTTCTTTTTCATAAGTTCGAGGGTTGTTTGCGCCTTCTTGTCGTAAAGGGCCATAGCCTCGTCGGGGGTGATGTCGCAATGGTCGGAATATCCGAGGTCGAGCTGCACAAGCGCTATTATTCCATAGTTCACAATGCCTATGAGCTCGGAGTTTATATCCTCACCTACAAGATTCTCGGCGCCTGTTTCCATGGTGCGTATGCGCTTGGCCTTTATGAAAATCTGGTCGGTGAGCGACTGTGGGCGCATAATGCGCCACGAAGCACCATAGTCGTAGAGTTTCTTGCTGAAAAGCTCGCGGCAGATGGCAAGCACCTGCTCAAATTCCTGGTTTGTATCGTTAGCCATTTTCGTGTATCGTCTTATTGTTTTTTAGGATATTTCTTGAACCAGCTGCCCACCTTGAGCTTCACAACGCCAAAGAGCGCCTCGCTGAAGATGCCGCCGCTCATTTTGGAGGTACCAAGCACGCGGTTGACAAAAATCACAGGTATCTCCTTTATCTTGAAACCACACATATGGGTGGTGAACTTCATTTCAATCTGGAAGGCATACCCCTTGAAGCGAATGGAGTCGAGGTCGATGGTTTCGAGCACCTTGCGGCGGTAGCAGTTGAAGCCCGCTGTGGTATCGTAAACAGGCAGGCCCGTGATGAGACGCACATACTTTGATGCGAAATAGGACATAAGCACGCGCCCCATAGGCCAGTTCACCACATTCACACCCGTCACATAACGGCTGCCTATAGAGAGGTCGTAACCATCCTTGGCGCAAGCCTCGTAGAGCAAAGGCACGTCGGC
This sequence comes from Bacteroidaceae bacterium, assembly GCA_017503645.1. Lineage (GTDB taxonomy): Bacteria > Bacteroidota > Bacteroidia > Bacteroidales > Bacteroidaceae > HGM04593. The sequence continues at coordinate 87,274 of JAFVSR010000039.1, read as the reverse complement.
AGGGTTGTGGGAGAAGTCGGCATCCATCTCAAAGATATATTCGTAGCCCTGTTGCAAAGCCCATTTGAAGCCCGTTATGTAGGCTGTACCCAGGCCCAACTTGCCCTCACGCTCTATTATGTGAACCCTGCCTGCGAACTCGGCCTGCAAGGATTTCACTATGGCTGCCGTGCCGTCGGGCGAGCCATCATCGACCACAAGCACATCGAATGAGTGTTCCAGCGCCATAAGCACACGAATCATCTTCTCGATGTTCTCTTTTTCGTTGTAAGTGGGTATTATTATTACTGCATCGCTTTTCATAAAGGCAATTTATCTGTATTCTTTAACAACGCGCCACGCGGGCGAGCGCATTACGTACAAAGGTAGGACAAATCTCAAAAAAATTCAAATGATGTTTGTTAAATATCCTCCAAGAAGAGGGATTTTCCCAATTTTAGTTTGTTTTAACAATTCTTAACATCGGGGGGGGTAATTACAGACCTGTAATTTGTACATTTGTGCGATTTTGGAATTATTAGCAATAATTTGTAACTATTTATACAACAAAAGTAAAAATGTTGCACAAAGCAACGAACCGGTGAATATATGGATTTTTTAATAGACATTCTTATAAATTCCTTCTCAAGCCTGTTTTGGGGAATACTCATAGCTGTGGCTTGCGTGGCATTGTTTGCAACCATTGTTATGGGATGGTTAAAGAACGCCTCCTTCACCGCCGCATCGTACATTGTGGGCATAATACTGCTTTTCTTCATCACCATCCAATGCACGCTCATCGTAGGCTCCATCAAGATAATAAACTCCACGGATGAATTCGAGCTGTTCGTCGAGAGAATCTTAGATGGCGTTTCCCAAGGCTGGGAGGAGATTAGCAAACGCGATTCCGAGTACATCATTGACAAAGTAACCGAAGAATATCCTCTTTTGTCGCACTACATAGCGGGTGGGTATTTTCAGGGATATAACGCACAAGAACTGCCCGCAGCTATTGCCGACGGGATACGCACATATATGTGGTGGTATATTGGAAGGCGGCTTTTGTGGTGTCTTGGATTCACTGTGGTGGCAGCCTTCATCGGCATAAAGACACTCAGGCGTGGCGGGCCCGCCATCGGTGGCACAAGCTATAGAAAGGGCACTACATTTACAACAAATTACAGCGACGACGTTTTCTGAAACAATTAACTTAAAAATATAAAACTATGTCAAATCATCTTATTATTGGATTGGGTGGTACCGGTGGAAAGGTTCTACGCGAGTTCCGCAAACGTGTTTATGAAGAGTTTCGCAGCAACGACCCCGATGGTGACGTATTCCTCGACTACCTGTATGTGGATTCATCACCCGAAGACCTGAACAAAAGAGACGGCTGGAAGGTTGTGGGCAAGAGCGTACACCTGGGCGAGGCACAAAAGGTAAACATCAATGGAATAAACTCTTCAATGATACAGAACCTGGGTATGTACCCCGGCCTCCAAAGCTTTATTACAGAAGAGGACAAGCAACTGATTGACCAACATATGGGGCCGCTGATTACAGCAGGTATAGGTGGACAGCGCAGACGACTTGGCCGTATGCTGATGGCCAACAACCTTGCCGACAGAAACAACAAATACAGCTTCAACAATATGTTGCAGGCCGCCGTTGTGAGACTGCAGACAGCATCGGAGAGCAACGACGTTACATTCCACATTTGCGCAGGCTTGGCGGGTGGTACAGGTTCGGGTTCTATCGTCGATGTCATTTCGCAGATTAGAAAGAAATACCCCTACCAGCAATCGACACACGCATTCAAAATACGTCTTTTCATATATATGCCCGAGCGCAATATGGTATATGCCGACCACGACAGCGGTTTCTACCAGGCAAACGGCTACGCAGCATTGAGCGAGCTCAACGCCATAAGCACAGGCCACTACCTCCCGCTTGATATTACCGGCGAAAAAGATGTGTTCACACAGCAGGTACAAAGACTTATGCAGGGCCAGGAGACATTTGAGGCCGCATATATTTACAGCAACGTGAACGAGAATGGCAAGATGCTCGATTTGAGCCATCGCCTTCCCGCATCGGTTGCCGACTTTATGTTCCAGACAATAGTTGTGGCCAACACCAACGGCGGAAAGGGAAAGATGGCAAGACTTTTAGGCGCCGAGAACGATGGTGCGGGCCCCGAGCGCGACCAGAACGGCGACCTCACACACAGCCGCAAGTTTATGTCGTTCGGTATCACCAGAGTGGAGTATCCCGAAACCGAGATTGGCGAATTTGCCACATACAACTATGCAATACAGGCCGCACGCCAGCTCACATTCAACAAATGGGTGGATGGTACTGGCTACAGCGAGTGCTCACTCGACGAGGTGGGTATGGGATTTGCCGACGAGATAAAGGACATAAAGAAGCGCGGCAATCTGCTGTTGTCTAACGCCGACCTCACATTGGAGAAGCAAATTGTGGACTCACCCGCCACTGCAAACTGGAAACCATTCAGCACAACATGGGAAACCCGCACACAGATGGATGCAGGGTTGGTACAGGGCCAATACGAAAAGAAACAGTGGCTTGCCGAGTTTACAAAACTTGCCGACAACTATTTCAACGACACATTCCGCAAACACGGTGTAAAGAAGTTCTTCGATATTCAGCGCCAGGAGCTCAAAGGCTATGCACGCCACATACGCCGCCACATCGAGGGATTGCTTTTCAACGAATGGGCCAGCGGCACTAAGGACAGCAAGAGCATACTTGAAATTGAGAAATATGCACAGCTTTTGCGCGCCGACTGCTCGGACCGCATCACAGCATTCAAACAGCAGATTTCGAAACTGGAGCTGCAACAGGAGGAGTATGCCAGAGCCATCAAGGATGCCGAGACAGAGTGGAACAACATCGGTTGGATAAGAGATGCCATCACAAATGCATCGGAGAAGGCTTTTGCAAAATACAAGAGCGCAAAGTGCAACTTCTATGTTGTAGCCACCAAGATGGAGTCTTACCAATATGCAATTCTGCTGTTGCAGGAGATTATTGTGGAGCTTGGCAGCATGATTGAGGGTGTACAGGCTATGAAGAACGAGCTCATCACCATCCTCGACCAGGTGACAAAGATGGCTGCATCGAAGTGCCAGAAGGATGCCCAAAGCGATGACTCTATCGTTAAACGATACGACCCCGAGAAGGTTCACTCACTCATCAAGCAGTACAGATGCAACTTCGAGTACCAGAACGGCAATGCTGCCGAGATTCGTGCAAGAATTGTGACAGGCCTTGGCGAGGAGGGCGAGCGCACATTTGCACACCTCTACTCTACACTCGACCTTGACACTGCATCGGACATCATACTCGACATCTGTACAAAGAACGCCATAGATGCTATGGAGAACACTGCACAGAACGACCCGTTGATGAAGATGGTGGGCGTGAACATCCTTGACAAGCTCAAAGTGGACCTTAACACCGAGGATAAGATAGAGAAATTTGTTGACCAGATTATAGACTATGCAAAATCATATGTTCAGTTCAACCCTGCCGAAACAAGCAAGGTAATAGAGGGTAACACAGGACAGATGATGACTATGCTGCAGGTGGCACTGCCCAAGGCAGAGAACGACTCGGCAAAGGCGTTCACCGATAAACTGATTGCAGCGTTCCGTAACAAGTTCCCCAGTTTCGTACCCAGCTTCAACGACGGCGACCTCTCGGAGAACTTCAAGCCCAACCAGATAGTAGTGGTTTATGCAAACTCGGCATTCCCATTGAGATATCTGGAGAATATGGTTACTCTCAAAGAGAAATACGACCGTCTGTTGGCCGCACCTCAAAAGGACCTCAACAGAATGGTACTGCACTCGGAGAGCTTTAAAAAGCCATTGCCCGCATTGTTTGAAATCGATGCTCGCGAAAAATTGGAAATGATGAAGCCTAAACTTGTACTTGCATTCGCGCTCAAGCTCATTCAGCAGCAGCAAGACCCCACTACAGGCGCCAAGTTCTATGCAATGAACATCCCCGACGAAATATTCGGTGACAACTGGGTGCAGATAGGCAAGGACTTTGCAAGCAGCCTCAATGTACTTGTACAAGACCACAGAAAGTCTAAAATTCTTGTGGAACAGGTGGAAAAAGAGCTGGCTGTAAAGGCACGCAGCAACGACCAGAAGGCAGAACTCAGAAAAGAGGTAGGAGCAGTGGTTCAGCAAGTTATTCTGCCCACAATGTGCGAGGGTAACCAATTCAGCCCCATCTACGTAGAGTACAGGCAGATTGCAATGGGAATCATCAACAAGGAGTTACAGGATTTGTAATAAAAACAGATAAAAAATATGGCAAAAGTAAAAGGTATATGCAGAAATGAAGACTGCATAAAATGCAACGAGATACAGGAGGTTGAGAAAACCGAATTTGTGTGCCCCGAATGCGGCGAGCAACTTATTCCGTTTGGTGGTGGAGACGACGGTGGAGGTGTTATAAAAAAACACGGCAAGAAGATTCTTCTTGCCATCGGCGCCATAGCAATCATAGGCGGTATAGCTATCGGCTTGAGTTCAATTGGAGATGATAAAACAGGCGGTGGCACCGAAAAAGGTGGTGACACAGAAGTGGAAATGGGTAAAGAAAATGGCGGTAGCACAGGGGGTATGGTCGTTGACGACAACGTAGAGCCCTTTACATATGAAGGTGCCACACAAAATGGCAAGCCTCACGGCAACGGAACAATGACGTTTAACAAAAAATGTGTTGTTCCCGGCTCAAAAGGCAACATCGTTGCCCAGCCCGGCGAGTATGCACAGGGCAAATGGGTGAATGGTGAGGTGAACCTTGTTACCCTTTACCAGAAAGATGGCAACAGGGTAATTATTACCCACAAGTAAACAAGCTATGAAAAGGAGCTTATGCCTTATTGTGATGTTAGCGTGGTCGGTTGCCCTGTTATGGGCAACCGACTATGCCACACCACGCCAGCAGGCATTGGCGGCTTTTCTGGAACTGAAAGGAGTTGACACCCTTTCCATTGGCGAGCACACCAATTACTCGTACAAAGGACGACCGCTGTCGATAAGGGTGAATGAATGGAAGGAGGTTGAACACATTGGGTTCAAATTGTTCAACCGTGCCATTGCACAAAAGAACGAAACCGTTTTATACGATTTCATCGAAAGATATCTGCTGGAAAAAATTGCCGCGGATAACACAGAGCACGCCGTGAGACTTGCGCTTGACAATGTAAAATTCAACGTGGGAACACCCAACGAGATATTCCGGTTCACAGGCAATGAAACATTCCACTACTCCTGCGAATCGTTCACAAGCTATTCCGTTGAATGGAAAAGGGAGAATCGCACCGTGTTGTCGATATCCTTCGAGATGGACTACCAGCTACTTACAGGCTGTGATGCCGTGCAATTAGAGGAACTGTTCCTGAAAAAGATGCTTAGATACAAGGTAAAGGAGAACGACACCGTAAATTATGAGATAGACTTCCCCGAGGAGGACTATTTTGTAAAGGAGGGCAATAATTTTTTGATTGATGCCATAAGGAACGACCTCTATTTCCAACGGAACGAGGGCAAATGGGAACTTATAGCAAACGAAAAGGATGCATACAAAAGCCTGTCGAACACAATGCTGTGCAGCAAGACCGAGGGCAACTACAGGCTCAACCTGAAGCTCGACAAATATGGTTACAAGGAAAGCAGTTGCTCGGTCGACCTAAGAGCTTTGCAGCAGTTGTGCGAAGAGGAGGGATGCACCGCATATTTCGGTATTAAAGAGAAAAGAGAGGACAAATACACCGGAACACTGTTTTGGACAAACGAATTGTTGGGGTACACACATATGCTGAGCGTAGAGATGCCCATTGAAGCACTAAAGAAGAAAGAAGGCATACTCAAAGGACGATTATTCGTATATATCCCAATGCAAAACGTAACCAAGAAATTTTTCAACCAGAACAACTATAAGAAGATACAATGATTGCATATATGAAACAGCACTACGCCACACTTTTGCTTGCTCTCTTAACGCTGTTTGCAGGCAATGCAGCAGCACAGCAGAGCAGCGAGCTTAAAAAAGAGATTAACAACATAAAGAAGAACTCGCAGTACATATATCACGAGAGCACCCTGCCCGACAAGAGCGAGGCATTAAACAGTGCAATGGAGGCGTTGCAAGGGCAGATGAACAGTTGGGCCGAGAAGAACGGGAACGCCATCGCCAACAACGTGGAAAGTGTGGCAAAAAAGATAGAACTGCCGCGTGGCAATATGTATAGGGCTTTTGTATATGTGCATAAAGACAATATTATAGAAGGCGCCGGCAGCAACGGCACAGCAACGGCCACGCCAAAAGTACCCGCAGTAGAAACAGCTGTACAAAAGGCGCCCGCAACAATAACCATAAACAGCAAAAAAGAAGCCGAAAAGCCAACCCTGCCAAAAGCAATCGAGCGCATACTGCCACTTACCGATTACGATGCTCTGGCTGCTTGCATTAAAGAGCTGAAAGCAGAAGGCGTAATTAAAAAATTCGGCCGTTACACCGATGAAACACCCAACATAGAGACATATGCGCTGGTTGTGTACGACATAGATGGCAACATCGAAGCCATTCTCTCGCCCGGCGCACAGCGCACCAATTACAAAACGGGACAACCCGACAGCCTCGACAACTACAGAGGAGGCAACAAAAAACGAGGAGCACTGATAATAAAACTTTAACAAAATATAAATTGAACCTATTATGAAGAATCTTTGTAAAGGAACTATCTTTCTATTGCTTGCTGTTTTTTTGAGCAGCAACATTGCAGCACAGGAAGTTACAGCAGTTATAACAGCCGATGAGAGCTTCAGCAACAAATCTATAATAAACAAAATGTCGCAGAACCTGTCAAAGGTGCTTACCGAGATTAACGACGCACACAAGGAGAATCGCCCGCTAAAGATTGTGAACCTGCCTATGACAAAGGATGCACAGGATGCACTCCTTATGCTATGGGCAAATATACATTTTTATTGCGACGACGAAGAGGTTGTGGAAAGATGCTGGGTGTTCGATGGTGGCAAGGAGTTTATGGTGAGCCACATTCCACTCATCATAACCGTCGATGGCGAGAGCTTCGGTAATGGTACATACCAGGAGGCCGTTGTCGATTTCGACCAGCAGGGAGTGATTAAGGATTTCCGTTTCTCGCTAGATGCACAACTGTCCGAGAGTATGGAGAATTGCGGCGGCGTCGTGGACCAGGAGCACAAGATGAAGATTCTATCCTATTGCGAGCGTTTCCGCACTGCATATAACAAAAAGGATATAGAGTTCCTCAGGCGGATATTCAGCGACGACGCTCTCATCATCACCGGTAACGTCACTATGGTGAGCAATGCCGAAAGCCCCTACAGCAAAATGAAGGTAAACTACAAGAAACAGAACAAACAGCAATATTTGTCAAATCTTGAAAGAGCCTTCAAGAGAAACAAATGGATTGATGTCAAATTCAGCGAGATTGGCGACAACGGCGAGGATGGTGGCTGCCCCGGCATTACACGCTCAAAGGTAAACAGCAATATGTATGGAGTACGCCTGCGCCAAGAGTGGCGTTCAAGCAACTACAGCGACACAGGCTACCTGTTCCTCCTTTGGGATTTCACAGAGGAAGACAAACCGGTAATTCACGTGCGCACCTGGCAGCCCGAATGGGCCGGCGATGTGAAACTGGAGCCCGACGACGACATTTCGACATTAGGAGCATTCAATCTATAAAATTATTGAGGAATGAGAACTATAATATCTGCTTTTTCAAGCATACTTCTATCACTGGTTCTGCTATCGTGCAACCCGGCGCAGATGGCCGTAAACAATTTAAGGTCACTTGTTGAAGAGACCGAAAAGGAGTACGCGGAATACACTGCCGAGGAGTGGGAAGAGGCCATTGACGAATTCTCCCGCATCAGTGAAGAGATGGAGAAACACCACTACACAAACGAGGAGCTCAAAGAGATTGGCCGCTTGAAAGGGCAAATGTATGCCACAATTGCCAAGCAATCGATGGGCGAGGTTGGCAATATGCTTAAAAACTTCGGTCACCAACTGCAAGGTGGAATTGAGGGCTTTATGGAAACCATAAGCGAATAATTGATATGATAAAGAGATTGACATTTATATTAAGCCTGTTTCTGACATTGCCTCTGCTGGCACAATCGGAATATATCTCGGTGCAGAGAGACAAGAGCCTCGACTTCCCGAGTGAGGATGATAATATGTACGGTATCATAATCGCCGCAAAGCATTACGACCTGGTGATAAATATCGTTAATATCGGAGAGGGACAGAAAGCCGATATAAAACCGCCCAAGCACGTAAAAAGCCTGGGTATATATGAATACGAGATACTCACCGACGTGGCACAGCCCAAGGTGGAGATAAACCGCCGAGGCAATGTTTACAAAACAGATTTCATTGCAGGCGTAAAGCGCGGGCACTTTGTGGGTTACAGTATGGAGGAGGTTGCCAACCCCATCCGTATGGACGACCAGACAACGGCAAACGATGCCATTCTCGATGAGGAGAAGGCCGAGCTGGAGTTTACCACATCGTTGGAAAACCTGCAAATAGAGTGTGAGCCACAAATCGTACTCGAAAAGAAGAGCGCGAAAAAAGATGGCGACCGCGACCTCGTTATTACATCTATAATAATTCCCATTGAGGTTATAAAGAGTGCCGAAAAAGCTGTAGAGAATGCGCAGAAGGCATTCGACGAACTTGATAAATACCTCAAGGAGATCGACAACGCCAAGGACGAGGAGTGGGAGAAGCTCGACGAGCTTGGAAGAGAGCTTAACAAAGCACAGGAGCACTACAGCAAGCTTGTCACCGTGTATGTCTATTGCGACAACTCCAACAGGATAACACTCGACATATCGGATATGGGCCCCCGCTCAAAAAAGTGCTATGTGGTGCTACCGCTTATCATAGAGAAAGAGATATACAAGACCGACTGCAGCCTGCATATGAGCGAGGGAGGCAAATTGTTCGACATACGCAAGTTCAAAGAGGCAAAAGTTGCTTTTGAAAATGCACTCAATGCCAAGGATGCCACAGAGGGCATAAAGTCGAACATAAAGACCTCGATTGCATTGTGCGACTCTTGCATCAGATATGAAAGCCTCGCCGCCAAGGCGTTGAGAAAGATAAACCAGCTGAAAGAGAGCGGCTCGGCCACACAGAACACGGTAGCCGACTACACATCGGCCGCAATAGATTTCTTGCAGATTCTCAACGCATACAAGCCCGACGAGTTCTATTCGAGCCGCATTGAAAAACTTGAGAACATACTCAACAATATGCCTTTGTGCATCACCTTCACCGTTGTGGAATGGAAGACTTTGCACGAGGGCAATGCCATAGCCGACGTGGAAATATGGGCATACAATGGCACAGAAGCCATAACAGCGAGCACGTTCTCCACAGACAAACGATTCAGAAAGACTAAGGACAAGAACCCGCACAACTACACCCAGATAGGCGTTACAAACTACGCAGGCAAGGCAAAGATAGAACTTAACAGAAACAAACTGCCAAAAGGTCTCATCTTCCGCCCCGTGGACAATGACGACGTAAAGATTTACTACTTGGGACAAGACGACTTGATGAGACGCTCCAATGGCTCATATATGGAAAGACAGTTCCGTCTTAAGATGTTTACAAAATAAACTAAATAAATAAACCAATTAATTACATTACTATGAAAACAATTCTAAAATCAGTTGTGCTTGTATTGGCGCTGTCACTCAGCAATGGTGCAATGGCACAAAGTTTCCTGAAAAAACTCAGCAAAGCTGCTGAAAAGGTTAGCAGCGCAGTTGCAGCCACAGAAACAGCCGAGACTACCGAGGCTGCCGAAAACAACGATTCCATTGACGTAAAAGCGTTGTTGAACGATAAAATCAGCTTCACCGTGAAGAAGATTTATGAAACAAATGCTGCCGGTGACACATTGAAGAACGAGGATGGTACAGCAAAAATAAGATACCACATCATCGATGCCAATGGCAATGTATGTTCGGCCAACAAGGCAAAAGAGATTGTAAGTGCACGCACAAAAGAGGTTACAAAAATCCTTGCCAATGTGGGTAAAGGCGCATTAACAGGTGCCGGTGCCGCTCTTCTGGGTGGTGGAAACAAAAAAGATGCATTGAAAGGTGCTGCCACAGGTGCATTGACAGGCTTGGTGCTCTCGGGTGACGAGATAAAGCAGGTAAAAAAGCTGAACAGCGAGCTCAAAGAGTATAAGAAAACCATCGAGGCTTACGAAAAGACCTTCAACGAGGAGGGTGAGATGAAGGATGCCAACGCAGACCTTTCCGATGTAGATGGTATTGACTTTGAGAACGTAGAGGCTATGTCCAAAACTACCGAGGACATTATGAAGGGCCTTGAGGACGAAGGTGATGCAGGCTCACTCGATGACATAACAATCTAATAGATTTACACTTCACATATAACAACCGTAAGGCTTCTGTAGAAGCCTTACGGTTGTTATATTATATATGGCATTACATATTTTATGCCCGCGGCACATCAATAGAAGAGCCATTTTTGCCGAGAATTTGGTTTTTATCACTATCTTCGCACACAAATTCAAACCATAACACAAGTGGAAAAGAGCAAGAAACTGTTTATAGAAACATATGGCTGCCAGATGAACGTGGCCGACAGCGAGGTAATAGGTTCAATACTGAAAGTGGCCGAATATGAGGTGACCAATGAGATTTCCGAGGCCGACCTCATACTGCTTAACACCTGTTCCATACGCGACAATGCCGAGCAGAAGATATACGGGCGCCTGGACCAGCTCAATGCTATGCGCCGTGGCAAGAACATCCTCATAGGCGTGGTGGGCTGTATGGCAGAGCGCGTGAAAGAGGAGCTCATAGAAAAATACAAGGTGAACATTGTGGCAGGCCCCGATGCCTACCTGTCGCTGCCACAACTCATTGCCGAAGCCGAAATGGGGCACGCGGCTATGAACATAGAACTATCGACCACCGAAACATACCGCGACATCATACCTATGCGCATATGCAGCGGCAACGTGTCGGGCTACATATCGATAATGCGCGGCTGCAACAACTTCTGCCACTACTGCGTGGTGCCCTACACCCGAGGCCGCGAAAGAAGCCGCGACATACAGAGCATTCTTGCCGAGGTTGACGACCTTGTGGCAAAAGGGTTCAAGGAGATAATACTGCTGGGACAGAACGTGAATTCATACAACTTTGAGGAGAGCGACGGCACACACATCACATTCCCCGAACTGCTGCGCCGCGTGGCACGCCACGCCCCTGCCACACGCATACGCTTCACCACATCGCACCCCAAGGATATGAGCGACGACACGCTGCGCGTGATAGCCGAGGAGCCCAATGTGTGCCGCAGCATACACCTGCCCGTGCAGAGCGGCAGCAGCACAATGCTCAAAGCAATGAACCGCAAATACACCCGCGAGTGGTACCTCGAGCGCATTGAGGCCATACGCACCATAGTACCCGATTGCGGCCTTTCCACCGATATTATTGCAGGATTCTGCGGGGAGACCGAGGAGGACCACCAGGCCACCCTGTCGCTTATGCGCCACTGCTCATACGACGCCGCCTTTATGTTCAAATATTCGGAACGCCCTGGTACATTTGCCAGCCGCCATATGAAAGACGACATAGAGGACAAAGAGAAGGTGCGCCGCCTTAACGAGATTATCGCTCTGCAACAGGAGTGCTCGGCAGCAAACAACAAAAAGTGCATAGGCCACACCTACGAGGTGCTCATAGAGGGTGTATCGAAACGCTCGCGCGAGCAGTTCTTCGGCCGCACCGAACAGAACCGCACCGCGGTTTTCGACCGCAAGGGGCACAAGATAGGCGATTTTGTAAAGGTGAAGATAAACGACTCCACTGCGGCCACACTGCTTGGCGAAATTGTAGAGGAGTAAGAATCCCCATATAAAAGTAAAAAAGTCTCGGCAGCTGCCGAGACTTTTTTATTTCTTGCCTAACCTTTCGTTCATACGATCGGTATAACTCCTTCATTTACCCTCAACAGGCAAAATGAAAGCAAGGATAGCATAAACAACTGCACCAAGTACAATTCCGGTGAAGAATGTAACAACAGCATAAAGAATGCGAACCAGCTTTGCATCGAGGCCGAACTCCTTTGCAAGACCTGCACATACACCCGAAATAACCTTGTCGTTAGAACGATACAACTTTCCCATAGTAATTATATTTTATTTGTTTGTAACCTTAAATGCGGATACTCCGCAAAAACTTGCGCAAAAGTACAAATAATGGATTTTATTATGTGTTAAAAAATGTAATTTTCCGCATTGTTTTGGTAAATCTTCGAAAAAAGAGCGCAAATTCGGGCTAAATAGTATATTTTTGTACCGAGTTTGGGAGAGGTATGCCTTTTTCAAATGAAAAAGAGGAAAAAGAATGAATATAATAACCCACAAGGAATGCCCGCTTTGCAAAAGCAAGGCCATAGAAAAACGTTTCTCCTGCAAGGACCACTTTGCCACAGGGGAACTTTTCGACATTTTCCACTGCAAGGAGTGTGGGTTTGCATTCACACAAAACATACCCGATGAAAAGGATATTGCACTATACTACAGCTCGTCGGAGTATATATCGCACAGCAACACCAATAAAGGGCTTGTAAACAAGATATACCACATTGTGCGCAGCATTATGCTGCGACGCAAAACGTCGCTCATAAAAAAGCTGACACTGCTGCAAAACGGCCGCATTGTGGACTACGGTGCCGGCATAGGCTATTTTGCCCGCGCAATGCAAAGGCAGGGATGGAACGTAACAGCCATAGAAAAGAGCCCGCAGGCACGCGAGTATGCCAAAAAGGAGCTTGGGATAGATATGCTGCCCGAGGAGGCATTGAAGGAGATTGAGAGCAGTTCGGTGGATGTGATAACGCTGTGGCACGTAATGGAGCACATACAGCAGATTGATGCCTTTTGGGAGGAGATGAAGCGCATTTTGGAGGATACCGGCATTGCCGTGATAGCCGTGCCCAACTGTACATCGTACGATGCCGAGAACTATGGCGAGCATTGGGCGGCATACGACACGCCGCGCCACCTGTGGCACTTTTCTCCAAGCACCATTATGAAACTGGGCGAGAAGCACGGGTTCATATTGGAGAGGCAATACCCTATGATGTTCGACGGTTTCTACATATCGCTGCTCAGCGAGCGCTACAAGGGAAGGCGCCTACAGCTGCTACGCGGTTTTTGGAACGGATTTTTGGGATTCTGTGCCACATTCAACGGATGCGGTGCAAGCAGTTCTATAATATATGTATTCAGGAAAAGAAGATGAGCAAAAGGAAATCTATGTTTAAGGTGCAGACGATAAGCGTGTACATAAGCACCACGCTTGTGCTGCTGTTATTAGGAGTTATGGGGTTGCTGTTTGTAACCGCCGACTCGCTTGCAAAGCACGTGCGCCACAACCTCGCCCTCACGGTAGTGATGAAAAACGATGTGAGCGAGGCCGATATTCTCAAATTCAAGAAACTCATTGATAAAAGGAGCTATGTACTTGCAAGCAAATACATATCGCAAGAGGAAGTGTTGCAGCAGCAGATAAAGGAGCTGGGCACCAACCCGGTGGAGTTCCTCGGCTACAACCCGTATGACTCCTCTATAGAGATTTCACTGAAGAACGATTTTGCCAACAGCGGCAACATAGCTCAAATAGAAAAGGAGTTGCTGAAACACAAGGAGGTGGGCAGCATCATATACCAGCGCGAGCTCATAGACTCCATTAACAGCAACATACGCAAGATAAGTGCGGTGCTGCTGGTGTTCCTCGTGATGCTCACAATAATTTCGTGGTCGCTCATTGGCAACCTTGTGCGCCTGTCGATATACTCGAAAAGGTTCCTTATGCACACAATGAAGCTGGTGGGTGCCACCTGGGGGTTCATACGCCGCCCATTTATACTGCATAATATGAAGATAGGCCTGCTGTCGGGCATTCTCGCAAATATACTGCTGGCGGGCGGACTCTACATAGTGTGGAAGCACGAACCCGGCATTGCCACCATTCTGCCACCCACGCACCTTGCAGCCGTGGCCGCGGGAATAACCCTTTTCGGAGTGGCCATATGCGTGCTGTGTGCCTACCTGTCGGTAAACCGCTTCCTGCGTATGCGCAGCAACGACCTCTATTTCATCTAAAAACCTTATTGTACAATGGATAAAAGAAAATTTGCTTTCGAAAAAACCAACTACATACTGCTGCTTGCAGGTGTACTCATCATAATCGTGGGATTCATTCTTATGTGCGGCCCATCGACCACTATGACACACTTTGAGCCCGATATCTTCAGCGTGAGAAGAATAAAGGTGGCGCCCACGGTCTGCTTCTTCGGCTTTCTGTTTGTGATATATTCCATTCTTCACAGAAGCAAAGGAGACAAAAAGGATAATGAATAACAAACTATTACATATTGCACAATGACAACATTTGAAACAATAATCATAGCCATTGTAGAGGGCCTCACGGAGTTTTTGCCCGTATCCTCAACAGGACATATGATAATTACGCAGAACATCCTGGGCGTGAAGAGCACCGAGTTTGTAAAGGCATTTACGTTTATCATACAGTTTGGTGCCATACTATCGGTGGTTGTTCTCTACTGGAAACGCTTCTTCCGTCTAAACCACACCCCCGCACCCGAGGGAGCCGGTACACTTAAAAAATTCCTGCACAAGTACGATTTCTATTGGAAACTTTTTGTGGCATTTATACCAGCAGCCGTGCTTGGCCTGCTGCTCAACGACTTTATTGACGAAATGCTGGAGAGCGTTACCGTGGTGGCCGTCACACTTATCATCGGCGGTGTGTTTATGCTCTTTTGCGACAAGATTTTCAACAAAGGCAGCGAAGAGACCGAGCTCACCGAGAAGCGCGCCTTTTGGATTGGTATGTTCCAGTGCATATCTATGATACCCGGTGTGTCGCGTTCTATGGCAACCATAGTGGGTGGTATGGCACAGAAACTCACACGCAAGGCTGCTGCCGAGTTCTCGTTCTTCCTTGCCGTGCCCACAATGTTTGCAGCCACGGTATTCAAGATGCTTAAGATATTTATGGAGCCCGATGGCGCTGCCATCATCAAGGAGAATATTGGCACGCTGCTCATTGGAAATGCCGTGGCATTCGCAGTGGCATTGCTGGCCATTAAGTTCTTCATCAGCTTTGTTACAAAGTATGGATTTAAGGCGTTTGGCTGGTACAGAATAGTTGTAGGCGGCATAATCCTTGCGATGATGCTTGCCGGTTACGATTTAAGCGTTGCATAATGGACTTTGTAGCTGGAGAGGTGCTTGCAATATACAAGCCATACACTTGGACATCTTTTCAAATAGTGAACAAGGTGCGCTACCACTTGAGCCGCAAATTAGGTGTAAAAAGGTTCAAGGTGGGGCACGCCGGCACGCTCGATCCTCTTGCCACGGGCGTGTTGCTTGTGTGCACAGGAAAGGCCACCAAGCGCATAGAGGAACTGCAGAGCCACACCAAGGAGTACATTGCCGACATTATGTTGGGCGCAACCACCCCGTCGTTCGATATGGAACACCCCGTGAACGCCACATACCCCACAGAACACATTACCGAAGAGCTTGTAAAAGAGACACTGCAAAAGTTCGTGGGCTGCATTGCACAACGCCCGCCCCTCTTTTCGGCCTGCAAGGTAGATGGCAAACGAGCCTACGACCTCGCACGCAAGGGTAGCGAAATGGAGCTGGCGCCCAAGCAGGTGCAGATAGACGAGATTGAACTTATAGATTGCCGTTTGCCACAGATAAAGATACGCTGCGTGTGTGGCAAAGGAACATACATACGCTCGCTTGCACGTGACATTGGCGAGACACTTGGCAGCGGAGCATATTTAACAGGATTAACCCGTACCAGAGTGGGGGAATACCGCATCGAGGATTGCATAAACCCCGATGAATTCCCCGAATGGTTAGAAAAAACATAGTACTATGAGTATGATAGACGAAAATTTTTACATCAACTCGCAGCATATGAAGCTGTCGCAGTTCAAGTACAAGTTACCCGAGGAGCGCATAGCCCTTCACCCAATGCCCTGCCGCGACGAGTCGCGCCTGCTGGTGTTGCACAAAAAGACAGGCGAGATAGAGCATCGCATCTTCAAAGAGATAATCCATTATTTCGATGAAAAGGACGTTTTTGTGCTCAACGACAGCAAGGTATTCCCCGCACGCCTCTATGGCAACAAGGAAAAGACCAACGCCCAGATTGAGGTATTCCTGCTGCGCGAGCTGAATGAGGAGTTCCGCCTGTGGGACGTGCTTGTGGACCCCGCCCGTAAAATACGTATAGGCAACAAGCTCTACTTTGGCGAGGACAACTCAATGGTGGCCGAGGTGATAGACAACACCACATCGCGCGGGCGCACACTGCGCTTCCTCTACGACGGCCCGCACGACGAGTTCAAGAAGGCATTGCACTCGCTTGGCGTAGCACCCCTGCCCGACGATTTCAAACGTCTGCGCAAAGAGGAGCCCGAGGACCTGCAGAACTTCCAAACCTACTTTGCACAGAAGGAGGGCTCGGTTACTGCATCGTTCGCAGGCCTGCATTTCACCCGCGAGCTTATGAAAAGGATGGAGATTAAAGGCATCGACACTGCATACGTTACAATGCACACCGGCCTCGGCTGTTTCCGCGAGATTGATGTGGAGGACCTCACTAAGCACAAGATGGACAGCGACCTCATAAACGTGGACACCGCCGCCGTTAACACCATAAACAAGGCAAAGGCCGAGGGGCGCAGAATATGTGCCGTGGGAACTTCAGTGCAGAGAGTATTGGAGACAGCAACCCTCACAGGCGGTATGCTCAAGGAGTACGACGGCTGGACAAGCAAGTTCATCTTCCCCGAGTATGATTTCCAGGTGGCCAACTGTATGATTGCCAACTTCTACGCCCCCTACTCCACAATGCTTATGCTCACATCGGCATTCGGTGGGTATGATAATGTGAAGAACGCATACGAGGTGGCGCTGAAGGAGGGCTACCGATTCGGTCTCTACGGCGATGCTATGCTCATTATAGATTGATGAGGAGAGAGAGAGTATATTTGGGGCTGGGTACCAATTCCGGCAACAAGCAAGATAACCTGCAGCGAGCGATAGAGGCCCTATCGCTCGCTCTTGGCTTGCCCGCGGCCTGTTCGTCGTTTATGGAGAGCGAGCCCTGGGGCTTTGAGTCCAAGAACAGCTTCCTTAACTGCGTGGTTGCCTTCGACACCCACCTGTCGCCCATAGAACTGCTCAACACCACCGAGGAGATAGAGCGCCGCCTGGGACGCACAAAAAAGAGCATCGGCGGGCAATACAGCGACCGCACAATAGACATAGACATACTCTTCTATGGCAACAAGCTGATAAAAAGCGAGCGCCTCACCGTGCCCCACCCCCTGCTGCACCTGCGCAATTTTGTGCTGCAGCCCCTGCACGAGATAGCACCGCAGCTCACACACCCGACTATGGGGCGCACCATAAGCGAGCTGCTTGCCCTGCTACCCGAATGAAACAGCGTGAACACCATATAAAGCCTTTTTAACATAGCAATCATAAAAATATAGGGCAAAAATCATACCTTTTACACAAAAAGTATATACCTTTGCACCAACTAAAATAAAGAATAGAGCCACAAGGCTCGTGTGGAAAGATTTGGCTGCTTGCAACCACGGTAAAAAATGCTAAAATACCTCATCTCCCGAGGGCGTATGGCACTCTGCCGCATTGCAAAATCCCATTTCCACAGTTTATAAATGAATTATTAACCGCCCCTTAAAGGGCCAAAAACTACTATTATGGGATATTTATTCACTTCAGAATCGGTTTCCGAGGGACACCCCGACAAGGTTGCCGACCAGATTTCCGATGCAGTCCTCGACGAACTTCTTGCCTTTGACCCACAATCGAAGGTTGCTTGCGAAACACTTGTAACCACAGGACAGGTAGTAATTGCCGGTGAGGTAAAATCGTCGGCCTACGTAGATTTGCAGGACATTGCACGCCGCGTAATCAACCGCATAGGCTACACCAAGAGCGAATATATGTTCGACGGCAATTCGTGCGGCATCTTCTCGGCCATTCACGAGCAGAGCGCCGACATTAACCGCGGCGTGGAGCGCGAACAGCCTATGGACCAGGGCGCAGGCGACCAGGGAATGATGTTCGGTTACGCCACAAACGAGACCGAGAGCTATATGCCCGTGTCGCTCGACCTTTCGCACCTCATATTGCGCGAACTCGCCGACATACGCCGCGAGGGCAAGGAGATGACCTACCTGCGCCCCGACTCAAAGAGCCAGGTAACCATCGAATACAACGACGAGAACAAGCCCGTGCGCATAGACACCATTGTTGTATCTACCCAGCACGACGATTTCATACAGCCTGCCGACAGCAGCGTTGCCGCACAGCTGGCAGCCGACGAGGCACAGGTGGCAAAGATACACGAGGATGTTGTAAACATACTCATCCCCCGCGTGAAGGCAAAGATAGCATCGCCCAAGGTGCTTGCCCTCTTCAACGACGACATAAAGTACCACGTGAACCCCACAGGCAAATTCGTTATCGGCGGCCCCCACGGCGACACCGGCCTCACAGGCCGCAAAATCATTGTGGACACCTACGGTGGCAAGGGAGCACACGGCGGTGGCGCATTCAGCGGCAAGGACCCCAGCAAGGTGGACCGCAGCGCAGCCTACGCAGCACGCCACATAGCAAAGAACCTTGTAGCGGCAGGCGTGGCCGATGAGGCACTCATACAGCTGTCATACGCCATTGGTATTGCACAGCCCGTGAGCGTGTTTGTGAACACATACGGCACGGCAAAGGTAAATATGACCGACGGCGAGATTGCTTGCAAGGTGCAGCAGCTGTTCGACCTGCGCCCCAAAGCAATAGAGGAGCGTCTTAAACTGCGCAACCCCATCTACAGCGAAACAGCGGCATACGGTCACGTTGGCCGCGCACCGCAGACAGTGACCAAGACCTTCGAGTCGCGCTACTTAGATAGCAAGACCATCACCGTGGAGCTGTTCACTTGGGAGAAGCTCGACTATGTAGAGAAGGTAAAAGAGGCCTTCGCGCTGTAAGAAGATAATGAAATTCAGCGACTGGATAAACAGAATGAGGCACAATAGGGGATTCGGAGTACAATCCCCTACTGCCTTTTTCTTTGTAACCCAGGTACTGAAGGAGAAACTACCCTACTACGCATACGGGCAGATAGACCGCATAGCCACACATTGTGGCACACACAGCAAGAAAATGTGCCGCAGGCTGTTCAGGGTGGCAAACCATTTGCAACCCAAAAGCATTATAGCAATAGGCAGCGAAGCAACAGCACCCCTTTGTGCCCTTGCGGCCGCAGCAAGCACAGCCCGCGTGGCACTCATTGCCGCAAACAGCCCCCTGCCCCCTGCGGCAGCGCAGTACCTCGCCGGCAGAGGATGCACCCAACCACACGGCGCCACACTGTCACAGCAACTGCAAGCACACACGGCGCCGCACCTGCTGTTCATAGGACGCGACAGCGACATCACCGATGCGCTGCAAGCCACGCTGCCACACGCCTGCAAAGGCACGGCAATAATTGCCGACGGCATACACGACACCCCCGAAAGGCTTAGGCAGTGGGAAGAGGCCGTGGAGAACCCGCAAACCATAGTGACATACGACCTGTATAGTTTTGGGATACTGCTGTTCGACAACGAGAAGCAGAAACAACACTATACACTTAAAATGTAACAAAAGGATGAAAAAAGCAACCATATACACAGGCAGTGGCGACGATGGCAGCACATCGCTCACCCACGGAACACGCGTGCCCAAAGACCACCCACGCGTGGAGGCATACGGCACAATAGACGAACTGAACGCCTGCATAGGGTTGCTTTGCGCAGCCCTGCCCGCCGAGCAGCACCCCTTCATAGAGAGGATAGAAAACAACCTGCTCACCATAGGATGTGCCATAGCCGATGAAAAGAACGGCAGCACCGCCATAGACGAGCTGGAGACAGCCGCATTGGAACAGGCTATAGATGCGCTCGAAGCATCCCTGCCACCAATGCACAAATTCATACTCCCCGGCAATGACGAGGCCGCAGCCCGCGCCAATATGTGCCGCACCGTGTGTCGCCGCGCCGAACGCCGCCTTGTGACACTGCAACGCGAATGCCCCACGGCACCCCGCGCGGCAGCATACATAAACCGCCTGTCCGACTACTTTTTCCTGCTCCAACGACAACTTGCCGAGGGCGTGGAAAAAAAGTGGGAAAAGCCTTGTATGTAAACAAAATTAAACTACTTTTGCACACATTATATAAAAAACCACTTTATACTATCTTATAATATGTATTGGACACTTGAATTAGCATCAAAATTGGAGGATGCACCCTGGCCTGCAACAAAAGATGAGCTCATCGACTATGCAGTACGCTCAGGTGCACCATTGGAGGTTATAGAGAACTTGCAGGAAATTGAGGACGAGGGCGATGTATATGAGAGCATCGAGGACATCTGGCCCGACTACCCCAGCAAGGAGGATTTCTTCTTCAATGAGGAGGAGTATTGATTTCTTAACCTCTTATTCAATAATTATTTAAGAATACAAATAGGGCAACTCAGTTGCCCTATTTGTCGTTTTAGGATGAACCCTATCTTTCCATTCACATAAATACAAATAATGGGGCGACCGCGGTCGCCCCATTATTTGTTGTCCAAGAGTGAGGGTTGGAAACCACACACCCCTATGCTTGCGAATATAATTAGGCGGTTATATACAATATATGTTATGACTTGACAGAAAGCCGTATTCTATGCATTAAATTCAATCATAAATATGGATTTTTGATTTTTTTTGCGAAATTTGCATTATAATTACGGGACTATTGACCTACAAAATACTAATTACCCATTTTGCACGTTAAAAAAGAGATGAAAAAGTTAATTGTATTCCTCATAGTGGTCACAGGTGCGCTTGCCAATGTATGCGCGCAGTACGACGTGCACTATACACACTACTGGAATATGCTTAACTTTTATAACCCTGCAGGCGCAGGTGCCACAGGCAAGCTATGGGCATACACGGCATACAGCAACCAGATGACAGGGTTCGAAAACAACCCCAAAAGTATGCTCATAAACGTGGATGCGCCCATTCCGTTTGTGCGTGGCGACCACTCGTTGGGTATAGGCGCACTGAACGATGCAATAGGTCTCTTCACCAACCAGCACGTATATGCAAACTATGCCTACGGATTCAAGCTACTGGGCGGGCGTATGGCAGCCGGTGTGCAGTTAGGAATACTCAACTGCGAGTTCGACAGCAAGAACATTGAGTTCGGTGGCGACAGCAACGACCCCGCCTTCCCATCGGGCAGTGCCAACGGCAACAAGTTCGATGTGGGCCTGGGATTCCTGTACCAACACAAGCATTTCTATGCCGGACTGGCCGGTTTCCACCTTAATTCGCCACTCATTCTGCTGGGCGAAACAAACGAAATTCAGATAGAGCCATATTATAATTTTACAGCAGGAGGCAATATTCCGATAAAAAATACGTTAATAACGATACAGCCCTATATTCAGCTGATGACCGACCTTGTTGCCTGGCGTGCCGACATTACCGCAAAAGGCACATACACGCACGACGACAAGGAGTACTTTGGTGGCATCACATACAGCTACGACACATCTGTGGCGCTGTTTTTCGGCATCGAGTTTATGAATATTACGGCAAGCTATGCCTATGAACTATACACATCGGGGGTGGGGGCAAAGAATGGAAACCACGACATATTCATAGGATACAGTATGAACCTCGATATATTTAAGAAAGGAAAGAATAAACATAACAGTATAAGAATATTGAAATGATGAAAAAGATAATTTTTCTGCCAATGATTCTTTTGGCGCTCGTTGCGACATCGTGCCTCAGCCCCCGTAGCTTTGGCAACGCCAACGGAGGAGAAGTTACAGGCGTAAATGCCGCAAGCATAAACGAGCCCATCCCCTATGGTATGGTGCTTGTAAAACGCGGTTCCATAAAGGTGGGCGAGGAGAAGGCCGACTCTTTGTGGGGCACATCGGCACCCGTAAAGGAGATTTCGGTTGATGCATTCTGGATGGACGAGGCCGAGGTTTCAAACGCCAAGTATCGCCAGTTCGTGTATTGGGTGCGCGACTCTATTATCCGTGAGCGCCTTGCCGACCCCGCATATGGCGGCGACGAGACCTACAAGATAACCGAGGACGAGTATGGCGAGCCCATCGAGCCCTATCTTAACTGGAAGAAGCCCATCCCCTGGCAAAGACCTACCGAGGACGAGCAGCGTGCAATAGAGAGCGTTTATATCACCAACCCCGTTACAGGCGAGAAAATGCTCGATGCATCGCAGATGAACTACCGTTACAGCATCTACGACTACACACAGGCTGCATTGCGCAAGAACCGCCTGAACCCCGAGGAGCGCAACCGCAACACCGATATTCCCACCGACTACGAAGCCGAGGTGATAATATCGAAGGACACTGCATACATAGACGATGACGGAGTTATTGTGCGCGAAACCATCACACGCCCCCTGTCGAGCCAGTTCGACTTCCTGCACACATACATTGTGAACATATACCCCGACACCACCTGCTGGGTGAACGATTTCCCCAATGCAAACAACGAAATGTATCTGAACCTCTATTTCAGCCATCCCAACTATAACAACCATCCCGTGGTGGGCGTAAGTTGGGAGCAGGCAAACGCATTCTGCGCCTGGCGCACCGATTACCTGCTGCGCGGCTTGGGTGCACAGGCCAAATGGATACAGCGCTACCGCCTGCCTTCGGAAGCAGAGTGGGAATATGCAGCCCGTGGCAAAGAGGGCGGCAAATATCCCTGGGACGGCGACGAAACAAAGAGCGACGAGGGTTGCTACTATGCCAACTACAAGCCCGAAGAGGGTAACTATACCAAGGATGGCAGCCTCATCACATCGCGTTGCGGAATATTCTCGGCAAACTCAAACGGCCTCTACGATATGGCCGGCAACGTAGCCGAGTGGACATCTACTGTATACACCGAGGCCGGCGTGCTGCAAATGAGCGATATGAACCCCGACCTGCAGTACAAAGCCGCAAAAGAGGACCCCTACAGTATGAAGAAAAAGACCGTGCGCGGCGGTTCGTGGAAAGATGCCGTGCGTTTCATTCAGGGCGCAACCCGCAGCTACGAGTACCAGAACGAGTCGCGTTCATACATTGGTTTCCGCTGTGTGCGCAGCTATGCAGGTACCGACAGAAGAAAATAAAAAAAGCATATTCACACATAAGTATATTCATTATAGAAAGAAGCTATGGGCAAATATAAAAACGCAATAAGACGAATTCAGGCATTTATGGATTCGGCAAGAGGAAAAACCGTTCTCAACTACCTCTACAGTTGGGGTGCAGCCATCGTTATCTTGGGAACACTCTTTAAGCTCACACACATCACAGGTGCCAACCTTATGCTCTTCGTGGGTATGGGAACCGAGGTCATCGTGTTCTTCTTCTCGGCATTTGAGCGCCCCTACGACGTGGCTGTCGATGAGAAAAAAGAGGAGGAGGCCGAGGAGAGGGCTGCCGCAACCAACATTGTGGGTGCAGGCCTGCAGGGTGGCACCATTGTAATTAACGGCACAATAGGTAGCGGTGGCAACATTGCAGCCCCTGCCGAAGGCGTTGTTGCAGCAGGCACAGGCATAGCAACCGGTGCACCCGCCGTGGTACAGGGTGGCGCAGCCATCACAGGCAACCCCGACCTCATACCGCAGATGGACGAGGTTACCGAAGAGTACATCGAGAAGGTACGTGCGCTTAACGATGCCATCAAGCACATATCGGAGCAGGCTGATGCACTGGGCCGCAATATGGAGGAGATGGAGACACTGGGTCGCAACCTCACAGGCATAAACGCTCTCTACGAAACACAGTTGCGCAGTGCCGGTAACCAGGCCAATGCAATAGACCGTGTGAACGAGCAGACAAAGAAGATGGCTGCACAGATTGAAGAGCTCAATGCTATGTATGCCCGTATGATACAGGCGATGACAACAAATATGAACAAGCCTCAAATTTAAGAGAACTACACAATGAAGGTAAAGAAACAAAGAGTCTCTCCACGTCAGAAGATGATTAACCTTATGTACGTTCTTCTGATGGCGATGCTTGCACTGAACGTCTCTTCCGACGTGCTCAACGGCTTCACGCTGGTCGATGAGAGCCTCTCGAAGAGTTCTGTGAACGCAGGCAAGCAGAACGAGGCGCTATACAAGGATTTTGAAGCCTTTATGGCACAAAACCCCGAGAAGGTGCGCGAGTGGTACAACCGCGCCACCCACGTTAAAAAGATATCGGACTCCATTTATAACCTTGCCGACAAACTAAAGGTGCGCATTGCAAAGAAGGCCGACGGCGCCGACGGCGACTACCGAAACCTTGTGAACCGCGAGGATTTGGAGGCTGCCACATCGGTGATGCTTGCACCCGGCACCGGACAGGGACAGGTGCTCTACGATGCCATAACCAAGTACCGCGAGGAGATATTAACGATGGTAACCGATTCGGTGCAGCGTGCCATAATAGAGAGCAGCTTCAGCACCGAGGTACCCCGTCGCGACATTTCGCTGCTCAAGAACTGGCAGGAGTACCATTTCGAAAGTATGCCCGCAATTGCAGCCATCACACTGCTCACCAAATTGCAGAACGACGTAAGATATGCCGAAGGCGAGGTGCTGCACACACTTGCAAGAAACATAGACGTGGGCGACGTACGTGTGAACCTGATACGTTCGTTGGTAATACCCACATCGCGCAACGTGGTACGTGGCAGCGAGTTCTCGGCACAGATTATCCTTGCGGCAGTGGATTCCACACAGCGCCCGCAGATATACATAGACGACAAACTGTTTGAGACTGAAAACGGTGAGTACAGCAAGCTGTGCAACGCCGTGGGCGACTACACCCTTAACGGATATATGCTTGTGAACGATGGTGCCGGTGCACAGACACGCTACGATTTCTCGCAGAAATATACCGTGGTGGAGCCCACCGCCACAGTGAGCGCGTCGCTTATGAACGTGCTTTATGCAGGCTTCGAAAACCCCGTGAGCATATCGGTTCCCGGCGTGGCAGCCAACAAGATAAGCGCAAGCATAGCAAGCGGCAAGGGCTCGTTAAAGAGCGACGGCAAGGGCGGCTATGTGGTAACTCCATCGCAGGTGGGAGAAGATATTGTGATAGGCGTGACCGCTCAGAACGAGGAGGGGCGCAGCCAGAGTATGGGACAATACAGTTTCCGCGTGCGCCAGTTGCCCAACCCCACCCCCTTCATAGAGTACAAGGACAAGGATGGCAACACACAGCGCTACCGCGGTGGCACGGCATTCAGCAAACAGGCCCTTATGAGCACCGACGGCATTGTAGCCGCCATAGACGACGGCCTGCTGAACATAGGTTTCAAGGTGCTGTCGTTCGAAACTGTTTTCTACGACAATATGGGTAACGCAATCCCATTGCTGTCGCAAGGAGCCAATTTCACAGCACGTCAAAAAGATATGTTCCGCAACCTGAGCCGCGGCAAGCGATTCTACATATCACACGTAAAGGCCATAGGCCCCGACAATGTAGAGCGCCTCTTGCCCACATCACTCGAGGTAATAATCAACTAACAGCAGGGGCACCTGCCACAAAATAAAGGATAAAAGAAAAGAGTTATGAAATACGTCAGCAAATTAGTTGTTATCATAGCAGTATCCCTTATGGGACAATACGCGGTTGCACAGCCACCTGCCCGCATAAAAGAGAATGCCAAAAAGGAGCAGAAGGCCGCCACAGCAACTGTAACGGTGAATATGACAGAGCGTGCAAAGAGCCAGTACCCCGCAACCGTGGTACCGCAGGAGGTTGTGTGGAAGCGCGACATCTACCGCTCGCTCGACTTGAAGAACGAGAAAAACGCATCGCTCTACTACCCCGTGGAGCCTATGGGTGGCAGCGTGAACCTCTTTACATACGTGTTCCGCCTTATACTCGACGGCACAATAACAGCCTACAAATATAACCTCGACGGCTATGAATCGTTCGACGAGGAGAACAAGATAGCACCCAAGGACCTCCTCGACAACTACCGCATATACTATGAGGAGCAAGACGGCGGCTTTGTAGTGAACAAGAGCGATGTTCCCAGCGGCGAGGTGTTGAGCTACTACATTAAGGAGAGCAACTACTACGACCAGCGCACAGCCACATACAACACTCGCGTGACGGCAATCTGCCCCGTGCTACACCGCACTGCAAACGAGTTCAGCACCGAGATTGTGAAATATCCTATGTTCTGGCTCAACTACGACGAGATTTCCACCCTGCTTGCACAGCAGACACTCGTTACCAGCAGCTACAACAACGTGTCGTCTATGACTATAAACGACTACTTCGTGAAAAACTGCTACGACGGCGAGATATACAAGACCGTGAACCTCAGAAACCTTGCACTGAACCAATACTGCAAGGACAGCACAGCGGTGAAGAAAGAGCAGGCTAACATTGAAAAACAGCTTGCCGATTTCCGTGCCAACCTGTGGAACACTCCCAAGCCCGTTGTAGCGGCAGCCACCGACAGCACCACCGTTGCAAGCGACTCCGCGGCAACAGAGAAGAGCGAGAAAAAGAGCCTCTTCCGCAGCACCAAAAAGAAAAGCAGCGACAAGAAGGAGAGCGCCAAAAAGAAAAAGAGCAGTAAAAGCAGCTCGGGCGGTGCAAAGGTATCGGTAAGACGTACAAGAAGATAATTTATCATAAATGAGGCTGACTAAAAAGTATTTTTTAGCAGCCTCATTTTGCAGGGAGATGAATAAAAAGATGTAGTTTAAGGCTTGAGCAGCCTGAAAAACCGCAGTTTACTAAGCGTAAATGAGGATTTTGAAGGCAAGCGTAACGCAAAAATACACTTTTTAGTCATCTTCATTTGTTATATAAAGAAATTGGTCAAAATTTGCATTTTAACCAATTTTATACTTATTTTGCGCCAATAATGACAGCCGCAGGCTGCAAAGAAAGAATCAATAACATTAAAAACATTGGATATGAAAAAGATTTTTGGTATTGCAATCACATTGTGTTTGTTGGCATCTGCTCCCGCATTTGCACAGTTCAATTGGGGTATTAAAGCCGGTATGAACCTTGCAAGCAAGCCCGGTTCACTCGATGACATAAAGAGCGAAGGAAAGAGCGGTTTCTTCGTAGGCCCCACAGCAAAAATTATGCTTCCCATCGTGGGCCTGGGCATCGAGGGTAACCTTCTCTATTCACAGACAAGTTCAGAGCTTGAGGGTGAGGATATCACACGTCGCAGCATCGAAGTACCCATCTACCTGCGTTACGAGCTTTCACTCCCCGTTGTAAACAAATTCCTGGAGCCCTTTGTGGCTGTAGGCCCCCAGTTCGGTTGGACAATGGGCGATGGCGACGAGAGCTGGAAAGAGTCAGGTATGGAAGTTGCAAAGTGGGAATACAAGAAGAGCAACCTGAGCCTTAACCTGGGTGCAGGTGCCACCGTGCTCAACCACATACAGTTGCACATCAACTACAACATTGCACTTGGCAACACCGGTGAACTTAAAGCAGACCCCACAAGCGCAGGTTGGGACTACATAAAAGGCTCAAAGGTGAACACCTGGCAGGTATCGGCTGCATATATCTTCTAATAGAGCAGACAGCTGTTAATACATATCCATTGGTGGCAAGCACGCTTGCCACCAATGTTTTTTACACCAGGGGCGTCGCAACTATTTTGCACATTCGCCCCTTTTTCATACCTTCGTGACAGTTATGGCAAAATTTGCAGATGTAATACTACCATTGCCCCTACCCACAAGCTACACATACAGCATACCGCCGCAGTGGGAAGGGAGTGTGCAGGCAGGGTGTCGCGTGAGCGTTCCACTCGGCCCCAAAAAGCATTACACCGCAATAGTGGTGGCCTCTCACGACAACGAGCCCACCGACTGCAAGGTGCGCCCAATAGAGGAACTTCTCGACGAAGCACCAATCATACTCCCCACCCAACTGAAACTGTGGGAATGGATAGCACGCTACTACCTGTGCAGTATGGGCGACATATACAAGGCTGCCATTCCGCAAGGGCTCAAGGGGGAATTCAAACCCCGCACCGAAATACGCACAAGGCTCACAAAGCACTGCCGCGACGAAAAAGCGGTGGCACTGGTGCTGCAATCACTGTCGCGTGCCCCGCGCCAGAAACGCCTGCTCGACACCTACCTGCAAATGTCGCAATTCCACAGCGGGCAGCGCATAGAGGTATCGAAGCATAAACTGCTGGAGCAGGCACAGGTGCAGCCCAATATATACAAGGAGCTCACCGACAAGGGCTTCTTGGAGAGCTACGAGGTGGAGATTGGGCGGCTTAACACAAATGCCGAGCCTGTAGTGCCGCTGAACAGCTTGAGCGATGCACAGAAGAGAGCATTTGAGGATATAAAAGAGAGTTTTGCACAAAAGAACGTAACCCTGCTGCACGGCGTGACGTCGGCAGGAAAAACCGAGATATACATACACCTGATTACCGAGGCGCTCGCACGCGGCCAGCAGGTGCTTTATATGCTGCCCGAGATTGCCCTCACCAAGCAGATAGTGGAGCGCTTGAGGCGGGTGTTCGGCAACCGCATAGGGCTCTACCACTCTAAATTTTCCGATGCCGAGCGGGTGGAGATATGGAAGAAACAGATGAGCGACACCCCCTACGATATAATCCTTGGCGTGCGTTCGTCGGTGTTCCTGCCATTCAAGAAACTCGGACTTGTAATTGTTGACGAAGAGCACGAAAACAGCTACAAGCAACAGGAGCCTGCACCGCGCTACAATGCCCGCAATGCAGCCATAGTGCTTGCATCGTTCTATGGGGCAAAAACCCTGCTTGGCACTGCCACTCCCTCGATAGAGAGCTACTACAATGCCACAACGGGCAAATACGGCCTTGTGAGCCTCACCACTCGCCACCGCGCCGTGCAACTGCCGCACATAGAGGTGGTGGACATCAAGGATATGAAGCACCGCAAGCGTATGACAGGCCCATTCAGCGACCCTCTTACCGATGCTATGAGCGAGGCGCTGAAGGATGGCAAGCAGATAATATTGTTCCAGAACCGCCGCGGCTACGCGCCCTTGCTGGAGTGTCGCACCTGTGGCTGGGTGCCCAAGTGCAAGCACTGCGATGTGAGCCTCACACTGCACAAGAACGCCGATAAGCTCACCTGTCACTATTGTGGTTACACCATACCCGCACCCAAATACTGCCCCAACTGCGAGGAGAACAATTTTGTGAACCTCGGATACGGCACGGAAAAGATAGAGGATGACCTGCAAAACCTATTCCCGGAGGCTCGCATTGCCCGTATGGACCTCGACACCACACGCACCCGCACTGCATACGAAAAAATAATAACAGCCTTCCAGGAGGGAAAGACCGACATACTCATTGGCACACAGATGGTGTCCAAGGGGCTCGACTTTGACAACGTGGCAGTGGTGGGCATAATAAATGCCGACAGCCTGCTCAACTACCCCGACTTCAGAGCCACCGAGCGAGCCTTCCAGCTTATGGCGCAGGTGGCAGGCCGTGCCGGCCGCAAGAGCGGGCAGGGCAAGGTGTTTCTGCAAACAAAAATTCCCGATGCACCGGTGATACCGCATATTGTGGATAACAACTATACACAGTTCTACAACAGCCAGCTGAGCGAGCGTATGATGTTTCATTATCCTCCTTTTTATCGGTTGGTTTACATATATATGAAACACCGCGAGATAGCCGTGCTGGAGGAGTTCTCGGAACTTATGGGGCAGCAACTGCGAAAAATATTCGAAAACCGCATCCTGGGCCCCGACCTGCCGCCCGTAGCACGCGTAAAGGAACTGTACATACGAAAAATTGTGTTGAAGGTGGAAAACGGGCTGTCGCAATACAAAGTGAACGAGGCGCTGCAAGCACTGCAGCAGGCACTCACCACCGGCCAACGCTACCGCTCCATCACAATGTACTACGACGTGGACCCTCTTTAACAGAGTTTATACGTTTTTGGCATATAATATTTTGTTCATATGCCGTCATTTAGGTAACTTTGCACCACTTTAGGGGATAGTTGCGCCCCTTTTTGTGCATTACACAAGAGAAATACGAATAAGATTTTATAGATGAAACGATTCAAAACCGTAAACAACATTTTCGGTTGGCTCATATTTCTTGTTGCGGCAGCCACATACTGCCTCACCGTGGAGCCCACCGCAAGTTTCTGGGATTGCCCCGAATTTATCCTTTCGGGTAACAAATTGGAGGTAGGACACCCGCCCGGTGCACCCTTCTTTATGCTCACAGCAAACTTCTTCTCGCTTTTTGCCGAGCCGCAGAACGTGGCACTTATGGTAAACTATATGAGTGCAATTTTGAGTGCAGGCGGCATACTGTTCCTCTTTTGGAGCATCACCCACCTCACACGCAAGCTCATTGTGGGCAGCAGCAACGATATATCCACAAGGCAGCTTGTAACCATAATGGGTGCAGGAGCCGTGGGCGCGCTTGCCTATACTTGGAGCGACACCTATTGGTTCAGCGCCGTCGAAGGCGAGGTTTATGGCTACTCATCGCTGTTCACCGCCGTAGTGTTTTGGCTCATTCTCAAATGGGAGGAGCAAGCCAACGAGGCACACAGCGACCGTTGGCTGGTGCTTATAGCATACCTCACAGGACTATCCATAGGCGTGCACCTGTTGAACCTTCTGTGCATCCCCGCCATTGTGCTTGTGGCATACTACAAACGCACCCCTAATGCCAACCTCAAAGGTACACTGCTTGCCCTGCTCTTTTCGGCAGCACTCGTGGCCGTGGTGCTCTACGGCATTGTACCCGGCGTGGTAAAAGTGGGCGGCTGGTTCGAACTGCTCTTTGTAAACGTAATGGGCCTGCCATTTAACAGCGGCCTTATAACATACATCATACTTTTGTGTGCCGCCCTCATTTGGGGCCTCGTAGAGAGCGAAAAGGGAAAGAGCCGCAAAAGACTTGCCATCGCCTTTGTGGCATCGGTGGGCCTTCTGGGCATCCCCTTCTACGGATATGGTACAATTAGCGTGCTTGCCGGCATAGCCGTGCTTGCAGCGCTCTTCGTTGCAGCCATCTACCGCAAGGGCGAAAAGTACCTTATGAACCTGCGTTTGTTCAACACATCGCTGCTATGTATGCTGGTGATTATGATTGGATACTCTTCCTATGCGCTCATTGTGGTGCGCTCGGCAGCCAACACGCCTATGGACCAGAACTCGCCCGAGGATATATTCACTCTTGGAGCATACCTTGGCCGAGAACAATACGGCAAACGCCCCCTGCTCTACGGCCAGGCATACAGTTCGGAACTCGACCGCGTGCCTCAGGGGCAATATTTGGTAGCAAAGACAAAGATTGGCGCACCCAAATATGCACCAAAGGAGAAGAGTAATGCCGACGAAAAGGATTCGTACGAGATTATAGGCTATGACAAGGACTATATTTTTGCAACGAATATGCTGTTCCCCCGTATGCACAGTATGGAGCACGGCAGCTACGGCCCCAAGAAGATTAATCTCTATGCACAATGGTGCGGCGGCAAGATAAAGGGGCACAACGTACGATACAGGACATCCTGGGGCGAAACAATGAATGTGAATATGCCCACACAGTGGGAGAACCTGCAATTCTTCATCAACTACCAGCTTAACCATATGTACTGGCGATATTTCCTGTGGAATTTTGTGGGCAGGCAAAACGACCTGCAAAGCCACGGCGAAATGGAGAAGGGCAACTGGATTACAGGCATTTCGTTCATAGACAACCTGCTTGTGGGCAACCAGGATACATTGCCATCGTCACTTAAGAACAACAAGGGCCGCAACGTATTCTATGCTCTGCCGTTGATACTTGGTATATTGGGTATGGTGTGGCAGGCACGTCGCGGTAAGGAGGGCACACAGCAGTTCCTTGTGGTGTTTATGCTCTTCTTTATGACCGGTATCGCCATAGTTCTTTACCTGAACCAGACACCCCTGCAGCCACGTGAGCGCGACTATGCCTACGCGGGCTCGTTCTACGCATTTGCAATATGGATTGGAATGGGAGTGGCCGCCATCACCGAGTGGATTAAGAAGCAGAACACGGCAGTGAGCCTTGCCGTGGCAGCAGCCTGCCTGCTCGTTCCCGTGCAGATGGTATCGCAAACCTGGGACGACCACGACCGCAGCGGCCGCTATGCCTGCCGCGATTTCGGGCAGAACTACCTTGCATCCATCCCCGAAGAGGGCAACCCCATAATATTCACCTGCGGCGACAACGACACCTTCCCATTATGGTACAACCAGGAGGTTGAGGGTGTGCGCACCGATGCACGTGTATGCAACCTGTCGTATCTGCAAACCGACTGGTACATAGACCAGATGCGCCGTCCCGCATACGACTCGCCCTCAATACCCATAAAGTGGGAGAGAATAGACTATGCCGGCACTGCAAACGACGACATAGAGATAAGGCCCGAGGTTAGGGAGTATATAGAATCGGTTTACGCCGAGAACCCCGAGGGTGCAAAAAAACGCTTTGGCGAGAACCCCTTCGAGGTGAAGAACATTATGAAAAACTGGGTGTGCTCGCGCAACGAGAAACTGCACTACATACCCACAGACACGGTATATATAGAAATCGACCGCGAAGCCGTCATACGCTCGGGAATGGTAATTCCCGCAGAGTACATCGACTCTATGCCACGCTATATGAAGATACCGCTTGGCGAACGCAGAGCCATCACCCGTGCCGACCTTATGATGCTGGAGATGCTGTCGCAGTGTAACTGGGAGCGTCCTTTGTATATGTCAATGACCGTGGGCGACGAGAACTACCTTAGTTGCCTCAAGGATTTCTTCGTACACGAAGGACTTGCCTACCGCATAACCCCCTTCAACTGGGTGGAGCTTGGCTACAGCAGCGGTAATTCAATAGTTGTGGATACCGAGAAATTCTACGACAACGTTGTAAACCGCTTTAAGTTCGGCGGTTTCAAGGAGAACCCCCGCTACTACTCCGACGAAACAATAAGCCGTATGGTATATACACACCGCCGCGTGATTGCCTCGCTTGCCACCGAGCTCTACAACGAAGGCAAGAACGACAAGGCACTGAACCTGCTAAACCTCATTGAGGAGGAGCTGCCATCAAGTATCGTGCCCCACAACCCATTGACCGGCGGTATGGACATAGCACGCCTCTACATAGCCCTGGGCGAGTACGAGAAAGGGCGCAAGATAATGGGCGAGCTACTCGACGAGCAGATGGAGTACATCAAATGGTACAGCAGCCTCAGCGGCAGCCGTTTCAATGCCACAATGCAGGATAGCTATATGGCCATTGAGATAGCCAAACTTATGATTGACGAACTAAAGGATGGCGACGAGGCCTGCAAAGCCGCGGCAGCCGACTACAACACAGAACTATCTACGCTTTTCAACGCGTGGAAAGAGCGACTAAACTAATATAAGGATATTTATGTTTATAGAACAGGTTCCCGAATTTTTCCGTAACCTATATCCAAAGGCCTTGTGGCGAATGAACCCCGATGAGAAGGCGGTATATCTCACCTTCGACGACGGGCCCATACCCGTCATCACCCCCTGGGTGGTGGAGCTGCTGGAGCGAAACAACATAAAGGCAACCTTCTTTATGGTGGGCGACAACGTGCACAAATTTCCACAGGAGTATATGCAGGTTGTCGAGGGCGGCCATAGGCTTGGCAACCACACATTTAACCACCTTAAAGGATTGCTCACAAGCACAAAAAAGTATATCGAAAACGTGGACCAGGCCGATGCCTTCATACACAGCAACCTGTTTCGTCCACCGCACGGTGTTCTGCGCAGGCAGCAGTACAACGAACTGAGCGAAAGATACCAATTTGTGATGTGGGACCTTGTTACGCGCGACTATAGTATTCATATGTATGGCGAGGACGTGCTTGCCAACGTAAAACGCTACACGCGCAACGGCTCCATAATAACCTTCCACGACTCACTGCGTTCCGAAAGCAACCTGCGATATGCCTTGCCACGTGCAATAGACTGGCTGCTGGAGCAGGGTTACACGTTCAAGATTTTTGAGTGATGACACCGCAAGAACTATCCCTTTACATAAAAGCCGAGGCCAAACGCCTCGGCTTTGCCGTTTGCGGCATAGCTAAAGCAGACGTGGTGCCGCAGGAGGAGGTAAAAAGGTTTACAGAGTGGATAGAGGGCGGCAACCACGGCACAATGAGCTATCTTGAACGCAACAACGACAAGCGGGAAAACCCCACCCTGCTTGTGCCCGATTGCAAGAGCATAATATGCGTGGCTATGAGCTACGCACAGCCCGCCACACCGACAAACCGCCTGCACCTGTCGCGGTATGCCCGAGGAAAGGATTATCACAGAGTGGTAAAAGATAGATTGCACGCCTTGCTTAAAAGCATAAACGAGGCCACAGGCGCCCGAGGGCGCGCCTTTTGCGATTCCGCACCCGTGCTCGAGCACTATTGGGCCGAGCAGGCGGGAATAGGACGTGTGGGGCTTAACCACCAACTTATAATTCCCGGGCTTGGCACCTTCTTCTTCCTCGGCGAGCTTTTCATAGACCAAGAGGCCGAGGCCGATACACCCATTGACCACAATCTGTGCATAAACTGCAACCGCTGCATCATAAACTGCCCCACAGGTGCCCTAACAAAAACCGGGTTCGATGCACGCAAATGCCTTTCGTACCTCACGATTGAGCATCGCGGCGAACTGCCCGAAAACATCGGTAAAAAGATGGGTAATTGCTTTTATGGTTGCGACAGATGCAATGCCTCGTGCCCCCATAACGGCAACAACGAACAGGAAACTGCCGACGAGCTGCTGCCAAGCGCGGAACTATCGGAAATGAGTGACGAGGAGTGGTTTACACTGAGCGAAGAGAAATACAACATTCTATTCAAAGAGAGCGCCGTGGAACGTGCGGGTTACGCACAGCTTGTGAGAAACATCAACGAGATAAAAAAGCAACGCTAACCCCCTTATTTACACAGCACCTCGCACACCTTGTCTTGCCACACACGCACGGGACGTGCCTTGGGCGAGCCCTCGTTAAGAATAACAAATGCCAAATTGTGGCCGTTGGATGCCACAGCATAGCCCGCAAGGGTACACACACCGGTGACCGTGCCTGTTTTTGCAAAAACCTTTTTATACGCAGCTGTGCCCTTGGCACGGTGCTTCATAGTGCCACTCACACCTGCCTGCGGCAAGCCGCATAATATCTTTTCATAGATGTGCGGATGAGAATGGGCAAATCTCAAAACCTGCATAATAATATCGGCCGACACAAGCGTGTAGGGCGAAAGGCCCGAACCGTCGCAAACATCGTACCACTGCGGCATATCGAGTGCATATTCCAAAAAGCCTTTCACTATTTTGGGCCCCATAGCCTGCCGCACAGGCAGGCGGCCATAGAGCGCACCCAAGTGGTATGACATAGCCTCGGCACACAAATTATTGCTCTCCATAAGCGCCTCGGACACAACATCACCCACAGCCCTGCGCACAACCGCCAAAGTGTCGCACGCATATGGAGCCACACCGTCGGCAACATTTTTAACCACTACACCGCGGGCAGCAAGTTGCTCGGCAGCCACGGCAATGAAATAGTCCTGCGAGGGGTACATATTCATCTTCTCGCTTTTGGCAGCAGTGCAGTCGCCACGCAGGCGGATAACATTGGTTCCGTAAAGCCAATCGCGCAAGATGGTAAATTTTTCGCCTGTACCACCCCTGCTCACAGCCTCATTCTCAATAGAATAGAAAGCCGATGGCGGGTAACACTCCACCATAGGCGCTGCACCACGAACAGCAGGTTTTGCTGTAACCTCTACACAGCCACCGCAAAGCATAAGCGGCGAAATATATGGCTGAAATTCCCACGGGGTATCGTCCCAAGCCCAGCCGGGCCCCCAATAGAGGGAATCCATAAAGGAGCAGTCGGCAAACAGAGTATCTACAACCGCATCACCGGAAACGCTTTGCAACATACCACACAAATCATCAAACGAAAAAAGCGGGTCTATTGCACCTTTGAAATATAGCAAATTACCATGCCGCAGCAGATAGGTGTCTATTGTATAATCATCGCCCAACCGCTCGAGCGCCGCAACCGATGTGATTATTTTAAGCACCGATGCGGGGCGGGTGAGTTTGTGTTCACGGTGCGAAAAGAGCAGAGAATCGGCAGTGAGGTCGTAAACCACAAGCGAGGCATCACTGTAAGTGAGCAAATCGTCGCTCAACAGAGCCGACAGCTCCTTCTTCGAAGGCTGCGCCACGGCAAGCAGCGATACAAACAGTGCGCATATTATGGAATAAAATCGGTTGTTCATATAGGTGTTGCAGAAAAATTTCGGTAAAACTACTCATTATTTACCAAAATAGAGGAGCACTAAGCTATATTTATTTGAAACAACACGATATTATTAACCAAGAATTTTATAATTTTGCACAAACCATATAATATGCGGGGCTCGATGCACGCCTTTGAGCTTCTACAACCCATAGCCACACACCACCCCTGCAAAAATCAAAGAAAGTATGATTAAGAGATTCGACTTTTTGGTTATCGGTTCCGGAATTGCCGGAATGAGCTATGCGCTTAAAGTTGCCGAAAAGGGCAAGGTTGCAATAATATGCAAAACCACACTCGAGGATGCAAACACCTATTTTGCACAAGGCGGTGTGGCATCGGTCACCAACCTGGCCGTGGATAATTTTGAAAAGCACATCGAGGACACAATGATTGCAGGCGACTGGATAAGCGACCGCCGGGCGGTAGAAAAAGTGGTGCGCGAAGCACCATCGCAGATTCAGGAGCTCATAAATTGGGGTGTAAGTTTCGACAAGGATGAAAATGGCAATTTCGACCTGCACCGCGAGGGCGGACACTCGGAATTTCGCATTCTGCACCACGCCGACAACACCGGCGCCGAGATACAGGAGTCGCTCATAAGAGCCGTGCGCAAACACCCCAACATCACCATTCTCGACAACCATTTTGCCATTGAGATAATAACACAGCACCACCTGGGTATAACAGTCACCCGCCAGACGCCGGACATAGAGTGCTACGGTGCATACGTGCTGGACATTGCCACCAACGAGGTGCACACCTTCCTGAGCAAGGTTACACTGATGGCTACCGGCGGCTGTGGCGCGGTATATAAAACCACCACCAACCCGCTTGTGGCAACAGGTGACGGCATAGCAATGGTATATCGTGCCAAAGGTACGGTAAAGGATATGGAATTTGTACAGTTCCACCCCACTGCCCTCTATAACCCCGGCGACCGCCCATCATTCCTAATAACCGAGGCTATGCGTGGCTACGGCGGCATACTGCGCACAATAGACGGCAAGGAGTTTATGCAAAAATACGACGAGCGCCTCTCGCTTGCACCACGCGACATTGTGGCACGTGCCATAGATAATGAAATGAAAACCCGAGGCGAGGACCACGTATATCTCGACGTCACCCACAAAAACCCCGAGGAGACAAAACGACACTTCCCCAATATTTACGAAAAGTGCCTCTCTTTAGGTATAGACATAACAAAAGACTACATACCCGTGGCACCCGCAGCACACTACCTGTGCGGTGGTATTAAGGTAGATTTGAACGCAGCATCGAGCATTCGCAGGCTGTATGCCGTGGGCGAGTGCTCCTGCACGGGCCTGCACGGTGGCAACCGCCTCGCAAGCAACTCGCTCATTGAGGCAGTGGTATATGCCGATGCCGCAGCCAAACACTCACTACAACACATAAATGAATACAGTTTCAACGAGAACATACCGCAGTGGAACGACGAGGGCACCAAGATGAACGAGGAGATGGTGCTCATTTCACAGGATGTAAAGGAGGTAGGACAGATTATGAGTACTTACGTAGGCATCGTGCGCAGCGACCTGCGCCTGAAGCGCGCTTGGAACCGCCTCGACCTGCTTTACGAAGAGACCGAGGAGCTGTTCAAGCAGAGCGTTGTGAGCCGTGAGCTATGCGAGCTGCGCAATATCATAAACGTTGGTTATCTCATTATGCGCCAGGCAATAGAGCGCAAAGAGAGCCGAGGCCTGCACTATAACATAGACCACCCAAAGAAGAGCTAACAAAAAATAACCGAGCCGTTGGCTCGGTTATTTTTTGTTAGCTCATTTACATCATACAGGGTAATTCAAATTCTCCTCTGTGGCACAAGAGAGCACCTCGGTGAAGTACTTGCGGGCCTCCCAACGCGCCTCGGGCAGGTTCATCAGAAGGTAGTTGCCGCAATCGCGTGCCGATGCACCGGGCACCTCGCCCTCGTATGCAGCCACAAACTCAAAAACCTCTTTCACAAGCGGCAGAATTTCGGCCGACGAAACGTCACCCTTTACTATTAGATAGTTGCCTGTGAGGCAACCCATAGGGCCCCAATAGATGATGCGACTGCCCCATTGGGCGTGATTGCGCAGAAAGGTGGCTGCAAGATGCTCAATTGTATGTATTGCACTGGGGCTGAGCACCGGTTCGCGGTTAGGCTCCTTCATTCTCACATCGAAGGTGGTAACGACTTCGCCGCCCACATTGTCGTGGCGCGACACATATATGCCGCGTTTAAGGCGCAAATGGTCTATCGTGAAACTTGGTATCTTTTTCATAATTAAAGATTTGAAAGGAACATACGGGTGATGCCAAAGGAACGGTTGGCCATCTCGCCCCAGAAATTTTCATACTGCTCTATGTGCTTATCGACACCGGGTGTGTCGCTTATTATTCTGAAACTGACAAACGGCACACCATATATATGGCACGTCTGTGCTATTGCGGCCGATTCCATATCCACTGCCAAGCCTGCGGGGAAGTTGGATTTTATCTCGTTCAGCTCCTCGCGGTTGGTGATGAACTTGTCGCCCGTGCAAATGAGGCCGGCGTGTATTTTTGTGCTGTTGCCTGTGTTTCCGTTAAGTTCCAGGGCACACTGCCACAAATGTTCCGCCACGGGGAACACTGCGGGCATTCCCTGAATCTGGCCATACTCGCAACCCATACCGCACCACACGTCGTGATATACTATAGATGAACTTACCACCACATCCATAACACCGAGGCACTCATCTATGCCACCGGCAACACCTGTGCTCACCACCGCATCGGGCGAGAATGCGCGTAAAAGTTCTGCAGCACCTACCGCTGAATTCACCTTGCCTATTCCGCAACGCATCAGCACTATTTCATTGGCACCCAACGTGCCTACAAGATAGGAAAAGCCACAGTGAACACACTCGCGGGCATTGCCAAGCAGGGCGGCCAACTGCTCAAACTCCGACTGCATTGCCGTTAAAACTCCAATTTTCATATTTCCGTTTTTCTTATGCTACAAAGTTAAATAAATTTGAACATTTGGCAACATATACTTCACTAAAAATGGAAGGGTGAATTATACCAAATAATGTTGATAAATAAGCACCTTTTTATTGTGCAAAATCGCGCAAAAAAAGTTATCTTCGCGTAAAATTGGGGCAGCACCTATCGGTGCACAAATAACCCATTGATAATCAGACGGAAACATTACAATAAAACTTGATAACTATGTCAACAAAGAGAATTAAATCGGCATTGGTGTCTGTTTTTCACAAAGACGGGCTCGACGAGATTATAAAGCTCCTGCACGCCGAGGGGGTACAGTTAATTTCAACAGGTGGCACACAGCAGTTCATTGAGTCGCTCGGCATCCCCTGCACCGCAGTGGAGAGCCTCACAGGCTATCCCTCTATCCTGGGTGGCCGCGTAAAGACACTGCACCCCAAAGTGTTCGGTGGCATTCTGGGCCGCAGAGAGAACGAAAAAGATCAGGCGCAAATGCAGGAATTTGAGATTCCGGCGATAGATCTTGTAATTGTGGACCTCTATCCTTTTGAGCAGACTGTGGCATCGGGTGCTCCCGAGGCCGACATCATAGAGAAGATTGACATAGGTGGCATTTCACTCATACGCGGCGCGGCAAAGAATTTCAACGATGTGGTAATCGTTGCCAGCAAGGCACAGTACAAGCCCCTGCTCGACATTTTGCAGAGCAATGGTGCCGTGACCACACTGGAGGAGCGTCGTTTCTTCGCACGCGAAGCGTTTGCAGTGTCATCGTCATACGATTCTGCAATCTTCAACTATTTCGACAAGGAGGACAAGAGCGCGTTCCGCAACGCAAAAGATTGCCCTATGTCGCTGCGCTATGGTGAGAACCCCCACCAGAAGGGTGCCTTCTATGGCGACTTCGGCAAGATGTTCAACCAGATACACGGCAAGGAGATTTCGTACAACAACTTGCTCGATATAAGCGCAGCTGTGGAGCTTATCAACGACTTTGCAGGCGAAACCACATTTGCCATCCTCAAGCACAACAATGCTTGCGGCCTTGCATCGCGCCCCACACTGCTGGAGGCTTGGGAGGCTGCCCTTGCAGGCGACCCCGTATCGGCTTTTGGCGGCGTGCTCATTGCAAACAAGGCTATCGACAAGGCTACAGCCGAGAAGATTAACGAGATTTTCTTCGAGGTAATCATTGCCCCCGACTACGATATGGAGGCTTTGGAGATTCTCACACAGAAGAAGAACCGCATAATCCTTGTGCAGAAGGAGACCGCTCTCCCCTCGCAGACCTACCGCAGCGTGCTTAACGGCGTGCTTGTACAGGACCGCGACGAGAAGGTTGAGACACCCGAGGATTTGAAAACCGTTTCGAAGGCCGAGCCTACAGCAAGCGAGATTGAGGATATGCTCTTTGCAAACAAAATTGTAAAGCACAGCAAGAGTAATGCCATTGTACTTGCAAAGAACAAACAGCTCATTGCAAGCGGCGTGGGACAGACATCGCGCGTAGATTCTCTGCGCCACGCAATTGAGAAGGCCGGCAACTTCGGTTTCTCATTGCAGGGCAGCGTAATGGCCAGCGACGCATTCTTCCCCTTCCCCGACTGCGTGCAGATTGCTCACGAGGCCGGCGTTACAGCGGTTATCCACCCGGGCGGCTCCATCCGCGACAAGGAGTCGGTTGACTACTGCGACGCCAACGGCGTGTCTATGGTGATAACCGGATTCCGCCATTTCAAACACTAATTTAATTACCAAGAAAAGACAATGGGACTTTTTTCATTCACACAAGATGTAGCAATTGACCTTGGCACCGCCAACACCATCATTTCCTATAATGGAAAGATTGTTGTAGACGAGCCCTCGGTGGTTGCAATTGACAGTTCAAAGAAGATGATTGCCGTTGGTGAGCGTGCAAAGCAGATGCACGAAAAGACCAACCCCAATATTAACACAATACGTCCCTTGCGCGACGGTGTTATTGCCGACTTCTATGCCTGCGAAATGATGATGCGCGGCCTCATAGAGAAGGTGAATATGGGTAACAAACTGTTTACCCCCTCGTTGCGTATGGTCATTGGCGTTCCCTACGGTTCAACCGAGGTGGAGCTCCGTGCTGTGCGCGACTCAGCCGAGCACGCCGGCGGTCGCGACGTATATCTCATTTATGAGCCAATGGCTTCGGCACTCGGTATAGGTCTCGATGTGTTGGCTCCCGAGGGCAATATGGTGGTTGACATAGGTGGTGGTTCCACCGAGATTGCGGTAATTTCGCTTGGCGGCATTGTATCGAACGGTTCGCTGCGCACTGCAGGTGACGACTTCACAGCCGACATTCAGGAGTATATGAGCCGCCAGCACAATGTGCGCGTGAGTGAGCGTATGGCAGAGCGCATAAAGATACACGTAGGTTCGGCACTCACCGACCTGGGCGACGAGGCTCCCCAGGACTACATAGTACACGGTCCTAACCGCATAACAGCTATGCCCATCGAGGTACCTGTATGCTACCAGGAGATTGCACACTGCATCGACAAATCTATTATGAAGATTGAGAACGCTATCATAAGCGCCCTGGAGGCCACCCCGCCCGAACTGTATGCCGACATTGTACACAATGGTATATATCTTGCAGGCGGTGGTGCATTGCTTCGCGGCCTCGACAAGCGTTTGGAGAACAAGATAAACATACCCTTCCACATCGCCGAGAACCCCCTCTACTGCGTTGCCAAGGGTACAGCACTTGCACTCAACGACCTCAATTATCCATTCTTGATGCGATAAAAAGAGAAAACCGTGCATACACTGTTAAACTTCTTCATTAAGCATAATCACTGGTTCCTGTTCCTATTGCTGGAGGGAATCGGGGTTATGCTTATTGTGCAGTTTAACAACTACCAGAACGCCAAGATGTTTACATCGGCCAACAGTGTGGCAGGCAACCTGTTTGCTGCAATAACCGATGTAAACAGCTATTTCGCTCTCA
This sequence comes from Bacteroidaceae bacterium, assembly GCA_017503645.1. Classification (GTDB taxonomy): domain Bacteria; phylum Bacteroidota; class Bacteroidia; order Bacteroidales; family Bacteroidaceae; genus HGM04593. The sequence goes on along the minus strand of JAFVSR010000039.1, from coordinate 44,641 downwards.
AAAGCGAGAATGCGCAGCTGCTGCAATACAATAAAGAACTCAACGGGCAGGTGACCGCATTGAAGGCCCGCCTTGCGCAACACCATGACAGCGCAATGGTTGCCACATTACCACACAAAGCAAACGGTTTCTTCTACAACAGTGCCACCGTGGTGAACAACGCGCTTAACGCCGTGAACAACTACATAACCATAGACAAAGGCACAGCCGACGGCGTGGAGGCCGAAATGGGCGTGTTCTGCAACGAAGGCGTGGTGGGTATCATATACACAGCATCGGAGCACTATTCGGTAGTGATACCCCTGCTCAACAGCAAGAGCAGCATCAGCTGCCGCGTAAAGGGAAGCGACAGCTTCTGCACCCTGCAATGGGATGGCTGCGACACCCGCTACTCATACCTCGTGGACCTGCCCCGCTACACCAAATTCGAAATAGGCGACACCGTTGTCACCAGCGGTTTCTCATCCATCTTCCCCGCCGATATTCCCGTGGGAATAATTGAGAGAACCGAGGACTCCGATGACGGTATGTTTGCACAGGCACGCGTGGAACTATTTACCAACTTTGCCACCCTGCGAAAAGTTTACATTGTGGGCAACGAGGGGCGCAAAGAGCAATGGGAACTTGAAAACAGCATAAGCAAGGAATGACAAGCAACAACCTCATACGCATACGCAATTTTGTGATATTGGCATTTATTCAGGTGCTGATATTCAGCCAAATACACCTGTTTGGCTATGCCACTGCGCACATATATCTCATATTCCTGCTCAAATTGCCACGCTTCACATCGCGCAACGAACAGATGCTATGGGCCTTCCTCTTCGGTCTTGTGGTGGACATCTTCGGTAACACACCCGGCATAAACGCCTGTGCTGCCACTGCAATGGCATTTGCGCGTGGCTACATCCTCGAATCGTTCACGCAAAAGGGGGTAGCCGACGATTTTGTTCCCGGCATACACACCATAAACGTGGCGGGCTACATTATGTATGCCACATTGTGCCTGCTGCTCTTTTATTCAGTGCTCTTTCTGTTGGAGCTCTTCACCATACACTACCCGCTGACACTGCTTGCAAGCATTGCCGCAAGCACCCTGCTCACACTGCTGTTTACGCTTGTCATAGAGTGTTTCACCCGCAAAAAGTAGAGCGATGAACATACACGGATACGACAAACGCAAATATATACTTGGCGGGGCTGTTCTGTTGGTGCTCATCACATACATTGTGCAGCTGTTCAACCTGCAGATTCTGAGCGACCAGTACAAATCGAAGGCCGACAGCAACGCATTCTACAAAAAGACGCTCTACCCCACCCGCGGCCTCATATACGACCGCAACGGCAAACTGCTTGTATATAACCGCCCCGCATACGATATCACATTCGTGCCGCGCGAGGTGAAGAAACACGGGCTCGATACGCTTGAGCTGTGCCGTGCCCTCAATATCACACGCGAGGAGTTCGACGGATATATGAAAAAGGCACGCAAAAGGCGCGGCTATTCATCATACACCGAGCAGGAGTTTATGACACAGCTATCCACCGAAGAGTTTGCGCAGTTCCAGGAGAAGTTGTTCCGTTTCCACGGTTTCTATGCCCGCAAACGCTCCATAAGGCAGTACGAATACGATGCCGGCGGTGTGCTCTTTGGCGACATAGGCGAGGTTTCGCAGAAGAAAATAGACAAGGACCCATATTACAAACGCGGCGACTACATAGGCACGCAGGGGTTGGAGGCTTCATACGAAGAGCAACTGCGTGGCCGCAAGGGAACAGAAATGCTGTTACGCGATGCACACGGCCGCATACAGGGGAAGTACCGCGACGGCGCACTCGACACGCTGCCCGTGCGTGGAAAGGACCTCACGTTGGGCCTTGACATAGAATTGCAACGTCTGGGTGAGCGGCTTATGAAGAACAAGATAGGCAGTATAGTGGCCATTGAGCCTGCAACAGGCGAAATATTGTGTATGGTATCGGCACCATCGTACGACCCGCGCCTGCTCACAGGCCGTGCCCGAAGCGAAACGCACAAGAAGCTGTCGAAAGACAAACGCAAGCCTCTGCTCAACCGTGCCATTATGGGAACATACCCGCCCGGCTCCACATTCAAGACCTCACAGGCACTCACCTTTCTGCAAGAGGGAGCCATAACACCGCAAACCGCATTCCCCTGCCACGGAGGCTTTGTGCTTAAAGGGTTCAAACTCGGTTGCCACGCACACTCGTCGCCCACTCCGCTTGTACCCGCCATTGCAACATCGTGCAACGCATATTTCTGCTGGGGCCTGCACCGAATGTTCGGTTCAAGCAAATACGCCAGCATACAGGAGGCTACGGACACCTGGCGCGACTATATGGTATCTATGGGATTTGGTTACAGGCTGGGCGTGGACCTTCCCGGCGAGGTACGCGGAATGATTCCCAACTCCAAATTCTACGACAGGCACCTGGGAAAATATTGGAAAGCAACCACTGTGGTGAGTATCTCCATTGGGCAAGGCGAGGTTACACTCACCCCTTTGCAGATAGCCAATTTGGGAGCCACCATTGCCAACCGAGGTGAGTATGTAACACCACACTTGGTGAGCAGGATTGAAGGCGACACACTCAAGGAAGAGTACCGCACACGCAAAAAGACTATGGCAGGCAGAGAGGCGTACGAAACCGTGGTGCAAGGTATGCGCGAGGCCGTGCTCAACGGCACCTGCCGTGGTGCAAACATCCCGGGCTGGGAGGTATGTGGCAAAACAGGAACAGCACAGAACCGCGGCAAGGACCATAGCGCGTTTATGGGCTTTGCACCTATGAATAACCCCAAGATTGCCATTGCCGTGTATGTGGAGAACGGCGGTTTCGGTGCGGTCTATGGCGTGCCCATAGGAGCACTTATTATGGAGCAATACCTAAACGGCGAATTGAGCGAAGAGAGCAAGGAGAAGGCAAAAGCAATAGAGGAGAGGATTATTTATTATGGAACGGACGAGAGGTAACATATTCAACCGTATTGACTGGTGGACTATAGCCCTGTTCATCGCTTTGGCGGTAATGGGGTGGCTCTCCATATGCGGTGCAAGCTACAGCTACATAGAGACCGATATCTTCGAGTTCTTCAGCCCCGGCGAGAGGACCGGTAAGCAGGCTATGTGGATGGGGGTATCCATTGTGGCCGGCCTGGTGCTGCTGTGCATCGACAAGAACACTTACAAAGACCTGTCGCCGTTCATCTACATAGGAGCCATACTGCTTGGTATTCTCACCATATTCATAGCGCGTGACATAAAGGGTTCACATTCGTGGATTACAATAGGCTCGTTCAGCATACAGCCCGCCGAGTTTATGAAGTTCGCAACCACGCTTGCCCTCGCATCGTTTATGGGGCGCTACGGCTTCAAGATTACCGACAACAGCGATTTCTTCAAGTGTGTGGGAATAATAATGCTGCCAATGCTGGTGATTGTAGGGCAGAACGAAACAGGCAGCGCACTTGTCTATCTGTCGCTCTTTCTTGTGCTCTACCGCGAGGGAATGAGCGGCATTACGTTGCTTATGGTAATAAGCGCCGTGGTATATTTTGTTGTGGGAATAAGATATGGCGAAACACCCTCGGCAGCCCTGCCCACTATGATGGTGGGCCCCTATGCGGTGACCATACTCATACAGGCCTTCTCGCTTGCTATGATGAAATGGTGGTGCAAGCACGGCGACACATTCAAGACTATGTTGCTGGTAAACGTGTGCGTGTCGCTTCTGTCGTACTGGATAGCGGTGTATCTGATAGCCTTCAATCTGATGATTGTGCAGTACCTGCTGCTTGCGTTCAATGTGGGATATATGCTTGTGAGGGCGCGCATAAACAAGGAGATGCGCAATGTGTGGGTGGCAGCCTACATAGTGGGCGCGCTCGCCTTCTTCAGCTCCTGCGAATATGTGCTGCACAATGTACTTAAACCGCACCAGAGGGTGCGTATAGAGGTTCTATTGGGCCTCAAGGAGGACCTTGCAGGTGCCGGCTACAACGTACACCAGTCGAAGATTGCAATAGGGTCAGGAGGAGTGTTTGGCAAGGGATTCCTGAACGGCACACAAACCAAGCTGAAGTATGTTCCCGAACAAGACACCGACTTTATATTCTGCACCATAGGCGAGGAGCAGGGCTTTGCAGGCTCGGCCGTGGTGCTTATGGTGTTTGCGGCATTCATTCTGCGCCTGTTTGCACTTGCCGAACGACAGAACGACATATTCGGCAGGGTATATGGCTATGCCATAGCCTCCATATTCTTTTTCCACTTTACCATAAACATAGGTATGGTTATAGGCATTATGCCGGTGATAGGTATTCCGCTACCCTTCTTCAGCTACGGCGGTTCGTCGTTCTTAGGATTTTCCATCCTGCTGTTTACATTCCTGCGCATAGATGCCGACCGAGAGGCACGAGTTTAATGCCCACATCGTAAATCCCTTGTAACAAAGAATCCTGCATAATATGCTGCAGAGATATTGTGTGAGCAGTGACATTCGATACAGGCAGCGAGGCAACATAATACTCGGCTTGGTAGAGAGCACCGGCAGTGGAGCCACGGCGCAAGCCTGCATTGTCATATATATCGCAGCACACAGTGTCGCACAATATGATGCTGTCGCCGGCGTCAAGTGTGGTTACCTGCAGGCATAGATTTTTATATTCATAGGCGGCACTGTAACGCACGCCCACATAAAGAGCAAGCGAATCGGCTGCCGAGGAGAAAGCGGAATCCTGTACAAAGGCAAGCGAGCGACCTCTATGCCACTCACCGCCCACCGATTGGTAGGTATGCAGGCTGTAGTCGCCGCACGATAGCAGCAGCACACCCAGCAGCAACAGCACAATGTTATTCGGGCTTTTTATGCTTGCCACCCTTTTCTCCCTTTTCATTACGGTTGTCGTTTCGAGGCTTGCCACCCTGTTTCTTCCTGCGTTTTTTGGCCCTGCCTGTGTTGTCGAAGCGGTTTATGTTATCCTGCTCCAATATATCCATAGAACGCTTGCTGTCGCTAATGCCCGATGCATCGAGGCTTTCGGGGCGCTCGCCACGCTTGTTCATCTCAATTATGTTTATGGCACGGCGGGCGCTTATGGTCACAAGGTTAGCAGGGATATGTTTGTCGGTGGAGTATGTCACCTCGCCACGCAAAATATCGGCCTTGAAGAAGAAATATGTGCCATCGGTGGTTTCAAGCTCCACATCGCGTGGGGGAAGGGTGCGCGATGCCTCAACGTATGAATCCACCTCGTAGTTCAGGCAGCATTTGAGCTTGGCACACTGCCCTGCCAGCTTTTGCGGGTTCAATGATATATCCTGAAAACGGGCAGCCGATGTGGATACCGAAATAAAATTGGTGGTGAAGGTGGCACAGCACAGTTCGCGCCCGCAGGGGCCTATACCACCTATGCGGCCTGCCTCCTGGCGTGCACCAATCTGCTTCATCTCGATTTTTATCTTGAAAGTGTCGGCAAGCACCTTTATGAGCTGGCGGAAATCGACACGGTTGTCTGCTATGTAGTAGAAGATGGCCTTTTGCCCATCGCCCTGATACTCCACATCACCTATCTTCATATCGAGTTCCAGCTCCTTGGCTATCTGGCGCGAGCGTATCATTGTATCGTGCTCACGAGCCTTGGCCTCCTCGTATTTCTCCATATCCACAGGCTTGGCCTTGCGGTATATGCGTTTGAACTCGCTCTCGGGCGTGAGGCGCGTCTTTTTCAACTGCAACAGCACCAGGCGGCCTGTCATAGTAACCTTGCCGATATCGTGCCCGGGGGTAGCCTCAACGGCCACTATATCGCCCTTTTGCAGGGGCAGGTTGTTGCAGTTCCTGTAATATCCCTTGCGGGTGTTCTTGAACTGTACCTCCACAATGTCGGTATATTCCTCGTTACCGGGCACGTCGGCAAGCCAGTCGAACGTGTTAAGCGGTGCATCCATCTTGCCGCACCCCTTGCAACATATACCCGAATTGTGGTTCTGTTCTTTATATTTAAGTTTTTCCTCCATTTAACGGTTTTTTATCCAAACGATCATTCTCAACGACATATCGAAAAAGACCATTTTTGCATTAACATTCTGTTCTATGTGTCTCTGCGCTTCGGACAGCTCATCCATAATGCCGAAGATGTTGCGTTCGTTCACAAAGGGTGAAAAACGCACCGAAAAGTTTCGTTCTTCGGGCGAGAGGCAGAGCATCTCATCGCGCTTGAAGTTCATTATAAAGTTCTCGCGTATCATACGCTGACAATAGCCAAGCAGGCGTTTTTGGCGTTCGCGGCCCATAGCTGCCACCTGCTCGCTCCAACGTTTCATCTCCTGTATGTTGCGGGCATACGCTATGCGCATAAGTTGCGAAAAGAGGTCGAGATAGAGCGCCTTGTCGCTATCAAGCGAGAGCATCTCCTCGGCAGCCTCCCAGTTACCGCCGCTCTGTTGTGCCACACGGGCAGCATCGGCCGGTGTGAGGCCGTGGCGGGCAATGAGTGCTTTTTCTATATCTTGCTGCATAATGCGTGGCACCTCCACGCGCTGTGTGCGGCTCAGTATGGTGGATATTATCTGCGCAGGCTCCTCGGATACCAGCATAAAGAGCGTCTCCTGTGGTGGCTCCTCTATTATCTTAAGCAGTTTGTTGGCACCCACATCCTTCATCTTCTCGGGCAGCCATATGATAACAATCTTCCACCCGCCTTCACGCGATTTCATTGATAGCTTTTGCAATATCTCGCCGCTCTCGCGCTCGTATATCATAGGCTGCTGATTGTCGAGGTCGAGCTTTTGCAACCAATCGTCGTAGCTGAAATAGGGATTCTTGAGCAATAGTTCGCGCCACTCGGCAATGTAGTCATCGCTCACGGGTGCGCTGTCGGAACCACCGCTCTTTTTTCTTTTCACCGGAAACACAAAGTGCAGGTCGCTGTGTATGAGCTTGTTCATCTTCACGCACGCGGGGCAGGTGCCGCAAGCATCACCACCCTCTCTGTTTCCACATAGCAAATAATGGGCAAGAGCCACAGCAATGGGCAACTTACCGTTGCCGCGTGGACCGGTTATGAGAAGAGCGTGCGCAAGGCGGTTCTCATCGACACTGCGTTTGAGTTGCTCCACAACCTTCTGCTGTCCTATTATGTCGCCAAAGGTGAGTGCCATCAGTAAATGGTTTTTGCTATTTCATAAACACTATCCATAGCATTTATCGTGTAGAAATGAATGCTTGGAACACCCTTTGCCATAAGTTCGCGACACTGAGCCACAGCCCATTCGCGCCCCACCTGCGCTGCTGCCACATCGTCTTTGCACTGCTGCATTGCGGCAACAAGGTCCACGGGTAAATCCACGTGGAAGGTTTTGGGCAGAATATTCAACTGCGAGAGGCGGTGCATAGGCTTTATTCCGGGTATTATAGGGATGTTTATACCCATTGCACGGGCGCGCTCCACAAAGGCAAAATACTTTTCGTTGTCGAAGAACATCTGCGTAACTGCATAGGCGGCGCCCGCATCGGCCTTTTGTTTAAGGACTGCAAGGTCGCTTTCGAGGTTCGGTGCCTCCTCGTGCTTCTCGGGGTAGCAGGCCACACCGCAGGTGAAGCCCTCGCCACGCTCCTTCATAGGCGAGCCATCGATAAAAAAGCCCTCGTTGAAGCGGTTTACCTGGTGCAAGAGGTCTATTGCGTGGGCGTGGGATTTACATCGTGCAGACCCCTCTTTGCATCTGTCGCCACGCAACACAAGAATATCGTTTATGCCCGACAGCTGCAGGTCGATGAGCACATACTCGGTCTCCTCGAGCGAATAACCGTTGCACAAAATATGCGGCACCACAGGCACACCGAAACGGTGTTGAATGGCGGTGGCCACTGCCACGGTACCCGGGCGGCGGCGTATGGTGCTGCGCTTGTATGTACCATCGCCCATATCGGTATATACAGGCTCGCTGTGGTGAGTGGTTATATTTATGTATTTGGGCTTAAATTCCATAAGCCGCTCGATGTTGCTGAACAGCTTGGTGGTGCCTGTGCCCTTGATGGGTGGCAGCACCTCGAATGAAAAGGCTGTTTTGTCGCAACTGTTTAAGCTATCTATTACGTTCATTTTGTTTGCAGGTTGTTTTATACGCATTACAAATATGGGCACATTGAGCCTATTTTGTAATTTATTACAAAAATAATGCAAGCGAGCGAAATACAAAATAAATTTTGCTGTTTTTAGCGGCATAAATTCAAAAGTGGGCTACACCACTATAACAGAAAAACCGCGCCCCCAAAAGGGAGCGCGGGAATACACACATATTATTTATCAACACTAAAGCTCTTCAATCACAGCACCGTCGAGCGACACCTTCAAATATTTCTCAAAATTACCCCTCTCAATGTTCACCTCGTAATAGTCACCGGCGGGAGCCTCAACATAATCAACATCGTCAATCACATAATCGGGGTAGGCAGTTGCTATGGCATTTTTCACCTCCTGCGCAAGGGCAGAGGGAGCTACGTCCCACTCGGTGCGCACCCACTCGTCGGTGCGTGTAAAGTAAACCTCCTTTCTCTTGGCATCGTGCGTTATATCAACCTCAATCAGCCCGTTACCGGCCCATTCGGTTTCTGTGATAACCGCACCCGGGTACTTCGTCTCAATAAAACTCTTAACCGTGTCGCTCAATTCTATGGCGTGCGAGTTATCGTCGTCGTTGCAAGATGCAAATATTATTGCAGGCAACAAAAGCAGATAATAAAATACTCTTTTCATAATAGTTCTTTCTTAGTTGTTTAGTTATTCTCTTAATTGTCGATATCTATAATATTCAATTTCTTATCGAAAGTGAGTTCAAGACGGTTCGATAGTTTCACCTCGTAATCGTTGGCATCGCGCTCAATCTTCAATATCTTGGCATCGGGGTAGTTCGCGCTCACATAATCTCTTATGGCCTCGGGAACTATCGCGGCAGGAACCTCGTTGTAGCGGCAATCCACATCCTTCCAAGCGCCCTTGCGGGTGAATTCCACTTTAGAGCCGTCGGCAAACACCACCTCGTATGAATGCTCCAGAAAATCGCGCTCCTCCTTTGCATAAGATATTTTAAGGTCGCCAAAATGGGTACTTATAAATGTTTGAGCCTCGGCGGGGAGCATACCTTTTGAGATAATCTTGTCATTATCGGCTCTTGCAGTTAATACACTCAGTGAAAGAATCGCAGCAAATACAAATAAAATCTTTTTCATAATTTCAGTTTTTAATTAGTTTCATTTTCTACTTTAACAAGCGAAAGAGATATTCTGTTTACACCCTTTCTGCATTATTTCTGATGCAAAGGTTATATACGATTCTGAAATGAAATTGAAATAAAAAGTAAAATGAGAATTTATTTCATTTTTAACACTTATTCACAAACCAGGTTCTATTCTTTATACTATCCCATTAAACAAGAGGCTGACTAAAAAGTATTTTTTAGCAGCCTCTTGTTGCAGGGAGATGAATAAAAAGATGTAGTTTAAGGCTTGCGCAGCCTGAAAAACCGCAGTTTACTAAGCGTAAATGAGGATTTTGAAGGCAAGCGTAACGCAAAAATACACTTTTTAGTCATCTTCATATGACAATCATTAGTTATTATAAGCAGTACCCACTACCGGCACAGCGCAAATATATGTCTGCCAGCCTCAAATGAGTATCTGACATCCATTTTATAACTACGCGCAATGGAACCCACAAGAGCAAGCCCCAAACCGGTGTTACCCGTTTTACCCTGCTTGTAAAAACGATGGAACAGGCGTGTGGAATCGAGCGGTTCACTACCGCTATTGGTAAAAAAGATTGTGCCGCCTGCGGCGTATATCAAAATCTTGCCGCCCTCGGGCGAGTGGAGGAAAGCATTCTTCAACAGGTTGGTAACAAGAATGGCGGCAAGCTCCTCGTTCATACACAGCACAATGCTTTGCGGCAAATCAACCACGCACTCGATACCACGTGCGGCATATATTTCGGAATAGGTTTCTGCCTCATCCCTTATGAGAGCGGCAATATCCACATCGGCCACATCGGGGAACTGCCCGTTATCTATTTTTGCAAGCAACAAGAGGGTGCGGTTCAGGCGCACCAAACGGCGCAGCGCCTGCTGCATTTTATTCAATTCGGCAGCCTGTTCGTCGCTCAATGCCGTGTTGTCGAGCATCCACTCTATGCGGTTGCCAAGCACGGCAAGCGGTGTTTGCAGTTCGTGCGACGCATTGCCTATAAACTGTTTTTGCTGTTCGAAATGGCTCTCGGCGCGCGTTATTGTAGCCCTTGCCGAATCAATGAGCTTGCGGAACTCCACCACCGACGGCGATGAAGGGAAATTGTTTACACCCTTGCCTGGTGTGTACCGTTCGAGCCAGCCGAGCAGGCCATAGAGTGGCCGCATACTGCGGTGAAACACAAATATTGTGGCAAGGAATATTGTAAGCACCACCGCTAAGAAAAGCACCAGAATGTGCCAGAACACCGAGGCGAGGAGGTCCTCGCGCTCAAACGTGGGCATAGTCACCAGCAGGCGGTACATAGCCCCTTCAGCATCGGCAAAATGAGCGGTGAGCACGCGCGCAGGCTCGGTCTCTTTCTTTTCGTGGATATACACAAGCGAGTCGCTGTATTGCATAGAGGGCACAACGGCAGTGTTATGTCCAAGAAACTCCAGCGTGTAGCTGTTGTTGCTGCCGTCGCCCACTGCAGGCAGTTCGCGGCCCGCCAATGTGCGGCGTATTATAAGTTCGGCATAGCCCTCGAGGCTGTCATCGGTTTCATCGTTTATCTCCTCTACCATTGCAAAGTAGAAGATTACCGACCAAAGAGCCAGAATGGGCAACAGCGCCACCGCCAGGCGCGCAAGCACGGTATTCAACAGTTTCATAGCTCCACCTCGCAAAATTTATAACCGAAACCATAGACTGCCTTGATGTTGAATGTGGCACCCGCCTCGGCAAGCCTTTTTCTCAAATTCTTTATCTGTGCATAGACAAACTGGAAATTGTCGGCAGCATCAATGTGGTCGCCCCACACCGATTCCGCCAACACAGCCTTGTCCACTATGTGGCCCGGGCGCTGCATAAAATAGAGCAGAATATCGAACTCCTTTTTAAGCAGTGGCACATCGCTGCCACCCACCACCACGCGGCGGCTCTCTATGCTCAACTCAATATTGCCCGCACACATCTGCTTTGACACCGCTGCACTACCCCTGCGCAGCACACTCTTTATGCGCGCCGACAGCTCGGCCATATAAAACGGCTTGGCAAGATAGTCGTCGGCACCCAGGTCGAGCCCCGCCACCTTGTCGTCAATGGAGTCGCGTGCCGATATTATTATCACGCGGTCGCCCTTGTCGAGCGCCTTTATGTGCTCCAGTAGTTTGAGGCCGTTGCCATCGGGCAACATTATATCGAGCAGAATGCAGTCGTAACTGTAACCCGCTATCTTGTCGTCGGCATCGAAGAAGGTGGCGGCACACTCCACCACATAGCCCTCGCTGCGCAGTGCGCGGCACATTATCTCACTCAACGAGGCATCGTCTTCTATTATAAGCAGTTTCATAGTAAAAAGTATTTACCGCAAACGTACAACCCGATTTTGAAAAGAATTTGAAATCCCCTTGCAAAAATCAGAGGCTGCCGTAATGTTCCACAAGGTCGAAATCGAGTTGCTTGCGGTCGAGGTTGGCACGCGCTATGCGCACACGTACCGCATCGCCTATGGTGTAGCGCCCGTGCTTGCGGCGGCCCACAAGGCAGTAGTTGGCATCGTCGAATTCGTAGTAATCGTCTTGCAGAGTGCGCACGGGTATCATACCCTCGCACTTGTTTTCGTTTATCTCGGCATATATGCCCCACTCGGTGACACCGCTTATCACGGCATCGAACTCCTCGCCTATGTGCTCGCTCATAAACTCCACCTGCTTGTACTTGATGCTTGCACGCTCGGCATTGGCTGCCACCTGCTCCTGTGCCGAACAGTGGTCGCAAAAATCCTCGTACTTGGGAAGGCTCACCGAGCGTGAACCCTGCAACAGGTAGCGCGTGAGCAGGCGATGAACAAGAAGGTCGGGGTAGCGGCGTATGGGTGAAGTAAAGTGCGTGTAGTAGCGGAAGGCAAGGCCATAGTGCCCTATGTTCTCGGTGGAGTAACGCGCCTTTTGCATTGTGCGCACCGATATCTGCTCTATCACGTTCTGCTCTTTGGTGCCGTGCACCTCTTTTAGCAGATTGTTCATAGCCGTGGCCGATGTGGTGCGCCCCGAACCGCTGCGCATCTTGTAGCCCAGTTTGCTCACGAATTTAGATAGCATTGCAAGTTTTTCGGGGTCGGGCTGGTCGTGTATGCGATAGACAAATGTTTTGGGCGTGTTGCCCGGGGCACGGCGGCCTATTCTTTCGGCCACGGTGCGGTTGGCAAGGAGCATAAACTCCTCTATAAGCTGGTGCGACTCGTTGCTCTCGCTGAAATAGACCGACAGAGGCTTGCCTGCATCGTCGAGACGAAAATGCACCTCGGCCTGTTGGAAATCTATGGCGCCCGCATCGAAACGTTTGCTGCGCATAATCTGCGCAAGCGAATTGAGCAGAGAAATCTCCTTGTAAAACTCGCCCTCGCCCTTTTCAATAATCTGCTGCACCTCGTCGTAGCAGAAACGACGGTCGCTGTTTATCACCGAACGGCAAATGCGGTAATCCTTCACCTCGGCCTTTTCGTTCATTGTGAAGATGACGGAATAGGTGAGCTTGTCCTCGCGGGGGCGCAACGAGCAGAGGAAATTGCAGAGCCTTTCGGGCAGCATAGGTATTGTTCTGTCCACAAGATAGATTGATGTGGCACGCTTGAAAGCCTCCTTGTCTATGGTACCACCCTCGGTAACGTAGAACGACACATCGGCAATGTGTACACCCACCTCCCATAAACCGCCCGCAAGAGAGCGCACCGACAGTGCATCGTCAAAGTCCTTGGCATCGTCGGGGTCTATGGTGAATGTGGTTACATTGCGGAAATCCTCGCGGGCGGCTATCTCCTCGGGGGTAATACCCACCTGCAGCCTCTCGGCAGCCTGCTCCACCGCGGCAGGGTATGTATAGGGCAGGCCGAATTCCGCAAGAATGGCGTTCATCTCGGTATCGTTCTCGCCTGCCTTACCCAATATATCCAACACTTTGCCCACTGGATTCTTGCTCTCGGCAGGCCATTCAAGCAGTTTCACGACAGCCTTGTCACCATTCTTTCCACCCTTCAACAAGTCTTTGGGAATAAATATATCGAAGGGCATCAAACGATTTTCGGTGAGCAGGAAGGCATAGTGCTTCTCCACGTGCAGCTCGCCCACAAAAGTATCGTGCGCACGTTTGAGAACCTCCACCACCTCGCCCTCACGGCCACGCCCGCGGCGGTTGGCAAAGAGCGCAAGGCGCACATAATCGTCGGTGAGTGCGTGGCCCGAATTGCGTTCGGTCACTATCACCGGCTCGCTGTCGTCGTCGGGGTAAAAGAGGTTGTAGCCGTTATTGTTGCGTTGGAACGTGCCCAGCATAGAGGTGCTGCTGTTGGCAAGCTGGTAGCGACGGAAGGCCGGCTCAATGAGATAACCATCGAACACAAGGTCGTCGAGAATGCTCACACACAATGTGCGTGCCGACGACGATGTGAGGGCAAGCTCCTTGAAAATCTCCTTTGTACTTATCTGCTCACCTTCGTGCCTGTTAAAGAACTCCACAAGCATATCCACAAGCACCCGCTTGTTCATTCTCCCCTTTGATTTTCCACCTTTCTTTGCCATAATTTCACTTTTTTATAGTTGTAAATAACTTGTTGCACAGCGCGTGCGTACTCGCTTTAGCTATGCAATGTGCTAAATTACTAATAAAAAAAGATTATGCAAGCAACCATTGGGAAAAGCTACAAAAATGGAATCTTAAACTTTGTAAAATTATAAGTTCGCACCAATGCTATTGCGGCGCACAATATCGCCAACCACCCTGCTACGCTCACGCGCATCGGCCTCATAGATAACCCCTATGCAGTTGGCCGCCACAAGCGCAGGCACGTGCCCTGCGAGCTTGCCCACCGACAGCGCCGACAAATCCTTGGTGGCACCGCAATAGATGGGTTCGTAAGTGAAACGCATACGCAGGAAATCGAAAGCACGGCGGGCAAAAAGAAAAACCGCCCCCTCGTCGGGGAAAGCATCTTCGACACCATTTACCTTGTCGAATAAAAAGAGGGAAAAAGAGTACCTAAACCCCGATGCCCCGAATACCGAGAGGAACGATTTTAATTTCTTAAGCATATGATTACGAATAACAGCCACAAAGGTAATTAGCAACACACGGGAGCAGGTTGCCATATTACCAAAAACACTTTTTCGGGCATAAAATAGAGTAAACGGCAAAAATGTTGTAAGTTTGCAAATAAAATGTTGCAAACAGATAATGAGCAAAAAAAAGATACTCGTAACAGGAGCAAGCGGCTTCATAGGCAGCTTTATAGTGGAGCAAGGAATTGCAGCCGGCTATGAGGTGTGGGCCGGTATAAGAGCCGGCAGCAGCCGCAGATTCCTGCAACACGCCGAAACACGGTTCATAGAACTCAACATAAACAACGAGCAGAAACTGCAAGAGCAACTTGCTGCCTTCAAAAAAGAGAACGGTGCCTGGGACTATGTGATACACGCCGCAGGCGTCACAAAATGTATCGATAAAAAGGATTTTTTACGAATTAACTATGAGGGAACAAAGAACCTTGTAGAGGCACTTAAGAGAGCCGATATCACCCCGCAAAAGTTCATATACCTGAGCTCGCTCAGTATATTCGGTCCTGTGAGGGAAGATGAACCGCACACCCCCATTATGGAGAGTGACCAAGCAATCCCCAACACCGCATACGGGCACAGCAAGCTAATGGCCGAGGCATACATAAAGCATTGCGGGATGCCATACATAATTTTGCGCCCCACAGGCGTATATGGCCCGCGCGAGCGCGACTATTACCAAATGGCAGTGAGCATAAAGAGCCACATAGATTTTGCCGTGGGCTATAAAAAGCAGACCATCACATTCATCTATGTAAAGGACCTTGTGAAGGCCATATACCTTGCCGTGGAAAAGGAGGCCGTCAACCGTTGCTATTTTGTGAGCGAGCCACGCGGGTACAGCAGCCGCAGTTTCAGCGACTACATACAGGAGAGTATGGGCATAAAGAGAGTACTGCACATAACGGCCCCTCTTTTTGTACTCAAGGCAATATCATCGTGCAGCGAATTCATTGCCCGCATAACCAAGAAACCTGCAACACTAAACAGCGACAAATACAACATAATGAAACAGCGCAACTGGCTGTGCGACACCACTCCCATCGAGGAGGAGCTCGGATTCAAGGCCGACTACGACCTGCGCAAAGGAACAGAAGAGACAATACAATGGTACATACAGGAAAAATGGCTATAGATTTTTTTAAGAGAGAGGAAGTGAAAACACAATTCCTCGCCGTGGAGAGCCTCAACCTCATATACAACCTGCTCACCACCCTGCTCATCATCATATTCTTCAACAGCCTGCAAAACCCACAGGAGATGCTTATGGGGCGTTTCCTGATAGTGGCAGGCACATTCGCGGTAATATATCTGTACACGCAGTACCCATCGCCCCTCACTCGCTTTTTGCGCATAGCATCGCAAATGGCACTGCTGGCCTACTGGTACCCCGATACCTTTGAGTTCAACCGCATATTCCCCAACCTCGACCACCTGTTTGCCACTGCCGAACTCAGCCTCTTCGGTTGCCAGCCCGCCATACTGTTTGAACAAGTATGCAGCCACCCCCTGTGGCGCGAGGCTTTCAATATGGGCTATTGGGCATACTACCCAATGATATTCACCGTGGTAACGTGGTATTTTTTCAAGCAGGCACGCGACGTGGAACGCTGCACATTCGTAATTATGGCATCGTTCTTCATCTACTATTTTATATATATGTTTATCCCCGTGGCAGGGCCACAATTCTATTTTCCCGTGATAGGCGATGCCGTTGCCGCCGCAGGCCCTTACCCCGCAATAGGCGACTACTTTAATATGCACCCCGAAATAACCTTACCGCAAGCCGACAAGGGCGGCCTCTTCACCTCACTTGTAAATATGGCACAGGCATCGGGCGAGCGCCCCACGGCCGCCTTCCCAAGCTCACACATAGGAATATCCACCATACTTATGCTGCTTGCCCGCAGAAGCCACAAAGGGCTTATGTTTACACTGCTGCCCTTCTACCTGCTGCTATGCTGCGCAACGGTGTATATAAAGGCACACTACCTTATCGACGGCATTGCAGGCATCGCAAGCGGCATTGCCATATATGCACTTACAACATATTTATACAAAAAGAGAGCATAACTACATACCCTCCACAAGCACCACTCTGCCTGTGGCAAGCGAGGCGGGCACATCAATTACTCGCTGGTTGCTGCTGCCACGGAAACGTAACTGTTCGTCTTTGAGCGCGGCAATAAAAGGACCATCGACAAGCACATCGATATGCTCTAAAAGTTCCTTTTGAACGGGGTTATTCAGTAGATTTTCGAAGAGGAAACCGGTGAAGCACCAAATGTTCTTGCCACTCTTTTGCTTTATGGCTATGGCAAGCTCGGTGAATCCGCGGGCCTGTGCCATAGGGTCGCCACCGCTGAAGGTGACATCGGCAAAGGGGTCGGCAAGAATTATTTCAAGAATTTCGGCCGTCTCCATTGCACGGCCGTTGGCCATATCCCACGACTGCGGGTTATGGCAACCCGGGCAGCGATTGGGGCAACCTGCACAATAGACCGAGGTGCGGAACCCCGGCCCATCGACGGTTGTGTCTTCCAATATATCAAGTATATAGAGCATTTTATTCGTGGATAACGCGGTCGTTAAGCTCGGCGAGCTTTGCGCTGTTCCAGCGGTCGGTGGTACCCACAAGGTAACCTGTGATGCGTTGCAGTTTGTCTATGCGTGTGCCGCCGCATTTGGGACAGCTCTTTAGTTCCTTGTCTGAATTTTCGTAGCCGCAATCGAGGCAGCGATTGCGGTTGTGGTTCACCGAGCCGTATCCAATATTGTACTTGTCCATCATATCCACCACGCGCATAATGGCATCGGGGTTGTGGGTGGCATCGCCGTCTATCTCCACATAGAATATGTGGCCACCGCCCGTGAGGGCGTGGTATGGTGCCTCAACCTCGGCCTTGTGGCGAGCGCTGCACTTGTAATACACGGGAACGTGGTTGCTGTTGGTGTAGTAGTCGCGGTCGGTAACACCTGCGATGATGCCGAACTTCTTACGGTCGGCACGGGTGAACTTTCCCGAAAGGCCCTCGGCCGGGGTGGCAAGCACACTATAGTTGTGCTGATAGCGTTCCGAGAAGTCGTTGGCGCGGTCACGCATATATGTGATTATCCTCACACCGAGCTCTTGCGATTCCGCACTCTCGCCGTGATGTTTGCCGGTGAGCGCCACCAAGCACTCGGCAAGACCAATGAAACCGATACCCAACGTACCCTGATTTATGACGGTGGCAATGGTATCGGTGGGCTTGAGTTTTTCGCTACCCACCCATAGGGCCGACATAAGCAATGGGAACTGCTTGGCATATGCTGTACGCTGGAACTCCATACGCTCGTGCAGTTGTCTTGCGGTGAGCTCCAGCACGTTGTCGAGTTTTGCAAAGAATTGTGCTATGCGCTGTTCTTTGTTTTCAAGCTCCATACACTCTATTGCAAGGCGCACGATATTTACGGTGGAGAACGAGAGGTTACCGCGACCTACCGATGTCTTTGGGCCAAAACGATTCTCGAACACACGGGTGCGGCAACCCATTGTGGCCACCTCGTGTATATAGCGTTTGGGGTCGTCGGCACGCCACTCCTCGCTTTGGTTGAATGTAGCATCGAGGTTCAGGAAATTGGGGAAGAAACGACGGGCACTCACCTTGCAGGCAAGCTCGTAGAGGTCGTAGTTGCGGTCGGTGGGCAGATAGCTCACTCCGCGTTTCTTTTTCCATATCTGTATGGGGAAAATGGCTGTTTCGCCGTTACCCACACCGCGATATGTGCTATTAAGCAGTTCGCGTATAACGCAACGCCCCTCGGCCGATGTGTCGGTACCGTAGTTTATGGAGCTGAATACCACCTGGTTGCCACCGCGTGAGTGTATTGTGTTCATATTGTGTATGAAAGCCTCCATTGCCTGATGCACGCGCTTCACGGTTTTGTTCATTGCGTGCTGCACTATGCGCTCGTCGCCCGAAAGGAAGTCGAGCGGGCACTCCACATAATCGCTCACTTCGCGGTTGTACAGATGCTCGTAGCTTGCCGATGTGAGTTCCTCCAAGCTCTTGAGCTCTTCAATGAATGTGTTGCGCACGTATGGTGCCATATAGAAATCGAAGGCTGGAATTGCCTGACCGCCGTGCATCTCGTTCTGTGCGGTCTCCATCGATATGCAGGCAAGCACACTGGCTGTCTCTATGCGCTTGGCAGGGCGCGATTCGCCGTGCCCCACACAGAAGCCGTTCTTCAGTATGTGGTCGAGCGGGTGCTGGCAGCAGGTAAGGCTCTTTGTGGGGTAGTAGTCCTTGTCGTGGATATGCAGGTAGCTGTTATGCACCGCATCCATTATATCATCGTCGAGCAAGAAGTCATCTACAAAAGGCTTGGTCGATTCGCTTGCAAATTTCATCATCATACCGGCAGGGGTGTCGGCATTCATATTGGCATTCTCGCGAGTGATGTCGTTGGATTTTATGTTTATAATCTCCTGAAACAGGTCGCGGGTTTTTGCCTTGCGGGCTATGCTGCGTTGGTTGCGATAGGCAATGTATTTTTTCGCAACATCCTTGCGGCTACTCTTCATAAGTTCCATTTCCACCATATCCTGTATGGCCTCCACGGTCATCTGCGAATCTCCACGGAAGGAGATGTGATCGGTAATCTGGCGTATGAGTGCCATATCCTCACCCTTTTCGGTGTGGAGCATAGCTTTACGAATAGCTGTAACTATTTTCTCCTCATTAAAACCCACGATGCGGCCATCGCGCTTAAGAACTGTCTGAATCATTTGACTTTGAACATTGTGTTTTGATAAATATTTCGCACTGCGCCCTATCCCACGAGTAGCAACAGCCTTTAATGAATGGCAGGTCTTCTGACTTACTCCTAATCTCGGCAGCCTTCCCGATAAAAATCAGTGGCAAAAGGTGTTGCCTCGATGTCGCCGGAGATTCACAGCAGCGGGACTGTTCGGGATTTGCACCCGATTCCCTTTTAATCACTCCCGATGAAATCGGGAGTGAACCAATTCTTTTGCGAATATAATGAATTCCCGCAAATTTATACACATAAAACTCATACATTTTAATAGAAAGTAATCAACAGGAAAAACTCAAAAAGCCACTACCCCCGCCACAATGTATTGTGGCGGGGGTTTATGGAAATTTTATCTTATAAAGTTTTTACAAGATTGCAAAAATAGTTCACTCACTACCTATAGCCACGGCTCGTGAGCCACTGCGTAGCAAGTTCCTTGTTGAAGCGGAAAAGAACAGTAGTGGGCTGCCTTGTATATTTCACCATTTGGAACATATCCTGGTGGTGCTTTATAAACGGATAAAGCACCTCGTAGGTATATTTGAAGCCCATATTGTCGAGCACCAGATAATCGATGTTCTCGTCGAGCAGATTATTCAGAATATCCACATTGGTATTATCCTCCTTTATGCGCTTGCCACGCACACCCGTGTGCACATAAAGCAGTTCGGGCTTGCGCGAAGCCACAAGCCTTGCATCGGGTAGCTTGGCAGCCTCCTTGCCAATGGCAAGATAGGTAAGCATAGCAGGCGGATATTTAGCCTCTATCATTTTATGCAACCCGTATATTGAATGTTTGCTATTGCTCTTGTTCATATACACGGCGGGCACAATGAGCAGCAGCATTACCCACGGAGTAAGGGAACGTTTCAAGCGGCGCTCGCATAGCAGGTTCAGCGCACTCCACAACCCCACGACAAGCCCCGCCGTTACAAAGGGCAGCACAATCACCATATAACGATAGTAACTGGGGGTGTTCATTATGGAGACCATTGCAATATTACCCACAAACAGTAGCGGAAGCACCACACGCAGCCCCTTCATCTTGAAAAAGCCGTATATAATAAGGGCCAGCATAACAGCAGCTATGATATACAGCAGTGGTGAAGGGGTGGAATCGTAGCGCACAGGCATAAAGGGGACAATGCTCTCGGGCAACGCCTGCACAACAAGCATTTTAATATTACCCGGGATGTTTGAAAAATCTATCTGGCTCACATAGCGCGACTGGCCAAGCCCCAATGCTGCGTTTCGCAAGGCCCAGGGGAGCCAGCAGGCAGCAAATACCACTGCAAGCAGGGCGGCAATCTTAAAGCGGCGGGAAATCAACAGGGCGGCAAGGAAGGCAAGCAGCAACACCACCGCCTGTGTGCGTATAAGAAAGGCATAAGCCACCGAAAAGAGGAAAACCCACAGCCGGATGCTGCGCCACGAAACAGCCGTTGTACCCTGCATAGTAGCATCCACACGCATATAAGCCCACAGCGACAGAACAATAAAAAATACACAGGAAGCCTCGCTCATCATCATAGTCGAGAACTCCAGCAGATGCGGAGTAATCAAAACGGTGGCAGCGGCAAGGAAGGCCAAAGAGCGTTTTACGCCCACCGCAAGCAGTGTATGAAAGAGCAGCAACACGGCACCAAAAAGGAAGAGCAGGTTCATCACTTTTTGCGCCACCACACTATCGGTTATAAACCTAAGGGGCGTCATAAGCAACGGGTAGCCCGGAGGAAAGAGAGCCGACGGCTCACCTGCAATATCCACATACCCCTCGCCCGCCGCCAACGCCGATGCAAAGGCATAGTAGTAGCAGTTGTCACCGTTGATATCTATTTGCGGATTAAATATGTATATAAAAACCAACAAGGCAAGCAAAGCAAGCCCTGTTGGATAGATATGTTTCTCTATTGAGAATTTGTTCTTCATCGTTTAATTATTTGTTATGTTCGGCCTCAATCTCCTCGGGCGACATAGGTTTGTACTTACCCAGACGGCGGGCACCACCCTCGAACACGTAGTAATCCTCCTCGTTGCGTATGCCGCCGAACGAGCGCCAGGCATCGAGTTTGTCGTAGCAGATGAAATCGGTGAACTGCTTTTCGGCACGCCATTTGTCTATGAGGTCGGGGATGAAGTAGATACCGGGCTCCACGGTGAACACATAGCCGGGCTCAAGAGCCTTGGCAAGACGCAAGGACTTCCAGCCGAAAAGCGTACTCTTTGAGCGGCCCTCTTCGTAACCCACATACTGCTCACCTAAATTCTCCATATCGTGAACATCGAGGCCCATCATATGGCCCAATCCGTGGGGCAGGAACATACAGGCGGCACCCACACGGGCAGCCTCGGCTGCATCGCCCTTCATAAGGCCCAAATCAATCATACCCTTGGCAATCTCGGTGAGCACGGTGTGGTGAACATCGCGATACTCCACGCCCGGCTTTATGGCATCGAGCGCTGCAAGATGGGCTGTGCGCAGAATGTTGCACACAATGCGCTGTTGCTCCGTGAACTGCTTGCCCACAGGCATAGTGGTTGTGAGGTCGCCCGCATAGTGCATCGCATTCTCGCAACCCGAATCGAGCAGGAACATCTGCCCCTCGCGCAAAGGCTCGGTGCCGTATGCGTGGTTATGCAGTGTCTGGCCGTTCACGGTGGCAATAATGGGGAACGACAAGTTGAAATTGTGCTTTGCAGCCTCGGCCTGCACCACCGAAACAATCTCGGCCTCGGTGGTTCCGGGACGTACGGCACGCATTGCTGCACAGTGCATATCCACCGACACGTTCACCGCCTCCTCTATCTGCTCAATCTCCTCGGCAGTCTTGTAGTTACGCTGCGCAATGACAGCCTTTACAAAGGCCATAGACACAGCGGCCTGCTGTTGGGCGGGAGTGATACCAAGGAGTTCCTGCAACCACACCTTGTGGTCGCCACGATAGGGCGGAAGGAAGTGTATCTTCTGTCCCTTGCTTTGAGCTGCCTTAATGTACGATGCAAGTTCGCTCATAGGCTTGGTTATGGTTATGCCCACACGCTCACTTTTTTCGCGTATGGTGGGCTGCACACCCGTCCACACAATGTCGTCTATTGTGAGTTCGTCGCCAAAGATTATCTCCTTGTCCTCGTCAATATCTATTACCGCTGCAAGCCCCGAATAATCGGAAGCAAAATAGTAGAGGAAGGTGGAATCCTGACGGAAATAGTAGGCATTGTCGGCATAGTTCACGCCCACATCACCATTACCCAGGAAGAGCAACAAACCGCTGCCCACACTCTTTTTCAAAACCTCGCGACGTTTAATGTAAGTCTCTTTACTGAACATATTTGTAAAATTTGGTTAGTTATTTCTTGATTATTGCTCTAAACACAAACCAAACGTGGTGCAATACCGTGGAGAGCACCCCGTAGTGTTTGCACATAATATTGAAACGCTCAATGAGCGATGCCCGGTGATTTTGCAAAGATAATCCGTTTTGCAAATAATTTATTATGGTTGTGTGAGTATTAACAAGCTGCGACGATTTTTTCATCACCCTTATGCACCAATCCACATCGGCCGACAGGCGGTATTTGAGATTGTAGCGGGGGGCGAGGTCGCGGCGCACGAAAAATGCCTGATGGCAAA
Organism: Bacteroidaceae bacterium; assembly: GCA_017503645.1. Lineage (GTDB taxonomy): Bacteria > Bacteroidota > Bacteroidia > Bacteroidales > Bacteroidaceae > HGM04593. The sequence goes on along the minus strand of JAFVSR010000039.1, from coordinate 21,850 downwards.
CAAGCATCCCTTTTTTGAAACTTTTCCAATTGAGATTCTCGGGTGCCTGCAGGCGTCGCATACGTATAAAGCGACGCTGCGCGTCAACCTCGGCCGTTTCTCCATATATGACGCAAGGCAGCGACGGCATATCCTCTATGGCAGCCACCATACGCTCCAGCGTGTCGGGGGCATAGAGAGCATCGCCTGCGTTGAGAAAACATAGATAGTCGCCCGTGGCAAGGGCAATGCCCTTGTTCATAGCATCGTAGAGGCCGCTATCGCCCTCGCTCACTATGTGGGCAAACTCCATACCCGTAGCCACAGCCTTGCTCACGGTGTCGTCGGTGGAGGCACCGTCTATGAGAAGATACTCGTAGTTCTTATAGCTCTGTGCAGCAACGCTCTGCAACGTGGGTTCTATGACCGACGATGCATTATAAGTAACCGTTATTATGGAAAATTTTGGTCTTAATGCCATTGCGCGTTACTCCTTTACCTTTTTATATATCAACACCCCTGCAAGCAGCAGCATAAGAAGCCCCACAAACAGAGACGATATCAATGATATTTTTGCCGATGCAAGAATTACCTCATCCACGCAGCGCAGTTCTATTTTATGCTCACCCGCAGGCACCGGCAGGGCACGCAACAGATAATTGGCACGCAACAGGGGCACCTCCTTGCCGTCAATATAAGCCTTCCAGGTTTTATAATACACCTCGGAGAATACTGCCAGGTGCGCAGCCTGCGCGTTGCTCTTGTATGTTATGTGACCGGGGTTCCTGTATTCGTCGAGCACTATATACGATGCCGAATCCACTGGGTTGCAATACTCATTGCTGTGAGTAAACTGTTGCTGCCAGCTCTTTTCTATATACGCACAGGAGAGCAGGTCGCCATCGCCTATAGCCTGAATTTCATCGTCGGGGGTAGATGTCCAGACTATGCTGTCCACGAACCAGCAATTGCCGTATGCCTCGGGATTCATCTGCACCTGCGGGCCGCCCTCTTCCGAGGGTATTATCACATAGCGCACGTTGAGCATATTGAGCACGTTCATATTGAGGTCGCGGCTGAAGTAGGTGTCTATTATGTCCTGATAGCGGCGTAGCTTGGCAGGGCTGTAACCGCCAACCGACTTGTGGAAATATGAGGTGCGAGAGTCGTTGAATGTGCTTGTAGCAAGGTTCAGCACACGGTAATCGGGGTGAGTGTCGCGCATTATCACCTTGTCGGCAGCCGTGGGAGTAATTTCGGTTGCGGCACGTTTAGGCACAAACATATCCCACGAAAGGAAACGCTTGTCCACCGTCCACAAATCGGCAAGCACCAGCAGGGCGAGAACGGCAACAAGATAGCCTGAACGCATCTTGGTGTGCACATATACAAGCAGTGCCGCAAAGGCTGCCGCAATGAAAAGGAACGAGCGCCAGGCATCGGAGAGCATCATATTCTCGCGGTCGGCACGCAGGGCGTCCACAAGCACCGATGGATAGCCACCATCGCCCGGGGCGGAAAAGTCGAACATAGCACCGCCAAATAGCGCAAGCAGCAGCGAGAGGCCGCCTGCCACGGCAAATGATATGAGCAGCGAGCGGGTTAGCTCCTTTTCGCAACCACCCTCGTTGCGGCGTTTCATAAACTCGGCCACGGCAAGAATACCCAATGTAACCATTGTGAGCGATGCTATGACCAGGGCCATAGAGGGCGCACGGAACTTATTGTACAGCGGCAGGTGGTAGAAAAGGAAATTGTTTACCAAAGGCAGATATTTACCCCACGCCATAACCAACGACAACAGAGTGGCGGCAACAAGCCACCAGCGCTCACGCCCCTTTACAAGACATATACCAAGTACAAACAGGAAACAGACTATGGCGCCCACATACACCGGGCCCGATGTAAATGGTTGCGCTCCCCAGTAGGCAGGCATCTGCCTTACCACCTGCTTGGCCTGCGAGGCGCCGTATGCAGGGCGCAAAACTTTATATACCTCGGAGTCGGTACCCAGATTGTAGTGCGAGCTTGCACCATATATATTGGGTACAAGCAGAGTGAGCGTTTCGTCTATGCCATAGCTCCACGCATAGGCATAATCTATGTCGAGGCCCGAACTTGCAGCCTCGTCGCCCCCTTTGGGTTGCAGCACGGCACCGCCGCGCACACTCTCTTTTGCGTAGTCCATTGTGGGCCACAGTTGCCCCACGGAGGGCAGTATGGCAAGCACGGCCACAACGGCAAGCACACCGGTGGCCTTGAGGAAGGGTGCAAATGCCTTTTCGCGCACAGCGTAAACGCCATATACCACCGCCAATATAAGCAGAGTGAGCAACAGATAGTAACTTATCTGTTGATGGTTCCAATATATATTCAGGCCCGCAAAAAGGAGTGTCACAAGGCTGCCGCAGAGCAGTTTGCCGCGGTAGCACATAACCACACCGCCTATTATGGGGGCCATTGTTGCCATAACCAATGCCTTGTTCATATGCCCTGCGTTTATTATTATGAAGTTATAGGAGCATAATGTATAGGCCACAGCACCCATAAAGCTGAGCCACGAACGGCAGCCCATCGACAGCAGGAATATGTAGAAGCAGATGAACGAAAGGAAAATATAGCCGTTGTGGCGGCCGGTCCACCCCATCCAGGAGAGGGTGAGGAAACGACCTATGTGGCGGAACACATTGGGCGACTCGGGCATATATGTGTAGTTGGCAGGCATACCGCCGAACATAGCATTGGACCAGTGGGCATACTCACCGGTCTCCTCGTGATACTCACGCAAGTCCTGCCCCCAACCGCGGGAGTTTATGGCATCGTCCTGCACAAGGTCTTTCCCTTGCAGGGTGGGTGCAAAATATACCACTGTGAGCAGCAGGAATGCAAGCACCGCAAGGGCGTGGGGGTATAGGCTCTTAAAATTCAGATTCTTCATAAAATATACTCTTTACACCGGGCATAAATGCCTTTTATAATAATTTACGATAAACATCACAGGTTTGTTGCACCATACGCTCGAGCGAGAACTCTTTTGAGCGTTGCAGGCCACGCAGACGCAAATCGTCGCGCAGGGCGGGCGAGGATATAAGCTCTTGCAGGGCGTCGGCCATAGACTGCGCATCGTGCGGGTTGAAGTAGATGGCGGCATCGCCGGCCACCTCGGGGAAACAGCTTGCATTGCTGAGGCATACCGGGCAACCGTTATGGAAAGCCTCGAGGATGGGAATACCAAAGCCCTCGTAGTGCGACGGGAACACGAAGCAGAGGGCGTGGCGGTAGAGCGATGCCATCTGCGCATCGTTGGCTGTTATGTGCACAAGCCTGTCGGAAATGTTCCACTTTGCAAACAGTTCAACCTCGCTGCTGCCGAATGGCGTACCTGTGCACACTATGCGCAGCGTGGGGTACTTCATAAGCAGGGGCCTCACCGCCGACAACCACGGAAAGAAATTCTTGTAACCCTTTCTCTCACCCACATATAGCACATAATTATCGAATATCTGCTCGGCCGCGCTGCCCACGGCACGGTAGCCGTGGTGCACCACTGAAATTTTGTCGGGCGACGTGCCAAGTATCTCCACTATATCGCGCTTGGTATTCTCACTCACAGCAATTATGTGTGCCGCCTTTTCCACAAGCAGTTTCTTGTGCTGTATTGTGCGGTCATATATGAGCACATCCTGCGGGTAGCGCTCGAAAACCATATCGTGCACGGTGAGCACAAACGGTTTGTTATTCTTTTCCAACGCACCCAGGAAATAGGGGCTGAAGTATGTGGGATGGAAAATATCGTAATCGCCCTTGCTCAAAGCACGCCAGGCACAGAACCTGTTTACAGGTTGGTATAGACGGCGGCGCAGGCGATAGGAACGGGGGAATGAAAAGGAGTTGTATTTGCCGCCATAGGTTTCGGTAACATAGTGGTTCTCACAAAAACGCATAGGCAGCGATGCTTTGAATTCAGCGGGGGGCAGGTTGTATATGAGGTCGGCAAAATAGCGTGTAACCCCACCGAACCGCTGAAAGGTAAACATCTGATTATCGAACAATATCTTTTTCATAGACTACTCTTTATTTGCTTTGCGGCGCAACAGGAAGGCAACAGACTCGCGCAGCTCCTCGAAACGGCACAAAAAACATAGGATAAAATAGAACAGCGCGCCAAGCAATATGCGCAGCACCAACAGAACGACAAGATTCTCAACCCCCGCAGTAGCATAGGCAGCAAGAGCCATTGCAGCAAGAGCCACCAGCATAAATGGGAGGAAATCAGCAAGGAACATCCTTATGGTGAGGGCGATGTCGCGCTTCACGAATATGCACCACAGGAAAAGCCAGGCAATATTAAACACGCAATAGGCCAAAAGCATAGGCTTTATTCCCAACGAGCGCATTGCAAGCAACATAAACAACACTAAAAGCCCTTGTGCTATGGTGCTCCACATAAAGGTGTTTGTGCGGCCACAGCTCACGAGCAGGTTGGTGAACATAGACTGTATAGGCATAAACGCGCCCCACAGGCAGAGGATTTGCAGCATACGGGCACTCTCCACCCATTTGTCGGTGAGCACCACCACAATGAGCTCGTGCGACACAAGCGCAAGACCAAATAGCAGCGGGAACGAAATGAAAGCCGTGAAACGCAGCATCTTGCGGAACACGCGCAACTGACGCTCGTTGTCATCTACCACCCTTGCAAGCACAGGCTGCGCCACGGTGTTTACCATTACATTCACCATATCGCTGCCCATACGGAACCAATCGGCGGCCTTGGAGTAGTTGCCCACATCGGTACGGGTGTAAAATTTACCCAGCACAAACGAAAATACGTTCCAATTTATCTTTTGGAATATGTTTGTTATGAGCAACTTGTAACTGAAGGCAAAAAGATAGCGCAGGGGGTAGAAACGCACTTTTAGCGTAGGGCGCCACGGGGTGTAGTACAGATAGACCAGCAGGCGCACCAGCACATAGGTTATAAGCTGCATAGATATTCCCCAATAAGAGTATCCGTTGGCAGCAAAAGCAATGCCTATCACGCCCGAGAAAAAGAGCGCAAGCACCGCGGCTATGGAGCGTTGCTTCACCTTGAGGTCGCGGAACAGATAGGCCGAAAAAGCCACGCTGAAACCATTTATAACAAAGGCCGTAAAATTGAACCTTGCAAGCCACAGCAACACTGGCTGGTTAAAGAAATCGGCTATAAATGGCGCTGCGGCATAAAGCACTGCATATATGATAAACGACGTTATGACGCTGAACCAAAAGACAGCATTGTAATCGTCGTGCCCCACACTCTTGCGGTTGGCTATAGCGGCCACAAAACCGCTATCCTGCAGCGAACTTGCAATGGCGTTGAAAATGGCAAGCATACCTATGGGCCCGTAATCATCGGGGCCGAGTATGCGTGCCAGATACACACCAAAGAGCACACTGAGCAACTGACACACAGCATTGCTCATACCGCCCCAAAGAAAACTCTTTGCGACGGCATTCTTTAGTGTATCGGTTGCCTTACCGCTCATTACTTAACCTCACTACCGGGTTTTGCAGTAGGAGTAACGGTGAGCAACGACAGCTTGCCCTCGTTATCCTCGGCACTGAGAATCATACCCTGGCTCACGATACCACGCATTGTGCGGGGTGCAAGGTTAGCCACAAAGCACACCTGCTTGCCCACAAGCTCCTCCGGGTTGAACTGCTTGGCAATACCCGAAACAATGGTGCGCGTTTCCAGGCCGTCATCTATCTTGAACTGCAACAGTTTGTCGGCCTTGGGCACTTTGGTGCACTCGAGCACGGTGCCCACGCGAATATCAACCTTTGTAAAATCATCGAAAGCAATCTCGGGGCGTATGGGGTTGGCCTTATACGCAGCAGCGGCATTTGCCCTCTTTATCTCCTCCAATCTGTCGAGCTGTGCCTGTATGGCATCGTCCTCTATCTTCTCGAACAGGAGGCTCACCTCGCCAAGTTCGTGGCCCTCGGCAAGCAGGCTTATGCTACCGAGGCTTGCCCAGTCGAAAGTGCTCATCTGCAACATTTCGCGCAACTTCTTGCTGCTGAATGGCAAGAAAGGCTCAAACACGATTGAGAGGTTGGCTACCAGCTGCAAAGAGAGGTTAAGGATTGTTGCCACACGGCCAAGGTCGGTTTTTGCCACTTTCCAGGGTTCGGTCTCGGCGAGGTAACGGTTACCTATGCGGGCAAGCTCCATAGCCTCTTTCTGGGCATCGCGGAACTTGTATTGGCCAAGCAGGTTTTCAACCTTGTCCTTTACATCGACAAACTCTGCAATTATAGCCTTGTCGTAATCGGTGAACCCGCCTGCTGCGGGCACCTTGCCCTCGAAATATTTCTTTGTGAGCACAAGAGCGCGGTTCACAAAGTTGCCATATACGGCAACAAGCTCGTTATTATTGCGGGCTTGGAAATCCTTCCAAGTGAAATTGTTGTCCTTTGTCTCGGGCGCATTGGCTGTGAGCACGTAGCGCAGCACATCCTGCTTGCCGGGGAAATCCACAAGGTACTCGTTGAGCCACACGGCCCAGTTGCGCGATGTGGATATTTTGTCATCCTCCAAATTAAGGAACTCGTTGCTGGGTACATTGTCGGGCATCACATACTTGCCGTGAGCCTTCATCATCACCGGGAAAATGATACAGTGGAACACAATGTTATCCTTGCCGATGAAGTGTACAAGACGGGTGTCATCGCTCTGCCACCACTGCTCCCAGGAACCATACTTTTCGGGCTCCTTGTCGCACAGTTCCTTTGTGTTTGAGATATATCCGATGGGAGCATCGAACCACACATAGAGCACTTTGCCCTCGGCACCCTCAACAGGTACGGGGATGCCCCAATCAAGGTCGCGTGTCATAGCACGGGGTTGCAGGTCCATATCGAGCCAGCTCTTGCACTGACCATATACATTCGGGCGCCACTCTTTGTGGCTCTCTAAAATCCACTCCTTGAGCCACTGCTGATACTCATTGAGCGGCAGATACCAGTTCTTTGTCTCCTTGAGCACAGGAGCCTCACCGGTCTCCTTTGAACGGGGATTGATAAGTTCCGTGGGCTCAAGCGCTCGGCCACAACCCTCCTCACACTGGTTACCATAGGCCTGTTTGTGGCAATATGGACACTCACCTATGACATCGCGGTCGGTGAGGAACTTCTCGTTCTTCACGTCATAGAACTGCTTTGACGTCTGCTCCACAAGCTTGCCGTCATCGTAGAGCTTGCGGAAAAACTCCGAAGCAAATTTGTGATGCGTCTCCGATGTTGTACGGCTATAGACGTCGAACGAAATGCCGAATCCCTCAAAGCTATCCTTGATGATGTTATGATAACGGTCCACCACATCCTGCGGAGTAATACCCTCTTTACGGGCACGCTGTGTAACGGGCACGCCGTGCTCGTCGCTACCGCCAATGAAGAGCACATCTTCACCTTTGAGGCGCAAGTAACGTACATAAATGTCGGCAGGCACATACACACCTGCAAGGTGACCTATGTGAACAGGGCCGTTGGCATAGGGCAGGGCCGATGTCACAAGAGTTCTTTTGAATTTCTTTTCCATAGAAGATTTATATTTTGTTTTTTGTTTTATCTGCGATTTTGGTGCATTTTACAAAGCAACTTGCAAAAATAGGCATTTAATTTCAAATTAAAGGCATAAAATATTATTTATATTAAATTGCGCGCGCTGCAGCCCGCGCAGGTATGCCACTTGCATAATTAAGCGGGATATATTACATTTGCAATCAAGCAACACGAAAAAACGAAGATAACTATGCAAAAAACCACCCTTTCATCGGTACATTTTGCCGACACAAAACCACACTACGAACTACTCGATGGCTTGCGCGGCGTAGCCGCCCTGTTGGTACTATGGTATCATATTTTTGAAGGCTTTGCCTTTGCGGAGACCACAAACGGAGCCGGCAACGGCCTCATCACCACACTGAACCACGGGCATATTGCCGTGGATTTCTTTTTCATCCTTTCGGGTTTTGTAATAAGCTATGCCTACGACGACCGTTGGGGCAAAATGAGCATTGGCGGTTTCTTCAAACGCCGCCTCATACGCCTGCATCCAATGCTTGTAATGGGCGCCGCGATAGGTGTTTTAGCATTCTTTGTAGAAGGGTGCAAGCAGTGGAACGGCACCACCACACCCACAAGCTGGGTGATGATAGCCACCCTGCTTACAATGTTAATGATACCCGCTCTGCCCGGTGCGCCCCACGAAGTACGCGGTAACGGCGAGATGTTCCCCCTCAACGGCCCCACCTGGTCGCTGTGGTTCGAATACATAGGCAACATTCTGTATGCCCTGTTCATACATCGCCTGCCCACCAAGGCGCTTGCGGCGCTTGCCGTGGTACTCGGCATAGCCCACGCCTGGTTCTTTGTGGGAAACATATCGGGGTACGATATGGTGGGTGTGGGCTGGACAATAGACAGCGTTAACTTTTGGGGTGGCCTTGTGCGTATGCTCTTCCCCTTTACGGTGGGTATGCTGCTTGCCCGCACATTCAGGCCCGGCAAGATAAAAGGAGCATTTTGGATATGCACACTGTTGCTCGTTATGGTATTTTCGGTACCATACATAGCTTCCACCGGCACAGCAAGCATAAACAGCCTCTACGAATTTGTATGCATCGCCCTGCTGTTCCCTGCCATAGTGTGGATAGGTGCCTGTGGCAGCTGCAGCGACAACGTAACCGGCCGCATAAACAAATTCTTAGGCGATATTTCGTACCCGCTATACATAGTGCACTACCCTATAATGTACATTTTCTACAAGTGGCTCATTAAAGAGAAGCTATACACACTTGGTGAAACGTGGGGTGTGGCGGTAATGGTGATAATTGTGAGCATACTGCTTGCATACGCCTGCCTTAAACTATACGACGAACCGGTGCGCAGGTACTTGGCAAAGAGGTTTCTGAAGAAATAACCCCGTAATAAAAGCCATTACCCGGCTTTTATTTATACCTGCCAACATCTTTTAACCTCTTAAATAAATAAAGCGATGCGAGATTACAGATTTTTCACTATCTTCGCACAATTAAATTACAACGCTTTATGAAAATTGCACTTATAGGATATGGCAAAATGGGAAAAACCATTGAGAAGATAGCCATTGAGAGAGGACACGAGATAGTATCTATAATAGATATAGATAACCGCGAGGATTTCAACAGTGATGCATTCCGCTCGGCCGATGTGGCCATTGAGTTCACTGCCCCCGCCGTGGCATATGACAACTGCAAGCTGGCTATGGCAGCCGGTGTAAAGGTGGTGAGCGGCAGCACAGGCTGGTACAGCGACCACGAAACCGAGATGCGCGAATTGTGCGAAAAGGAGGGCAAGACTCTCTTTTGGGCAAGCAACTTCAGCCTGGGCGTGGCTATATTCTCGGCAGTGAACCGCTACCTTGCAAAGATAATGAACCGCTTTCCCGGCTACGATGTTCAAATGGAGGAGACACACCACATACACAAGCTCGATGCCCCCAGTGGCACAGCCATCACCCTGGCCGAGGGCATTTTGGAGAACATCGACCGCAAAGCCTCTTGGGTTATGGGCAACCTCACCAACCCCGACGGCAGCGTAACCGAGGGCAAGCAGCCGCAGGAGAGCGAGTTGAAGATTGATGCCATACGTCGCGACGAGGTGCCCGGCATACACAGCATCACATACGACTCGGCCGCCGACAGCATAACCATCACCCACGATGCCAAGAACCGCAGCGGTTTCGCGCTGGGTGCAGTGCTTGCAGCAGAGTATGTGAACGAGCACAACGGCCTCCTGGGTATGAACGACCTGTTCGACTTCTAAAAACAGTTTCAAAACCGCCCAAAAGTAATTTGCAAAATGAGAAAACCCACAAAGAAAGATTACATACGCCTTGCAATAGCCCTCACGCTCTACATAATATTCCTCGTGTGGGTAAAAAGCTGGTTGGGAATAGTTGTAATACCGTTTATCATAGACAACTACATTACAAAATTTATCCCCTGGGGGTGGTGGAAGAAGAGCGAGAACAAAACCGTGCGCGGCATTATGAGTTGGGTGGATGCGATAGTGTTTGCCCTTGTGGCGGTATATTTTGTAAACCTCTTCTTTTTCCAGAACTATGTAATCCCATCGTCGTCACTCGAGAAATCGTTGCTCGTGGGCGACTACCTCTTTGTGAGTAAAATGAACTACGGCCCCCGCAAGCCGCAAACCCCTTTGAGTATGCCGCTCACCCAGCACACTATGCCCGTGACAGGTGGCAAAAGCTATTCAGACTGCATACAGTGGGACTATGAGCGCGTAAAGGGGTGGGAGGATATTGAAAAAGGCGACATCGTAGTGTTCAACTACCCCGCCGGTGATACTGCCACCACAAACCCCAATGTGATAGATTACTATGCCGAGTGCTATTACATAGGCGAGAGCCTCTACCCCAACAAGCCCATAATGGACAGCCTCACCGCCGAGCGCAGGCGTGCGGTATATAACCTTTACTACACCGCAGGCAGCCAATATATGGCACGCCACCCCGAGCAATTCGGCGAGAAGGTGTGGCGCCCTGTCGACCGTCGCGAAAACTATGTTAAGCGCTGTGTGGGCCTCCCCGGTGAGACTCTTGAAATAAAGGACAAGGACATTTATATAAACGGCGTTAAAACCACCGCACCCGAGAACGTGCAGTTCAACTATTGGGTGGAATTTGCCGCTCCGATGAACGAGCGTACACGCCACAAACTGGGTATAAGCAAAGACGACCTTAAGGATTACTACAACGGCCGCTACCTGATACCGCTCACAGCAAAAACACTTGCACAGCTGAAGAGCTATACAAGCCTTGTAAAATCCATTGAACCTGTGGAAAACGAGGAGACACGCGGCATATACCCGCTCAACGGCCACACAGGCTGGACCATAGACAACTACGGCCCCGTGTGGATTCCCAAGCGTGGCGAGAGCGTGGAACTCACACTCGACAACCTCCCCGTCTATGAACGCCCCATCGCAGTGTATGAGGGCAACGACCTCAAGGTAAAGGGCGGCAAGATTTACATAAACGGCAAGGAGAGCACAAGCTACACATTCAAGATGGATTACTACTGGATGATGGGCGACAACCGCCACAAAAGCGCCGACTCACGTTGCTGGGGCTTTGTACCCGAGGACCACATAGTGGGCAAGCCCATACTCATATGGCTGTCGCTCGACAAAGACCGCGGATGGTTCGATGGCAAGATACGTTGGAACCGCCTGTTCCGTTTCGTCGATAGTTATAAATAGAAAGCGCCGATGGAGATTCTATCGCACCCGCTATACCTGGCACCCGTGCCGCTGTATGCCCGCCTTTTTGCCGCCGACGGAATAGTGTTCGACGGTGACAGCCCCTTTACCAAGCAGACCTTTCGCAACCGTGCGGTGATAGCCACCGAGAACGGAACACAGGCGCTTACAATACCCATTGTGCACACCGGTGGCAAGCAGGCTATGCGCGACATACGCATAAGCGAGCACGGGAATTGGCGCCACCTGCATTGGAACGCCATTGTGAGCGCATACCGCAAAAGCCCCTTCTTCGATTACTATGCCGACGACTTTGCTCACTTTTACGAGGAGCGCGACGGATTTCTTATGGATTTTAATCTGCGCCTGCACGCAGTGGTATGCGAACTTTTGGGCCTTGAACGCACCACAGAAACAGCGGTGGAAATGGCAAAAAAGGATATTGAGGATTTGCGCTGCATAGCCGAGCCCGCAACCCTTACACAGGCAAAAGGATTCAGCCCGCAGCCCTATTACCAAGTATTTGCCACACGCAACGGATTCCAACCCTATCTGAGCATAGCCGACCTCCTTTTCAATATGGGCCCCGAAGCGCTTATCACACTGCGCGACTGCGCCCGATAGCAACTGTATCCTACCAATTACTAATAATAAAAGTTAAATATAGCCATAAACCGACAAATTATTTCTAAAACATTAGATTTCTAAAATATTCGTTATATATTTGTCGCAACAAAAAACAACACAATACTATGGCAGAGAAAAAGTACGACACACTCACCAAAGCCGAAATGCAGGTAATGACAATACTCTGGGAGATGCCCCACGGTGGCTGCATACACGAAATAATTGCCCGCTACCCACAACCCAAGCCCGCATACACCACCGTATCGACATTTCTGAAGATATTATATAATAAAGGATTTGTCGATTTTCGCAAACTCAGCGGCAAGACACACACCTACTACCCGCTCGTAAGCAAGGAGAATTACACTACGCAGGTGATGAAGGATGTAAAGGACTCCTTCTTTGGAGGCTCGGGCTCATCGTTTGTGAAATATTTTGTAGAGAATGAACAATTGAGCGAGCAAGAGATAGAGGAGCTGTTGGAGATAATACAAAGCCAGCACTGACAATACCCCACCCGTAACCCACAGAGAGCCACTATGGAAGCAACCCTCATATACATACTCAAATGGGCATTCTGCCTTGCGGTGCTGTATATACCGTTTACGCTGCTGCTGCGCCGCGAGAGCTTCGCAAGCCTCAACCGCCGTTTGCTGCTGTGTACGGTAGTTGTATCGGGCATACTGCCCGCCATTGTTGTGCGCTACAAGGTAGAGATTCCCGCGGCTCCGGCCATTTACGAGGGGCAACAGCAGATTGCCGAAACACTGCACAACACAATTCTTGCCACCACGCCTGCCAACCAACACAACATATTCACGTGGGAAAATGCCGTAATATTGTACCTTGCAGGCGTTGCAGCAGCACTTTTGTGGGGAGCAATAGGCATTGCAAAAACCATTGGCCGCATAAAGCGCGGCACGCTGTGGACAGACAAACGGCAAGGGATGACAATACACTGCCACGCGGGCGACACTGCCGCGTTCAGTTGGTTCAGGCACGTTGTGATATCGGAAAATGACTACAATGAGTGCGGCACCGAGATACTGCTGCACGAAAAGGGGCACATATACCACAAGCACTCCTACGATATGCTTTTCATTGGCATTGTAAAGGCCCTGCAGTGGTTCAACCCGCTTATATATATGCTTGAAAACGACATAAGGGAACTGCACGAATATGAGGCCGACCGCTATGTATTGCAAAACCACAACGACACAAAGGCATACCAACTGCTCATTTTAAGAAAATCATTGGGTAACAAAGCTATTTCACTGGTAAACAATTTTGGCACAAGCAGCGTGCGAAAAAGGATTATGATGATGTCACGCAGAACAGAGTCGGGCACACTGCAACGCGCAAAATGGGCCTATACCGTACCTATGGTATCATTGCTCATACTCTTTTTTGCGGAGCCCCGCTATATTTACACCACACCCGCAAGAAGAGTCATCGCCACCGCCACACCTGTGGCCACCACGCAAATAGAAAAAGCCACTACATATAAAGAAGCGCAGAAAACAACATATTCACAACCCGTAACGACAAAAACACCAAAACAAGCGGTATCAGAGGAAACACCCGCACAGGAAGCCACGCCCGAGAGCACACCCGAAACGCCTGCAGCAGCTGCGACGGATGCCAACAACGAGGTTACGCAATATGCATATGAAACATATTACGAATACAGAGAACTCGCGGAGGCGCTTGCAGGCAACGACTGCGGTGTAAAAAAGTGCAGTGTGAAAATGGAGTTCACCGCCGACAAGAACGGAAAGGCAAGCAACATCACCGCTAAAGGCTGCAATATATCAATGAGCATAACCGATGGCAACAACAGCACAATAGAGGAGATACAGGCCACCATAATAGCTGCCACAACACGATATATAGAATCTAAGGAGTGGACACCCGCAACGGTGGATGGCGAGGCCATAAACACCAACTACGATGCACATATAATATTCCAAGGGGGCACACCCACAACTATCGCCTCAAATAGCGCCAAACGGCCGTTACTCATAGGTTCAACACTCATATACTGATTAAATTATGAAACAGTTCACATTTATAGCAAGCCTTATGACAATGCTTGCAGCACCACTATTCTCGCAAAACGACAGCAGCACAGTGCTGCGCAACCCGCTCGACAACCTCATAGTGCGCTCTGTTGTAAAGCAAAGCATATTTCCCGAAGAGCGTGTATATCTGCATTTCGACAACAACGCCTACTATTTAGGCGAGACAATGTGGTTCAAGGCATACGTTACAAGCGGCACCGACGACACCCCCACAACAATGAGCCGCGTACTCTATGTGGAATTAGTGGCACCCGAAGGATATGTGGTAAAGACCAACAAATACAAAATAGACGATGCTGGCTGCTGCCACGGAGAATTTGAGCTTAACAGGCTGCTGTTGTCGGGCTACTACGAAGTGAGGGCCTACACACGATATATGCTCAACCGTGGCAAGGATGCCATCTTCAGCCGCGTATTCCCCGTGTTCGACGAGGTGAAGAACGGCGACCGCACCTTCCGCAATATGCTCGATAGAAAGCGGGCGTTCCTTGTAGATGTGGAGAAGGAGAGCAGCGTCACCGGCCTCGACAGAGAGGTGGCGTGGGAGAACGGCACACTGCCCGAGTGCGATGTAAAATTCTACCCCGAAGGAGGACACCTTGTAGAGGGCATAGAGAGCCGTGTTGCATATGAGGTATTTGGTAACGACGGCATAAACAGCAGCCGGAGCATAACCATATTGGCCGATGGCGAGGAGCTGCTCACCACCACACCCGAGCATAACGGAGTGGGCACATTCTCCATAACACCCAAAGAGGATACCAAGTACACAGCCCTGCTGAAACGAGGCAAGAAGAGTGAAAAATTCCACCTGCCGAAGGCCGAGAAAGAGGGCGCGGTAATAGAGATAGAGAACAAGGGCAACACGGTGTGCATAGCTGTGAAAAACAACCTTGCCACCGATACCGAACTGGGCCTTGCCGTGCTGCATCGAGGAAAGACAAACTATTACGAGCGATTCCCTGCATCCGAACGCAATATGCTTTTTGCCATAGACAAAAGCACACTGCCCGAGGGTGTGAACCGCGTAGTGCTCTTTGTAGATGATGCCATTCCCTATGCCGAGCGCCTTTTCTTTGTCACTCACGACGAAACAGGCGACTACAGCCGCTCCACGGCAAAGCTCGTTGTAAAAAACAGCAACGCCACCCCGCAACCGCACGAAAAGATAAAACTCCTCATTGAGCGCGAGGATGGCAAGCCCATAACCGAGGGTGGCAGTTTCTCGCTGTCGGTAACCGATGGCTGCGACAACGTCACAACATCGTACAACTACAATTTATATACCTATCTGCTGCTTGGCAGCGAGATAAAAGGGTATATACCCAATGCCGCACAATACTTTGACACACGCAACAAGAACCGCGCACGCGAGCTCGACCTCATTATGCTCACACGCGGCTGGACATCGTACGACTGGAGCAAACTGAGCAACAAAACAGCCGACCTCGACGAGCCCGTAGAGAAGGGAATAACCATAAAAGGGCGCTTCATAAAAAAGAGACCCATCCGCCAATTCGGCAAGCTCGACAGGTACAATATAGCAAATATGGCCGATTGCAAGGTAAAGTTCGAGATAACATATAAGGACAGCAACATCACCGCCTACGATTTCCGCACCGATGCCAATGGCGAATTCTACCTGCAAACCAAAGACTTTACAGGCAAAAAGGTAGCCAAACTCACACCACGCAACAACAGTATATCGAGCAAAGACAGCATCTTCACCTTCAACCTGCAGCGATACTTTTCGCCCACTATGCGCCTATACGAATATTGGGAGCGCAATACCGGCCTGCCCGCAACCGAAGAAGAAATGGCGCGGGAGAGGGAGATGATAATAAAGATTAACCCCTTTGAATACCTGCTCACACAGGTGGAAGTGGTATCGAAACAGAAACACCCCAAGAAGTACCGCCCGCCACGCAGCGAAATGCGCCTCGACTTTCTCGACGAGTGGGAGTATGCACAAGATGTAACCTATCTTACTAACAAGAAGTATGTCCACAGCCCGGGATATACCAAGCCCTACCCTAACAACTCCACGTATGACGGGCCTGCCGTGGACAGCCCCATATCGCTGCACGCATTCAGCGTAAACCGAGGAGAACACGTGGGAGCAGGGAGCACCCACCACAGTTTCCACGACGACTACGACACAAGAAGCGCATTTGACAGGTCGGTGACAAACAACGACTATGCCCCCATCATACACAGTGTAACCAACAATGACTTGCCATACAGCGAGGTTTACATAGCGGACCCCGCCTACGAAGGCACCCTCACCAGCGCCGATGTTCTGCGCAGTGCCTTCTGGCGACACAACTTCAACTGGTGCTATTGGATACAAAGCATAGTAGTGGATGAAGAATACAACCCCGACAGCATACCACGCAGGGATGAGGAATATACCAAAGGGGTGAACATAAGAAAAATGCTTAATTTCAAGGAGTTCATCATACGTTCCGACGAGAAAACCCGCCGTGCACATATAGAAGATAGGCGCCCCGGCGGTGATAATGAGAAAAGGATAAAAACCTACAACTACGACAATTTCTACAACTCCTTTGAGAATAAAATGGGTATAGCCCCGCGAAACTGGGATATTGATGATGCACCCGATGCCACAATTTTCACACATCGCGTAAACGAAAGTGGAGGCGACGAACTGCCCAACTACGTTGCCTGCTTCATACCATACAACGAACAGGATGAAGCTGCAGGCATAATACCTATGCTCACCCGCCGCAGCAGCGCACGATACACGATGGTATATGGATATACCGAAAGCAAGCAGTTCTACGCTCCCGACTACAGCAAAATGCAACCCGACGGCAACGCCACGCCCGACTACCGCCGCACATTGCTGTGGGTGCCGCAAGCCACAAGTAGAAACGGCAACATTGAGGTTGAGCTCTACAACAACACGGTGGCCAATGAAATATCGGTGAGCGTGGAGGGATATGCCGACGGCACCTTTTACAACACCGACAGCATAACAACAACGCGTGAGAACAAGAGAAAAAAGGAGCAGATGGCAATAGCGCGGCAGGAGGTACTAACCATTAACGGAATAGACAAGCCCGAACTGCTTGCCCACTGCTTTATAAAGAACGAAGAGGGCAGAGCCCATTACCGCGACAAGGAGTACCAAAAGGCCTTTGAACTATTCAACGAGGCCGCGTCGCTCGGATACCCCGACGCCCTGTTCAATCGTGCAGTGTGCCTTATGTTGGGGCACGGCACCACGAAAGACAGCATAGAGGCATTCCGCCAGTTCCGCACAGCGGCGAATATGGGCAACAAACAGGCACTTCACAACCTTGCAGGCTGCTATATGCACGGTGTGGGAACCCATAAGAACGACTCGCTTGCCATTGCCTGCTACACCCTATCGGCGAGCAACGGGTACGCCCCATCGCAAACAATACTTGCCGACTGCTACCTGCGTGGAACAGGCGTTGAAAAGGACAGCACCACCGCATACCATTGGTTTGGGAAAGCAGCCGAGCAGAACGAGCCCATAGCCCTCTTTACACTTGCCGAGAAGCACGCAAGAGAGGACTCCATTGCCGCACTGAGCAAACGCAAACTGCGCAAGCAGCCCACAATAGACTACTACACACGCGCAGCAAACGTAGGGCACTCGAAAGCACAATTCAAGCTGGCACAATTCTACGACAACGGAACATACGTGCGAAAGAGCCGCAAAAAGGCATTCTACTGGTACCTTGCAGCAGCAAAAAAAGGACACCCCGTGGCAATAGAGCGCGTAGCCTACTGCTACGAAAAGGGACGTGGAACAAAGAAAAACCAAATATCGGCACTACATTGGTACAAACTCGCCGAGAAACAGGGAAGCGAACTTGCCGAGCAAAAAATGCGATGGTACAATACATTCCGTTTCTTTGAGTAAGGCCTTACTCAAAGAAACGGAACAACATAGTCACACGGGCGGGGCGCAGCAATCAACAGGGGCGCACCTGCCCGTTACCCTTTATAATCCATTTATAGGTGACAATCTCCTCTAGAGCCATAGGGCCGCGGGCGTGCAGTTTCTGTGTGCTTATGCCAATTTCGGCACCAAGCCCGAACTGCGCACCGTCGGTAAACGAAGTGGGGGCGTTGACATACACACAGGCGGCATCAACAAGCAGGGTGAACATATTGGCAACAGCCTCATCGGCAGTTACCACGCACTCGCTGTGGCCCGAGCCGTAGGCTGCAATGTGCGCTATGGCCTCATCGGCTGTATCAACGGTTTTCACAGCCATTGCATAGCTCAGGAACTCGGTACCAAAGCTCTCCTCGGTAGCAGGCTGCAATAGAGCGGCCGGATAACTGCCTGCAAGTGAATTATATGCCTTTTCATCGGCATATATAACCACGTTGCTCTGCTGCAATGGAGCGCAAAGGGCGGCAAGGTCGCCCAAGCGGCTGCTGTGCATCAGCAGGCAGTCGAGCGCGTTGCACACGCTCACACGGCGTGTTTTTGCATTGTTCACAATGGCTGCGCCCATAGCAAGGTCGCCCGATGCATCGAAATAGGTGTGGCACACACCGGCACCCGTCTCGATAACGGGTATTGTGGCGTTGGAGCGCACATAATTTATGAGCCTGCTGCTGCCGCGCGGTATTATCAAATCGACAAAGCCACGGGCCGACAAGAGGGCCTGTGTGGCCTCCCGCTCAACAGGCAGCAGCGCTACCACCTGTTTGTCTATTCCCAAGCGGTCGAGCACCGAGTGGATAACCGCCACAATGGCCTTGTTGGACATTTCGGCATCGCTACCACCCTTGAGTACACAGGCGCTGCCCGCCTTCATACAGAGGGCAAACACATCGAAACTAACATTGGGGCGCGCCTCGTAAATGACACCTATGACACCAAAGGGCACCGCCACGCGGGTGAGGTGCAGCCCGTTGGGCAATACACTCTCCTTGAGCACACGGCCAAGCGGCGAAGGAAGCGATGCCACCTTGCGCATATCGGAAGCTATGGCCTCGATGCGGGCGGGAGTGAGGCGCAGACGGTCGTAACGGGGATCATCGGGCGAGAGGCGCGACAAATCCTCCTCGTTGGCAGCAAGAATGGATGCCTGTTGCTCCACGGCGGCATCGGCCACTGCCAAAAGCAGGGCGTTTACCTCTTTTTCACTCAATTTAAGCAGAGCAGCAGAGGCGCTCTTAACACCTTTGAAAATATCGTTATAATTCATAGTTGTTTTATATTTCAATCTCATTGGCTCGCTTTGCTTTTAACCACCCGCGTGGCATAAACTTCGTCTATGCTTCACGCGACCAACGGCTGCAAAACTCGCCGATAGCAAAACGCAGTTTTGCTATTCAAGATAAAGATAATCATAATGTATCACAGGCTTGCAACCATGCTTGCCTATTATGCAGGGTATCTCGTCGCTGTCGTAGGCCACGCGCCCCACGCCAAGCGCGGTGCCATCGGTGGCCGCAAGCTGCACAAGGTCGCCCTGCTTAAAATCGCCCTCGGCACTCACAACACCCACGGGCAGCACACTCACCGCCTTGCTGCCGCACACAGCCTGCACGGCATCGGCATTGAGCACTATGGTTCCTTTTGTAAAACCGGTGCTGTGGGCTATCCACTTTTTAATGGGCGATGTGGTTGTTTCGCTGGGCACAAAACAGGTGCACACAACCTTGTCGGGGGCTGTTACAAGCGCTGTGAGTATATCGCTGCGCTTGCCGTTGGCAATATACACTGCTATACCCTCCTCGGCCACCTTGCGGGCAATGTTGCACTTGGTCATCATACCGCCACGCCCAAAACTCGACTTTGTTGCCTGAATATAGTCGGCAAGCTCCTTGCCCTGCTCCACACGACGGATGACCTCAACACCCTCGCCTCCCGGCACACCGTTATATACACCATCGACGTTGCTCAGTATCACAAGCGCCTGCACATCGAGCATTGTAGCCACCAGGCCCGACAGTTCGTCGTTGTCGGTAAACATAAGCTCGGTAACACTCATCGTGTCGTTCTCGTTTATTATGGGGAGCACACCGTTTTCCAGCATCACCATCATACAGTGGCGCTGGTTAAGGTAGAGGCGGCGGGTGGAGAAACACTCCTTCATCGTGAGCACCTGCCCCACAGGGATATTATGCTCGCGAAAAAGTTCGTAGTAGCGGTTTATTAGCTTTGCCTGCCCCACGGCCGAAAAGAGCTGACGCTGGCCCACGGTGTCGAGCTGGCGCAAGGGCATACCGCGCATTTCGCTGCGACCGCTTGCCACCGCTCCCGATGATATGAGAATAACCTCCACGCCCATTGAGCGCAGGGCTGCTATCTGGTCCACAATGGCCGACATACGGGTGACATCGAGCGTTCCGTCGGGGCGGGTGAGCACATTGCTGCCCACCTTCACTGCAATACGTTTATATATGGTGTTCATTGTACAAATTCTGCTTATTTCTTTATTGAGGCATACAAGCCATCTATAATGCTTTTGGAGAAACCACCCTCACGCATAGCCTCCAAGCCACGCAGAGTGAGCCCTCCGGGGGTGGTTACACGGTCTATTTCGGCTTGTGGGTTGGTACCGCCGGCCTCCAACACGCTCAATGCACCACGCACCGTCTGCATAACAATTTCGAGCGCCTGTGCGCGAGTGAATCCAAGTTCTTCACCACCCGCCATAGAGGCGTTTATATACTGCAGGGCGTATGCTATGCCACACGATGCAAGCGATGTGCCTGCCGGTATAAGCTCCTCGGGCACCATCATAGCCCTGCCCATAGCCGCGAAAAGGGCTGTAATATGGTCGTCGGCCTGTTGCGCGGTGCGCTTGCCGCTTATGAATGTCATACCGCACATAGTGGCAATGGCTGTGTTGGGGATAACGATATAGAGCTGTGGCAGTGCACCGCCCTCTTTGGCCAGCCAACCATCGAGCTGTTCGCTGCCCACTCCACCGGCAACCGACACAACCACCTGCTTGCCGTAATCGAGCACGGGCTTTATTTCGGCAATCACCTCCTCCATTTTCCACGGCTTCACGGCAAGGAAAACATAATCGGCGCCTGCGACTGCCGCGCAATTATCTGTTGTGGTTTCTATTTGCGGAAACTCCTGTTTAAGCGCATCGAGCTTGCCTGCCGAGGGGTTCGACACAATAACATTGGTACCTTCGGCGGTGCGGGCCACTCCACGGGCTATGGCACCACCCATATTTCCGGCTCCTATGATAGCAATTTTCATAATACTGATAGCTGTTGTTTAGTTGCAAATTGGTTAAAGTATCTACCAATTATGGCAACTAATAAAAAGATGAAGTACAAGGCTTGCGCAGCCTGAAAAACCGCAGTTTACTAAACGTAAATGAGGATTTTGAAGGCAAGCGTAACGCAGAAATTCATCTTTTTATTAGTTGCCACCTGCAAATTTAATCAAATATATATAATAAGGAGCGAAAAGTATGCACAAAATAATGAGTGGGCAGCTTTGGGCCACCCACTCATATATAACGACTAATTAATTTTTAGTCTTTCAGTTTCGCTTTGATGAACTCGCGGTTCAAACGGGCGATATTGCTGATGGAGATACACTTGGGACACTCTGCCTCACAAGCGCGGGTGTTGGTACAGTTACCAAAACCAAGCTCGTCCATCTTGGCAATCATTGATTTTACACGCTTTGCAGCCTCGGCTTTACCCTGGGGAAGGAGAGCAAACTGACTAACCTTTGCCGAAACGAACAGCATTGCAGAACCATTCTTACAAGCAGCCACACAAGCACCGCAACCAACGCATGCAGCAGCATCCATAGCCTCCTCGGCAATATCCTTGCCAATGGGAATTGCATTGGCATCGGGCAT
>JAFVSR010000038.1 GCA_017503645.1 Bacteroidaceae bacterium | reverse complement strand
GAAAAATGGCCTGCCATTTTGCGCCGCCAAGCGAGTTCCGGACACCCCAAAAACATCAGCTACGTTTTCCGTTAAGAAAGCGACCATATGCGCAGAGTTCTTTGGTACTTTCTATCGGCATAGAAAGTACATAAAAAATATCATCAAAATGAGAGAATACCCGATAATCAACACCGAGAACAACAAAGCAAGTCCCCTCAAAACAATAGCAGAAAGAATATACACAAAAAGTATGAGTGCCGGTGCCCGGCACTCATACCTGTAAAAAACAACCACTCAGTTAGAATCTGAAACCCATACTCATTAAAAGACTCTGGCGGGTGATATCCACCGTGGCGGCTGGGTTCACATACTCGCTGTCGTAATAGTTATAGAAATCGGCCTTTTGCATCGCAAGTTTGTAGGCAAAATCCATATAGAACGATTCGCCTGCATAGCCAAGACCAAGAGTAAACACATTGGTTTCGTATCGGTTCATATACTCGGTGCTTGTGTCATACATTTTGAAGATGGTCTTGGCAGCATCCTCGTAGTTGGGAGCCGAAATATAGTTATAACCGCAACGCAGGGATAAGTTATCGTCAAGATTGAACAATGCACCCACGCGGAAGATATGCTGCGTCTTCATATTGGCCTCAATCTCGGTATTCAGGTCCTTCATATCAAAGCCATCGGTATACTCAAGACCTGCTGTGGAGTAATCAACAAGCTCATACTCGGCATTTATGGCTGCGAATGTGTCGAATGTATATGATGCCGACAGGTTCATACGCCACGGTGTGGTGTACTCGTAATCGACAAAGAGGTCCTCGCCATAGGCATCGTAGTCGCGCGTATCCCATATATTATTCTCGGTAGTGCCATACATTGTTGCCGATGTGCGGTCGGTGAGCCCGTACCAAATGGGCGAGTGCAGCGCCAAGCCTATCTTCAACGGCGAGTACTCGAACGGGCGCACTATGGCACCAACCTTCACACCAAAGCCGTTACCGCTCACATTATAGCTATTTTGAATGGTGTAGTAGTCGTAGCTGTCGCAGAACTCGGTATATTCGGCAGCCCTTGTGTAATCGACATTGCTTGCTGTGAATGTGACACCAAGATAGAGCATATCGTTCACATTGCACGAAATGTTCACATCGATGTCATCCACCCCACCCTTCTCTTTGGAACGGTAGTTCATATATGTGGGATATCTGCCGTCGGAACCCTCGGGAACATAGGCCAGATTACCGTTATCGTCAATGAGCCCCGATGTGGATGTGAGCAGCCCTAACCAGGGATAGTCGAGCGAATAGTAATCGTTATAGTCGATGTAGTCGCCACTTATGTCGTAAAAATTCTTGAGCGCATACTGCTGCGAGAAGTAGTTGTTGTCGCCATCTATGAGCGAGCCGGCTATCTCCATATTGTTGCTGAAGTGGTTGCGGTGGCGGTAGTTAAAGGCAAAATTCACATACTTGAGGTTGTCGCCTCCGTGGTAGGTAGAAAAAACAAGGCCAATGTTGTCGAACGCAACCGAAACCTTGTTGTCCTTTGTTTCGCAACCCAGGAAGGAGGCTTTGTTCTCCACCGTGTGAAGTCCTATGGTGGCCACTGCATCAAAGGAGCGGTAAAGACCTATACCCGCGGGGTTGGTCGATATCACGGAAATATCGGTACCCAGGGCACCCATTGAGCCACCCATACCCACAAAACGTGCCGTGCCACTGAGTTCGTCGCTTGCAAAACGCATCACATCATAGCTGTTCTGCGCATCGACAGCCTGCACACCCATAAAGAGTAGAAGGAAATATATAATCTTTTTCATAGTAATATCGGTTTATCTGTTCTTCAAATGCCATAACGTTATCGTCTGCCACCGCGAGATGTGCCACCACGCGAGGGAGATGCCGATGAGCGAGAGGATGAACTGCGCGATGCGCCACCCACGCTGCTGCGGTTACTGCGGCTGCCGCCGGTGCTGTTGCTGCGCACGCTGGTGCTGCTTCGACGGTTATATGTAGAATTTGAGCTGCGGCTCTCTGTACGCGACGAACTGCTGCCCACGCTTTCGCGTTTTTTACCGGTGGAATTGTTCCTCTGCACACCGGTAGTGGATGAGCCACGCTCGTTCCTTCTGTTGCCCACCTGTGCACCCGGCTTCTTGCCTGCGCCCACCGAGGCCGATGCAACAGGCCTGCGCCCTGTGCCACCACGGTTATTCAACGACACCGAGGGAACACGCGAATGAACCTTGTGCACGGGCAGAACAGCGTGGTGATGGTGGTGGTAATGAGGATAATAGTAGGGGGAGCAGCCCCAATACCAATGGTGCGGGTAGTGCCAGCCTGCACTTATTCCCCAGCCCCAGCGGTTCCAACCTATGGACCAATCCCAATAGCTGTCGTAATAATATTCGTAATCATAGTAATACCTTGCAGGGTAAACATCGTAGTACCAGGGGCTGCTCACAACCACCGTTGTGGGGTTGTGGAAGCGCACTATGCGGGTGGAGTAATCGTAGTCGGTGCCTTCATCTATATATTCATAGCTTTCGGCCTCCAACACGCTGCCCACATTGCTTGCCGACACTGTGGCCGGTGTTCTGCGGTTATATTCATCCACATCGCGGGTGTTGCCGTTGTCCTCAACGCCCCAGCCGTCGTTCTCTGCCGCAAGTGCTTTGGCAACGTTTTCCTGTTTCACCGTCTTTTTGGGCACGTAGAACATTTCATTCACCTGTGCCTGCAGGGTAAAAAGTGGCAGTGCTGCCAGCAAAAACAATACTCTTCTCATATCTTTTCATAGTTTTTGATATGCGAAGATAGTTATTTAGTTGCAATGTCATTAGGGATTTTTCCTATAAATAGCGGGGGATTTCCCTATAATTTGCGGCCAACTTCTGCACTGCAAGCGGTCCTCTCCTCTTCGTTAAGTGGATTTATCTGCAAAAGTATTGGGAGGCGCCCTAATAAATGGCATTTATAGACAAATATAGAAACTATTAAATTTTCTTTAATATCCTCGGTAGCCCATGAGCCTTTCTTTGTATCTTATTATATTTTTGTATGTTCTTTTGCGCTCAAACCAATATAAGAACAAGTTTTTACCCCGGCAGAATAAAAATAAGACCGCAATCGCTATCTTTGGTTTGACGAAGGGGCTAAGTCCCAAGTGTATAACTTAAATCCTTAGCTTATGAAGCGATATTGCGGTCTTG
>JAFVSR010000037.1 GCA_017503645.1 Bacteroidaceae bacterium | reverse complement strand
TTCAGAGCACAGCTTAGAGGTGTTACCGACTTAAAGTTCTTCTTTTATAGATTGACTAAACTTTTTGCATAGCCCCCCAGACTTTGCAGGTGAGCCCATAAAACAAAACAAGAGAACTGAAAGTTCTCTTGTTTCTTGCGGAGAGGGAGGGATTCGAACCCCCGGTACCTCTCAGTACGTCGGTTTTCAAGACCGGTGCAATCGACCACTCTGCCACCTCTCCAAAAGTGTATATTTCGTTGCCGAAATGTGGTCTCTTTGTTTAACGAGTGCAAAGGTATAGCTTATTTTGGAAATGTGCAAGAAAATTGCGAAAAATATTTTTTGTTTTTCTTCCTGTCTTATGTGTTTTGTGCATAAATGCTGCAATGCTATATGCCTGTCTTTTCTTTTAGCCGTGGCGCACGGCACGTGTTTAGTGCCGGCACTGTTTTTGTAGATTAACATTTTTTTGTAAATTTGCATCTTGTAAATACCTTGTTAGGGTAACAAATAAATTTGAAAATGAAAAGAATATCATTTGCTCTCTTTTTCTCTTGCGTGGCAATGTGCTTGTGTGCGCAGGAGCTGGTGACATATCGCTTGAATCTTGTAAGGCACCCCGAAACAAAAAAGTATGGTTATGCTTTTAAGGAGCAGAATATAAACAGCCCCATACGAGGTGCGGCTTCGGCTGCAGTGAATCTGCTTGGCTCGGGTGCATCTGTTCTCATAGGCAAGAGCGATGCCGATAATATCGATTGGGCCATTCCCGCGCAGTACGACGATGCGGCTGCTAAATTTTACGAAAATCTTGCTATGGTGAAGGTTGATGGCAAGGTTGGTTTCATAGACCTTTATAATAGGTTTATCATTGAGCCGGTGTACGACGATGTGGATGATATGGATGGTTTTCATCAGGGCGTTGCTGCTGTGAAAAAGGAGGGCAAATGGGGCTATATAAACAAGGAGGGTAAGTGTGTGATACCTTTTGAATATGATGCCGCCGATGCTTTTGACGAAGATATGATTGCTCCCGTGAAGGTGGGCGAGCTTTGGGGTGCCATAGATATCGAGGGAAATATGGTTGTTGTGCCCGAGAAGAAGGTGAAGGCTGCAATGACTACGGTGCCCGGTAGCAACAAGGCATACAGGGCTGCTCTGGCCCAGGCGCGCGAAAAAAAGAGCAACGGTACCTTCGATGCGCGCATACAGAGTATTCAGCAGGCTTCGGCCGCTGTTAATAAGCGTATTGCGAATAAAGCAAAGCAGTCGCTTAAATATACAAAAGTGGGTGGCGGTGCTGCGCAGGGTGTAATAGATAACTATGGCAGGGTTATTGTGCCCAAGAACTTCGATGAACTTATATTCGATGCTGCCAACAAGGTGTATATAGTGAAGCGTGGCAGCCTCTATGGTGCCTACCTGTATAATGGTTCGCGCCTGATAGCTCCCTGTTTCGACTCTATGTCCAAATTCTCGGGTGGTAAATCGACCGTCACGGCCTGCGGCGTCAAGGGGTGGATAGATGTCAACGGGCAGTTGTCCTCCAATCTGCTATACGATATGCTCAACGCCGGTATCGAAGCCAAAAAGACGAGTGCGATAAAGGCGCGTAATGTGTATGAGCGCATCCTTATGATAAACCCCGAATATGCAAGGGCTTACAACAATATCGCGCTGCTCGATATTGAGGCCGAGGATTACAGCAAGGGTATGAAAAAACTGAAACTTGCCCACGAACTCGACCCCGCTGACGATGTCATTAAAAAGAATCTGCAGTGGGCAAAAGAGAGTCGCAAGGAGCGCCGTTATGAGCGCCTCATAAACGGTCTTAATGTAGCTACGGCTGTTGTTGGCGTTGCTGCAACTACATATGCCACATACTCGGTTGTAAAGGATGGCATAGATACAAGCTCGGGCTCAGATGCATCTATGCCGGTATCGGGTTCTTCCTATGGCTCGTCGGGTGGTTCGTCGTCGAAATCAAGCTCCACCTGCCACACTTGCGGCGGCACGGGTACCTGCACGTCGAGCAGTGCCACGGCGGCAAGATACTACTGCCACGGAACGGGCAAGTGTGGCTATTGTCACGGCTCGGGTGTGGCTTCGATGAATACGGTTTGCACCGCTTGCAAAGGTACCGGTGTTTGTAAATATTGCAAGGGTGGCGGCAAGTGTAAAACCTGCAAGGGTAGTGGCAGCAGGTAACATCCCAATCCGCTCTTTCCTAAAGCAAGGTGTAGTTTTTCATAAAACCGCCTTGCTTTCTTTTTTGTTCTTATTTGTGGTATAATTGTCGTCTGTTTCTGCGCTATGAACGTAAAGAGTCTGTCGTTTACATATTTGCTGCTATTTGCCTGCGCCTTGTTGCTCTATGGTGCGGGGCCTCCTCTTATTGTGGCACACAGGGGTGGTGCCGGTGACGGGCTCGAAAACAGTTTGTCTTGCATCGAAAGAAGTATATGCGCCGGTGTGGATGCGGTGGAGGTTGATGTGCGCCTCACTGCCGACGGGCATATCGTGGTGTTCCACGATGCTGCGGTGAACAGGCTCACCGATGGCCGTGGCAGGGTAGAGGAACTCACTTTGCAACAGATGCGTACGTTGCGCCTGTCCGATGCAGCAGGTGTTGCCACAAACGAAGCGGTTCCCACGCTGCGGGAGGTGCTCTCGCTTGTGGGCGGGCGTTGTGGCGTGCTTGTGGATGTCAAGGAGGGCGGGCGCGGAATAGAGGAGAGGCTCATAGAGGATATTACAGCCTGCGGTGCCGAGGAGTGGACCTCGGTGCAGGCGTTCAGCGATAATGTGTTAACTCGTTTGCACGAGCTTGGTGCGCCCTTTCCGTTGGAAAAACTTATAGTGTTCAAACTGCCGTTGTTGCCTGTCGTTTACGATGGTTCTTTGCGTTGCTTTTCGTTTGAAAAATACAGCTATATATCATCGTTTAATTTTCATAGAAGGTGCCTGCCCCGCTCGCTTGCTACAAAAATAAAAGCGCACGGAAAAGTCGTGAAAGTGTGGACTTTGCGCTCTCCCGCCGATGCTCCGCGTGCAACGGTTGATGCCGTGATTACCGACAACCCGTCTTTGTGGTTCTAATAGTTTTTTATTACAAAATTGAAATTGTCTTTTTGATATAGTTTTTCTCTTTTTTCTTTTCAACTTGTTATCTCGGCGGCCTCTGCAATGTTATTGTGTTTTTTAATGCTCTGTTTTCCCTGTTTTTCATTTAATTTTCTTTATTACAAAATTGAAATGATTTTAATTTGTCCTTGCTTTTTGTACTCCTGTTTTTTGTATATAATATATTTATTTTATTATCTTTGCAGTAATGGAGAAGGATATGGAGCATTCGCCTCTCCCTTCTCTGCAATAATGAGATACTAATCTATAAACTTAAAGGAATATGGAATTGAATCAAATGTTTAAGGAAGGCCTTTGGAACAAGGAGATTAACGTGTCTGATTTCGTGCACGAGAATATCACTCCTTACGAAGGTGATGCTTCTTTCTTGGTAGGTCCCACAGAGAGAACAAAGAAGATTTGGGATAAGTGTTTGGAAGCTCTTGCCGAGGAGCGTGCCAACAATGGCGTGCGTTCACTCGACAATGTAACCGTGTCTACTATCACTTCGCATAAGGCCGGATACATCGACAAAGAGAACGAGCTCATCGTAGGTTTGCAGACCGACGAACTCCTGAAACGTGCCATCAAGCCTTTTGGCGGTATCAAGGTTGTCGAGAAGGCTTGCCGCGAGAACGGTGTCGAGGTAGATGACAAGGTAAAAGAGATTTTCTATCACTACCGCAAGACTCACAACGACGGTGTGTTCGATGCATATACCGACGAGATTCGTATGTACCGTTCATTGGGCTTCCTCACCGGTCTGCCCGATAACTATGCACGTGGTCGTATAATCGGCGACTATCGTCGTTTGGCCCTCTATGGTATCGATCGTCTTATCGAGGCCAAGAAAGCCGACCAGAAGGCTCTGCTCAGCCCTATGACCGATGCCACAATCCGTTTGCGCGAGGAGGTTTCGGAGCAGATTAAGGCTCTTAACGAGATGAAGATAATGGGTGAATACTATGGTCTCGACCTCAGCCGTCCCGCAACTACTGCCCAGGAGGCTGTTCAGTGGGTTTATATGGCATACCTCGCTTCGGTTAAGGAGCTCGACGGTGCTGCTATGTCACTCGGTAACGTATCTACATTCCTCGATATCTACATCCAGTACGACCTCGACCACGGCAACATCGACGAGGTATTTGCACAGGAGCTCATCGACCAGTTTGTAATAAAATTGCGTATGGTACGCCACTTGCGTATGCAGTCTTACAACGACATCTTTGCCGGTGACCCCACTTGGATTACCGAGGCAATCGGTGGTCGCTTCAACGATGGCCGTACAAAGGTTACAAAGACATCTTTCCGCTTCTTGCAGACACTTTACAACCTCGGTCCTTCGCCCGAACCCAATATGACCGTTCTGTGGAGCCCCGAGCTTCCCGAAGGCTTCAAGGAGTTCTGTGCCAAGGTTTCAATCGACACCTCGTCTATCCAGTACGAGAACGATACCCTTATGCGTGAGGTTCGTAACTGCGACGACTACGGTATCGCATGCTGCGTATCTTACCAGGCTATCGGTAAGCAGATACAGTTCTTCGGTGCACGCTGTAACTTTGCAAAGGCTCTGTTGCTTGCTATCAACGGTGGTCGTTGCGAGAACACAGGTACACTCATCGTTAAGGACATCCCTGTTCTTTCGGGCGAATTGCTCAACTACGAGGAGGTTCTTTCTAACTACAAGAAGGTGCTTATGGAGATTGCACGCGTTTACAACGATGCAATGAACATCATCCACTATATGCACGACAAGTACTACTACGAGAAATCGCAGATGGCACTTATCGACACCAACCCCACAATCAACCTTGCTTATGGTGTGGCAGGTCTTTCTATCGTGCTCGACTCGCTCTCGGCTATCAAGTATGGTAAGGTAACCGTTAAGCGCAACGAGCTGGGCCTCACAGAGGGCTTTGAGATTGAGAAGGACTTCCCCTGCTTCGGTAACGACGACGACCGTGTTGACCACCTTGGTGTTGACCTCGTATATTTCTTCAGCGAGGAGTTGAAGAAACGTCCTATCTACAAGAACGCACAGGCTACATTGTCGCTCCTCACCATTACATCTAACGTTATGTATGGTAAGAAGACAGGTGCCACTCCCGATGGTCGCGCCAAGGGCGTTCCCTTCGCCCCCGGTGCCAACCCTATGCACGGCCGCGACAAGAAGGGTGCTGTTGCCTCTTTGAGCTCTGTTGCCAAGTTGCGCTATCGCGACTCGCAGGACGGTATCAGTAACACATTCTCCATCATACCCAAGTCACTTGGTGTAGATACCGAGACACGTATCGAGAACCTTGTTACTATGATGGACGGTTACTTCACCAAGGGTGCTCACCACCTGAACGTGAACGTGCTCAACCGCGAGATGCTTATGGATGCAATGGAGCACCCCGAGAAGTATCCTCAGCTCACAATTCGTGTGTCGGGTTACGCTGTGAACTTCATCAAGCTGAGCCGCGAGCATCAGTTGGAGGTTATCTCTCGTTCTTTCCACGAGCGTATGTAATTTATTGGAAATATTGAGCAAAGGCCGGCTGCATAGTCGGCCTTTGCCGCTTAAAGCAAAATATAATGATAAGAGTACATTCATACGAATCAATGGGCACCTTCGATGGTCCCGGCCTGCGTTTGGTGATATTTTTACAGGGCTGTAATTTCCGCTGCCTTTACTGTGCCAACCCCGACACCATAGATGCCAAAGGCGAAAGCCAGGAAACCGATATAGAGGAGATTATGCGCCTGGCAATGAACGAAAGAGCCTTCTTCGGCAAGAAGGGTGGTGTCACCTTCAGCGGTGGTGAGCCCACCGTGCAGGCGGCTGCCCTCATCCCTCTTGTAAAGCGCCTCAAGGAGCAAGGCATAAACGTGTGCATCGATACCAACGGCAGCATATGGAACGACGACGTGGAGGAGCTCTTCCGCCTTGTCGATTTGGTGCTGCTCGATATCAAGCAGTTCAACCCCGAACGCCATCGCCTGCTCACATCGCGCAGCAACGAGCAGACATTGCGCACTGCAAAATGGCTCGAGGAGAATGGCAAGCCCTTCTGGTTGCGCTATGTGCTTGTTCCCGGTTACAGCGCCTTCGAAGAGGATATTCGTGCATTGGGCGAGTCATTGGGCAAGAACAAAATGGTGCAACGTGTTGAAATCCTCCCCTATCATACCCTGGGCGTTCACAAGTACGAGGCTATGGGTTGGGAGTACAAACTTGCGGGTGTAAAAGAAAATACCCCCGAACAGCTCGACGAGGCCAAAGCACTGTTCGACCAATATTTCTCTAATGTATATGTGAATTGATGATGAACGCAGAAAAGGAAAAAATGCTGCGTGGAGAGCTCTACGATGCCAACTACGATGCCGGCCTCATTGCCGAACGTAATGCCTGCAAGGTGCTCTGTGCGCAGTACAATCAAATGCCATACGAAAATTACGAGGAACGTGCTGCCTTGCTTTCAAAAATTGTGGGGCGCACAAACGGCAGCTATACCATTGAGCCCTCCTTTTGGTGCGACTATGGTTACAACATATCGCTTGGCCGCAATTTTTATGCCAACCACAATCTCGTAATCCTCGATGCGGCTCCCGTAACCTTTGGCGATAATGTGTTTATAGGCCCTTCTTGCGGCTTTCACACTGCAGGACACCCCATAAACGTGGAGCAGCGCAACAAGGGGCTCGAGTATGCCAAGCCCATAACCGTGGGCAACAACGTGTGGATAGGTGCAGGCGTGCAGGTGCTGCCGGGTGTCACCATAGGCGACAATGTTACAATTGGTGCCGGCAGTGTGGTGGTACGCGATATCCCTTCGGGCAGCGTGGCTGTGGGTAATCCCTGCCGCGTGATTAAAGAGGTGGTGTAAAGCCTTTTCCCCTAATATGTTGCTCTCGGGCCTTTAATGGCTCAAAATAACAGATATAATATTGTTATTTTAGAAAAATTACTATCTTTACCATCGGTAAACATTGCAACGGTTGTTTGTAAATGTTTGCCGATGTTTTTTTATGTATGCGGCACGCCAAAAGTGCAAGCAATATTTATAATAATAAAGGAGAGTAATATGGATAATTTTAGGTTTGACGAAGCCGAAAGGGCGTCGTGGATTGAACGCTTCTTGGACAGTTTTAAGCGCCTGCTGAACATTGCAGACAATCGCGGCGATAAACACATAAATGATGTGTTGGCCGAAATTGGTGAGAGCGACGAGGAGAAGGCGTTGATAAGAGAACAGTGCGAGGAGATTGATTCCTTCCACGAGAGCATTAAAAAACTTCAAAGTGCCAAGAAAGAGGACTCCGAACTCACCGAAGGTGAGTGGCTGTGCAATGAGATTGAGGCAGATGTGCAGGAGCTCGTGCAAAAAAATGAGAACCGCAATTTAACCGATGAGGAGCTAAAAGCACTTAGAAACAGCATTGTAGAGGCGCTTGATAAAGAGATAGAAGCAGAGGCAGAAGGCCTTAACGACGACCTTGAACTTCTCGATGGTGCATTGGCAGAACAAAAAAACAAGGAGGAATAGTTATGGATAATAGAAATAGGCTATCGGCAGCAATCAAGGCATTGCGCAATCTTAAATACTTGACATTTTCCTCTATTGACAAATCCCTGTTGAAGGACGAAGAACGGATACTAAAATATTTCAACGCTCCATTTGATTCGGTGGAGGATGTGGAGTTCGAGAAGATTGTTTCTGCCGCCACCATTAAAAGCGTGTATTCTTCATCTGCCCCCTCATCGATAAAATATGATTGGGCAAAAAGGCAGGCCCGCCAGAATGTGGAGGCCTTAAGATATCAAAAACTTGCTTGGAAATACGAAACAGAGACAATATCGGCAAAAGAGTATCAGCGAAGATTAAAAGAGAACAATGTGGCCCAAAAGACGGCCATTGTAAAGGCCTGCAAAAAGAGGCTTGTTTTGGAGGGTACCAAAGTGGGTGTTGGTGCTATAATGGGAGCCTTTGCAACGGCGTTAGGTGTTGCTGCCGCGCCTGCTGCGGTGGTTGGAGTTGTTGCTTGGGGAGTGCTCACTGCTGTTGATGTTCTGGTTCCTCAAAAGGTTAAGGACAAAGTAAAAGGTCATATACGCGAGGCTGTCAATCAATGTACAAGTATGGCACAGATGGCTGTGGAAAAACTTCGTGACACGGCGCAAAAGGTGGCAGAAAAGGTGGCGCCCGTTGTGGAAAGAGTATCAAATACACTCCAAAAGGTGGAAACGGCAATAAAGAATGGTTGGGAGGCCGCAAAGCGAAACACAAAGAAATTGTGGAATAGATTTTTCCATTGATTACTATGTATAACGAATTGAAAAACCAAATTATAACGGGGCTGCTTAGTTCTCCTGTTATATATATACCCCATTTCCATTATGAACTGGTTGATGAGGTGATAACCGAGATATTGTCCCCCAAAAGCGGGCGAAAAATTCTTGAGATGGGTATAGACGATATTTGCGAGTTTGATATAAAACTTGGAATTATCGACTTTGTTACCAAGTGCCCCGACCGCGACTGGAGCATTAAGTTAGAGGCATTGCTCGAGGGGGTTGTTTCGGGCAAAAGGAATAGTGTAAACGACAAGAAGGTTTTTTTGATAAAGAATGCCGATAAAATCCTCTGTTCCGAGGAGGTGCAGGCCCTGTTGCAGCTGTTTGCACAAAAATACGAACGTGGCTTTTACAAAAATCCCTATTCCATAATTTTAGTATCGTCGGAATCCTCCTTCACATTGCCTTTGGGCATTGAGAAGATTGTTTCAATAGTTGATGTGCTTGCACCCACCGAGGTTGAAATATCCGAATATATAAGCTCACTGCATTTGGAGGTTTCGAAGAACTATAGCGAGCAACAGAAATCTTGGGTGCTTAAGAACTACATACGAACACTCCAAGGGCTTCAGATGTACGAGATTAAGCAAATTATAAACTCTTCTACCTTACGCACCGGTGGCTGTATATCGGAAAAAACAATCTCCATTGCCCTCGAAGAGAAAAAGAATATAGTAAAGAAATCGGGCATAATAGAGGTGGTGAACACCGATGTTACGTTCGATGAGGTTGGTGGATTGGAAAACTTGAAAAACGACCTTAAAGACAAGGCCAAGATATACCGGCACCTCAGCTTGGCTGCCGACCTTAAAATTCCATTGCCCAAGGGAATACTTATTATAGGAATGCCGGGCTGCGGCAAAAGTATGATTGCAAAATCCATAGCCGAAAAGTTTGGCGTTTCGCTCCTGCGACTGGATGTGAACAGGCTAATGGGGCAGTATGTGGGCCAGAGCGAACACAATCTAAGGCGTGCTTTGGAAACGGCCGAGGCTGCGCACCCCTGTGTGTTGTGGATAGACGAAATAGAGAAAGCTTTTGCCGGCAGCAGCGGGCAAGGCGACAGCGATATGCTGGTTATGCGCTTGATGGGCCACTTCCTCACTTGGATGCAAGAGAGAAAAACCGCTGTATATATTGTGGCAACGGCGAACGATGTGATGCGCCCCGAGTTTATGCGCAAAGGGCG
This sequence comes from Bacteroidaceae bacterium, assembly GCA_017503645.1. Lineage (GTDB taxonomy): Bacteria > Bacteroidota > Bacteroidia > Bacteroidales > Bacteroidaceae > HGM04593. Next base: position 75,493 of record JAFVSR010000037.1, on the reverse strand, counting down.
TTTCGACGAGGTCTATTTTGTCGATTTCCCCACCACCGACGAGCGTGTGGATATACTTAAAAAAAAGATACACCGCTACGATGTCGATGGCTCTGTATTCGATTTCTCAGAACTTAAATCCAATGGTGCCTACAAGAACGAGGTTCTCGAGGAGATATCAAAGGCAATGGCTGCCAATGGCGCTAATGTAGGTGGCTTTTCGGGTGCCGAGATAGAGAGCGTTGTAAATATGCTGGTGGAATCTAAATTCATTGAGTATATAAACTCAATGGAATCGGGGAAAGAGGTTACTTCAATAAAAATAGGTAAAGAGGACTTTATAGAAAAGGCTACCCTCATTAAGGAAGCGGCAATGTGTAATCAAAAGGGTATAAAACAGGAGAGAACCGACCGCGAAAAAACAAATATCGAAAGAATAAGGGAGGTGCAGGCTGTGTATAAATTCCGGTCGGCATCAAAAACAAGCAAACAATGAAAACAATACTTTATATAGGTAACAACTACTGCGCGAGCACGGCGGAACTAAAGAGCATAATAGATAAATCCCCCGCGCAGAACTCTGCGCTTGGTAAGGAGTTGCTGTGCGCTCTCAAAGACGGTGTGCTCGAAAAATGGCTTAACGAGGGTGGCGAGGAGGAGCAGGCCCTTGCCAAGGAGCTCCCACAGGTTCAGGAGGGAGCATCGGATTCCGAACTGTTGAGGCGCTTGGGAGAGTGTTTCAAATCCGATTACAAAACGCAAGCACTCAATATCACCGATTTCATTGTGTTGCAGAGCGTGAATGCGGTAGTAGGCAACTGCTCCTCCGTATCTCTTCCTCTCAAGGGCTCAATAATCTCTTTCCAAAGGAGTGATGAGGCTGTTAATTTGTCATTCACCTTTAACTTTAAGGTGGAAAAGAACATTGGGGAAAAGGTATATATATATATGAGAATGACTGATGATACCGGCCTATTAAAGTGTGACGATGCCCAAAAGATAGATTTAAGGGAAATAGGCAATACGTTGCAGGTCGATTTTTCGTGTACATATTATAAAGAAAACAATGTGGTTCCGCAAATAGAGCTTGTCGCTGAATTTATGGGCTGTGAAACCATTCTATGGAGCAGTGCGCTATCAACCGATACATTTACGGTGGGTAATGTCTCCTTTAAGATGATTTATGTTGAGGGTGGCACATTCAGAATGGGAGAAAGTGCCGATGGTAATCATGTAACACCTGTACACGATGTCACTTTGGATAGCTTTTTTATTGCAGAAACGCAGGTAACGCAGGCCTTGTGGCAGGCTGTTATGAAAAACAATCCCAGCTATTATAAAGGTGAGCTGCGCCCCGTTGAAAGTGTAAGTTGGGTGGATTGCCAAGAATTTATCAAAAAATTAAATGAGTTGACGGGGCTTAAGTTCCGCCTGCCCACCGAGGCCGAGTGGGAATTCTCGGCTAAAGGGGGAAATAAATCCAAGGGATATACCCATAGTGGTGGAAATTATCCTTGGCAAGTTGCGTGGTACGGTGGTAACGGATGTGGTGAAACGCACCCTGTAAAGGAACTTGCCCCAAATGAGTTGGGAATTTATGATATGAGTGGCAATGTATGGGAGTGGTGCTCTGATATATACGCAAAGTACCCTTCTACACCCCAAGTAAACCCTAAGGGGGCTGTAGATGGGTACTATATAATCCGTAGAGGGGGAGAATATAGTACTATGGCTGATCACTGTCGTGTTGTGATTAGAAACTATGATGCTAAAACGAAATATTATAAATATCTTGGTCTTCGCCTTGCATTAGATGCATAAAACAAGACATCGTGTTCAAAATTAATTTTGAACACGATGTCTCTTAACCACTAAAATCAAACCTTACTATATTAACGTGAATTAGATATAAGATTTTCGCAATAAATTGATGTGCTTGTCATCTCGACCATACCTTAATGAAAAAAATCAAAAGAGGTTTTCGATGAGCTGTGCGAATAACGTATGTGAGAGATCTCTTATTTTTCGATATTTTGAGATCCCTCGTCGCTTCGCTCTATCGGGATGACAGGTTCGTAATTTGAACGATTTTATATCGAACTGACGTTATATCCTCTGCTTATTTCAATTTTGTCCAGTATATGGTGGTGCCTATGCCCCAAATGTTACCAAACAGTTTGAGTTTCTTGGCATCTACAAACTCGGCCTCCACATTCACGCGTATGCCCTTTGAGGGGTCGTAAATCTTGGCACCGTTCCATTCGCCCTCTTCCTTGTCGAATTTAAGGCCCTTTACAATCACCACCTTGTCGATATCCACGTTGCGCAGGCTCTTGTCGGGGTTCTTCACATCCTTGCGCTTGTTGCCGTTGCTGTCCAATGGCTTCTCCACCCAGAACATCTGTGCGGTATATGTGCCGTCGGCAGCCTTTGTCACGCGCACTTTGCTTTTGCTGCCGCCGCGGTCGGTAAGGTACTCGCCTATAATCTCATCGCCATTCTTGTTGATGCTCTGTGCAAATGAGGGGATTGAAAGCATCATTGCGCAGATAAGTGTAAAGATTGTCTTTTTCATTTTTTTCTTCTTTTTTAATTTCTGCGCAAAAGTATTGCAAAAATTGCACACTCGCCAATGGTTTGTGCAATAAATTTAAGGATTTTGCACAAATTTAAGCCTTGTGTGCAATTTTTGTACAAGGAGTGGTTCTAATTTCTGCTTTTATTGGGCCTTGTCCTCACGTTCCCGTTGCACTATAAGCAGGTTGGTTGCAGCTTGTTCGTCGCCCATAGCAGCAGCCTTTTCAAATGCCTGCTCGGCTGCGTGCAGGCGGTGACGGCGGTAATCAATCACACCTTGCAGGTTCAGTGCACGTGCATCGTCTTTGTATTGGCGCAAAATCTGCGCCATTTTGCGATAGTCGGGTGCTGGGTTGTTTATCAGTTCGTTCACCACCTCGTTTATGGCAATGGCAGCGCTGTCGGTTCTGTTGTGGTAGTAGATGGCATTTACCGATGTGCCGCGTTGCTTGGCAAATGCCACCGACAGCTCGTTCCACAAGTGGCCGTTGTCGTAGCTGTGCAGCATTATCTCGCGCTTGGTGGCCGACGGCTCCTTCTTAAGGCGAGCTATGAGGCTGTCGCCACCAGGTATGTCGAGCATTGCTATATCCTTATATATAAGTTGCCAGTCGCGTCCGCCGTCGGCTATCTCAAAGACCGAGTCGTGCAGGTGGTGGTGGCTGCGTATGTGGTCGCGCAAGGCAAGCGCACGCTTGTATCCCAGTTCGGCGTTGTTCTGCTCGTTACCCTCGGGCGATGTGTAGCCCACCAACTGCACAGCCTCCACCGTGGTGGTGCTGTCGGCGATGATTTGGTTGATGATTGACATTAAATCCTCGATGCTTTGCGCGTTGTTCATATAATTGACATCGAGCAGTGGGCTTGCCGTGCGGTACCGCACAATACGTTTGGCAGCGGGGGTGTTCTTGTCGCTCTCGTTTATGGGGGTGTAGTGGCTAATGCTCTTTACATAGGGGTGTTCCTGCGCTATGTGGTCGGCAATTGTGAGTGCGGCATCTACCTTGTGACAGCTTAGCGGTGGGGTTCCGGGGAGCACCACCTCCATTGTGTCGAGCGTGAATGTTACGTTCCTGTTGCCTCTGTTATACTCACAGTAGGTAATGCCCAGCAGGGTGTCGCTTGCATATTTTTCGGGCAAGGCAATAACACATTGGTTGTTGCCGTGGTTGTGCAGGTTGGGTTGGTAGCCGTGCCTCTTGACATATTGTTTGGCGAAGTTCTTGCCTTGGAAATGTCTGACGGCCGAGCTTATACAGGTGTCTTCGTTGCACAGGTGGGTTATAAGCAGCATACCGTCTTTCGCCGGTATTTTGTCTATCTCGTAGTCGAGAGTGACATACCAGTTACTGTCCTTGTGCTCCACGGAATAGTTCTCGGGCGATATTTGCGCTGCAATTTTGCCTATGGCTGCCAACGCAAAGATAATTGCGAAAAGTCGTTTCATAGGGTTATGGTTTTGGTTATACCACTATAAAACGAAAAAAGTGCTGTTTATGTTCGCTTGTTGTTATAGAGCGAGCAATGCCGGCAGTTCCTCCAACGATTTTATTATGGCGGTGGGGGTGGCATTGGGTTTTACATCCTCAGGAGCCCAGCAGATGTTCTTAATCCACACGGCCTTGCAACCGAGCGTGCGTGCGGGGTATATGTCCTTGCTGTATGAATCGCCCACAACAAGTATCTCCCGTGCCGGCAGATGGAGCGCCTCCACGCCAAGCGCAAATAGTGCCGGATTGGGCTTGCGCAGCCCTACAACCGAAGATTCCACTATGGTGGGGAAATATTTGTCCAGCCCGAACTCCTTTAATACCACCGGCATATTGCCGTAGAAATTTGTAACCAGCACAAGCGGGTAGCGTGCGGCAATCTTCTCTATTACGCCAAGCGTGGTTTGCAGCGTGTCGGTCACCTTTTTATAGCACCCTTCCACTATGGCTGTTTCCTGTTTGGCGGTAACAGGGCAGCCGTTTTCGCGCAACCAAGCGGCTTGTATTCTTATCTTTTTTTCGAGTAGTGTGTGGAATGTGTCGCCGGGCTCTATTATGGGGCTCTTTGCAAGCATACGCTCCCCGTGCACATAGGCATCGCGGAACAGGGCGTTGTCATTGGTTACCCCGGTGCTTTTGTACTGCTCCCATATCACCTCGCCCCAATGTGTGCCGTTGGTGTCTATGGTGCCGCCGTAGTCGAATATTATACCTTTAACTGAATTCATAGCCCTCATCAATCTTCTTTGTGAGGCGTTTGCATAGCCCCTCGTGCTTGCTTCTCATATATGCGAATATAATCATTAGCACCACCAATTCGAAAATGAAATAGAGCCACAGCACCCCTGTGAGCATTGAAAAGCAGAGCATAATGGCGCGCGAATTGAATGTGAGTATGTTGGTGTATTTCATCAGCGGCAGGCTGCCCTTGCGGAACTCCACGCGCAGCTCGCGCGGTATGGCTGTTCCATATTTTTTGCGCACTGCGGCTATGAAACGCTGAAATGCAGGGCTCATACGCTCCTGGTTCTCCACGTAGGCAATGTAGAAACTGAGGAACAGTTTCCAGAAGAAATCGGTGCGCCACGAAACAAGGGCATACTCCTTGCGCTGCGCCACGGAGTCGTGGAACTCGTTGCCGTTCTTTTCGTTAATGAAGTATAGGTGTATGTTGCGGTAGTAGTCGGCAAGTTGGCATTGCGAACCGTGTATCCAAAAACCGCAGAAGGAGCATATAATCCATATAAGCACTCCCCAGTCATATTCCGGTGCAAAGGGTATGGGTGTGAATGTGAGCCGCGAGGCGAGTGCAAAGTATATGCAGAAGAACCAGCAGTCGCCCGCAAAACCATCGAGTATGCGCCCCCAGCGTGTCTTTTGCCCCGTTATACGAGCCAGTTGCCCGTCGGTGCTGTCATATAGGTTGGCCCACATAAGCAGCAGCATACCAAGCATATTCCAGCGAAGGCTCTCCTGGTAGAAACATACACCTGCTCCTATACCCAAAAATATCGATAGAATGGTAATTACATTGGGGTGTATGCCGCGGTTGCGAAAGAACAGCGCGCAGTGGAACCCAAGCGGGCGGTAGAACCACATATCGAGGAACTCCTCGGTGTCCATCGATTTTATCGATGCTTCGTATATCTTTTTATCCTCTTCAGTCATAACATTATTTATCTTCTATAATAATCCTTGCAATTTCGTGTGCCGCCTCGCTGCGCACTGCCGAAAAACTCGGGAAATCGTTTATGTCTATGATAAATATCTCTCCCGTTGGCGTAACTATGCAATCACCGCCAAAAACATCCAACCCCGCCGCCTTGGCCGCGGCAAAGGCAATGCTTTTCATCTGCTCCTCATCAAACGGGTAATGCTTGGGCGTGCCGTTCACCCTCTCCCACCCGAATTTTGTCTTTTCGGGGTTGGGGTAGCAGTGTGTAAAGAAATTCTCCATTACACCGTAGAATTTTACCACATCGCCCTCTATGTGGTTGCAATAAACCGTTGTGCCGTTTATTGCCGCAATGGCCTCGGCAGCCTCTTTTTCGTTGGTTACAAAAGCTACATCCTCCTTGCACTTCGACCAACCATCGCTCTTTTTTATCCACCCCGGGTATTGAAGTGTGGCGGGCAGGCAGCTGCCCGTGAGTAGCGTGTATTGCGGTTGCGGAATGTTTTTTTGCCGCAATATGTTCATAAACTCTATGCGTGAGCATTTTTCCACCGCTGCGGGGTTGTTTATAACGCGGCACCCGTTGGCTTCGGCTGTTTTAAGCCGCTGCAAGGTATTGTGGTTCCTCGTCATATGGCATATTGCATCGTAGCCGCTGAAATCCTCCTTTTCATCGAGGCGGGCAGTGCTGTGCCCTATGGCCTTTAGCTCCTGCTCAATGCATTTGAGTATGGCCGTGTCCTGTTCCACCATCTGTGGTGAGTGGGCTGCGTCGCGTGCTATGGTTGCAATCTTCATTTTTCTTCGTTCAAGAATTCTTCGGCCTTTCCTATATCCTCGGCGTGGTCTATGTCTATTATCTTGGTAAATGGATATGCTTGGAGTGCAAGCCCGTCGCCAATGAGCATACGCTGGAAATTGCGCATACGGGCAATCCCCTGCTCCATACATTTCTGCAACGTGTCGAGCGCTTTGGGTGTGAGCCCGTATATACCGCCCGATATGTATCGGCTACCCTCCACCGCACTGTCGCCGAAGGCTGTTATGTTTAGCTCTCCGTCGGTCTCCACATATAGCGGCTTTTCGTCGTCTATGTAGTCTGTAACAGCCATAAGCCCGTCACTGCTGCTTTGCTCAAAGGCTGCAATGTAGCGGGCAAACTCCTTTTCGTGGAAAAGGGTATCGACCGTAGTGAGGCAGAATTTTTCATCGCCCTGCAAGTGGGGCATAAGCGCGTGCATACTATGCATCGAACTTGGGGTGTCCTTTACTACAAGGTTTATGGGCAGCTCCTCTTGCAGGCTTTGCAGCAGGGCACGCGTTTGTGGTTGCTGCTCGTTTATTATTATGCTCACCGAGCTTGCACCGTGGCGCATAAACAGCCTTACAAGGCGCTCTATTATGGGAACGCCTTGTAATTCAATCAATGGTTTGGGTTGCTTCACCCCCTCACGGGCAAGGCGAGAGCCCTCGCCTGCTGCTATGATAGCGTATTTCATAATTTTAGTCGTTGTCGCTCTGTTGCAAGTTCAGTCGGTTGCTGTCGTCGCGTTTTTCGAAATAGAGCTTGCGCAGCGGGTTGCGGCGTGCATTGTTGTAGGCTATGCGGTTGCGATAGATATCTATTGCTGCATAAATGGCCTGGCGGAACGAGTTCTCGTCGGCAACACCCTTGCCTGCAATGTTATATGCCACACCATGTGCGGGTGATGTGCGTATGATGGGGAGGCCTGCGGTAAAGTTTATGCCGTTGTCCATCCCAAGTGCCTTGAGCGGGGCAAGCCCCTGGTCGTGATACATAGCCAGGATGGCATCGAAACGGCAGTAGTTGCCACTGCCCATAAAACCATCGGCTGCAAATGGGCCATAGCAGAAAATCTCCTTTTCATCGTTCATCTTCTTAATGGTGGGGGTGATAATCTCTATCTCCTCGCTACCCAATAGACCGTTGTCGCCGGCGTGCGGGTTCAATGAAAGCACTGCAATCTTGGGCGCATCAATATCGAAATCCTCTATGAGGCTGCGGTTGAGAATTGTGAGTTTCTCCTCCAGCATCTCGGGCGTTATGGCTGCGGGAACATCGCGCAGGGGCAGGTGCGATGTGGCCACTGCAACGCGAATTTCGTCGCTGCATAGCAACATAAGCGATTTGTAATCCTCGCCGCTGCACTCTTGCAGGTATTCGGTGTGCCCGGGGAAGTGGAAATCCTCGTTCTGTATTGTGCTTTTGTTGATGGGGGCGGTGACAAGCACGTCCACCTTGCCCTCTTTGTAGTCGTGCACAGCTCTTTCGAGCGCCTCAAAAGCAGCCTGCCCTGCCTCTTTGGTGGCATTGCCCAGCTCTATGCGTATCTCGTCGCCATTGCAGTTTATTATGTTGAGCTTGCCATCCTCGGCCTCGTCGAGTGTGGCTATTGCATTGTATGCCACATCTATTTCCAACGCCTTGCGGTGATATGCGGCAGCTTTGGGCGAGCCATATACTATGGGGGTGCATATTTCGAACATTTCGGGTGTGGCAAAGGTCTTCAAAATAACCTCGTATCCAATGCCGTTGATATCGCCTTGTGTGATACCAACACGTATCTTGCGTTTGTCGCTCATATCGGTCTATTGTTGTTTTTATTCGTTAATATCTGTGTCGTCTATAACCACCTCGGGTATGTGAACGCTGTTTTCAATGTCTTTGTCGGCGGGCAGCTTCAAAGAGAAGAGGGCTGCTTCAAGTTTGCGTATGAGGTCGCCTTTCTTTTTATTGGGTGCGTAGAGGAATGTTTCCACCACAATGACGCGGTTGTTCTTTTCGTCAACCACCTGGTGTGACACAAACGGGCCGCCCATCATATCGTTCTCCATCTGCCACAAGCCTTTGGCCACCTGCATATATCGCTGGCGGAACTCGGTGTCATAAACATCTACAAACATAGTGTCGGTTGCCATATAGCGGTCGGGGCGGTTGCCGGGGATGTTTATCTTCATCACCGAGTCGCGTTTTTGCATAAAGTTCTCGCGCGAAAAGTTATCTACGCTTGTGTATGGGTAACTGTATATAACATAGTTCTGTATGCTGCTGTTGTTGTTCGAAATGTCCGATGCCCATAGGAAGTCCTTGCCGCTCTTTATGCTACGTATGTTCTTGGTTATGAGCATTTCGCAACCGAACTTCTTTTTAACGGAGTCGAGGAAATTTTTGTTGTGGTTCTTCTCCTCCTTCAAATCCTGCAACTCGCGGTTCATTTCGGCCGATGTAAAGAAATCTATTATCACCTGTGAGTTCTTTGTTATGTACTCCAGGGCATCGTCGGCCGATGGCGACTGTATGGTCATAATCATCTGCGGTGCGGCATACTTGTCTTGGTGGTATTTGAACTTTGTTTGGGTGAACTGGCTCTTGTCTATCTTCACCTCAATGATGTTGCGGAACGATTTCAGCAGGCGTGTGAAACCGGAAGGCTCGGTGAACGACACGCGGAACGAACGCTCCGATTGCGGTATGGCGGGTACGTCGCTGTCCAACACGCCGAACAAAGCGCGGCCTGTGGGGCCTTCCCAAGTGTTTTTGTCGCACACTACGAGAACCTCGTATGCAAGACCGCTCGACGGGGGGGTGAGCAACGATGTGCCACTATTACTGCTGCACGCTGCAATGAGCACGGCTGTAAAGAGTAGAATGAATGATTTCTTCATAATGCTATCTGTTTTTTATCTATTCTATTGTTGTTCCTTTTCGTTCTTCAGTGTGGAGAGCATTCCGCAAGCTGCAAAAATATCCTCGCCGCGCGATGCCCTTATGGTGGTGAACAGCCCGTTCTTGGTGAGATAGTCGCGCAGGTTGGTCATATGCTCGTTATCCACACCCTCCAATGGCACACCGGGGATTGCGTGGTAGCGTATGAGGTTTATGCGGCAGTCGAGCCCTGCAAGCAGTTGCAGCAACTTGCGTGCGTGGAAAGAGGAGTCGTTTATCCCCTTGAACACTATATACTCGAAAGTGAGGCGGCGCTGGTGGCTGAAATCGTACTGCTTGAGCAACTCCACAATCTCGGTTATCGAGTAACCGCGCTCGGCCGGCATTATCTCGCTGCGCTTTTCGGGTATGGGGTGGTGCAGGCTTATCGCTATGTGGTAGTCGCCCGCATCGAGAAGGCGTTTGAGCCCCTTGCGCACTCCCGCCGACGATACCGTCAGACGGTGGGGGCTCCACCCAAGTGCATAGTCGGCCGTGAGCACCTCTATGGTCTTTAGTATGTTGTCGAGGTTGTCACACGGCTCACCCATACCCATAAACACTATGTTTGTGAGCTTGTCGTGTTCGGGCAGTGCAAAAATCTGGTTCAGTATCTCGTTGGCTGTGAGTGCGGCGGTGTATTTCTGCTTGCCTGTCATACAGAACAGGCAGTTCATCTTGCAACCCACCTGGCACGAAACGCACAGCGTGGCACGCTCGCCATCGGGTATATAAACAGCCTCCACAAAATGGTTGTTCTCCACGGCGTAAAGATATTTTATGGTGCCGTCGCAGGAACGTGCCGCATCGGCAGGGGCGCGGTATCCCACCTCGAAGTGCTCTTGCAGCCTTTCGCGGTTCTTCAGTGATATGTTTGTCATCTCCTCAATGCTACGCACCCTTTTCTTGTAAACCCAGTCGGCAATCTGCTTGGCCGTGAATGCGGGCATCCCCACCTGCTGCACAGCCTCCTTAAGCTCTGCAAGTGTCATACCCAAAAAATATCTCTTTTCTTCGCTCATTTTAATGTGCCATTTTGCGGTTTGTCGCAAAAATAAGAGAATATTTTCAAATAAGTTTAATATTTATATTAATAATTGTTGTTGCGGATATTTTGTCGTGTGGTTTTTGCGTAATATGACGCTTTTTATTATTTTCGCGTAATTGTAGCGCCGGTGTGGCGGCTATTGCTTTTTTGTAAATATAATACTATGAAACGTAATTCAATAGACATCTTTGTTCCTCAAATGGCTTACGACGCTTTGCAGCAGTTTGTGTCAATGCCTGCGGTGGAAAATATCTTTTTGTTGAGCAATGGGGAGTGCTCCTCGGTGCTGCCTGCAAAGGTGAAACAATTGGTGGTGCCGTCGCTCACTGCCGATGATACATTCTTGAAAATTTCAGCAGCGGCAGTGTCTGAGTTTGTAATATATTTTTCAAAAGGATTGCCGCAAATGCAGGCTGCCGATTTGGAAAAGTTCTGCGCATCGGTGCCGCAGGATGCCACTATGGCATATGCCGATTATCGTAAGATAGCAGGCGGCGAGGTGTGCGAAGCTCCCACCATAGATTATCAGGCAGGCAGCCTCAGGAATGATTTCGATTTTGGTTCAGTGCTCCTTTTTCGCACCGCGGCACTAAAGAAATATGCGACCGATGCTGTTGCCGAGTATGCCTATGCCGGTCTTTATCGTCTGCGCCTTGCTATGAGCCGTTTTGGTAAAATTTTTCATTATAAGGAGTTTCTTTATACCGAACAGGAAACAGATACCCGCAAGAGCGGCGAAAAGCAGTTCGATTATGTGAACCCTGCTCAGCGAGAGGTGCAGATAGAGATGGAGGATGCCTGCACGGCTCATCTCAAAGCCATAGGCGGTTGTCTGCCGGCTTGCAAGTACGACGATATAGATTTGTCGGCCGGCGAGTTTCCCGTTGAGGCATCGGTGATAATACCTGTGCTCAACCGCGCCTCCACCATAGGCGATGCCATAAAATCGGTGCTCGGGCAGCAGACTACCTTTGCATTCAATATAATTGTTGTGGATAATCACTCCACCGATGGCACTTCGGAGATAATAGATGCCTTTGGCGACGACAGGGTGGTGCATATAATCCCCACCCGCACCGATTTGGGTATTGGCGGTTGCTGGAACGAGGCTGTGAACAGCCCTTCGTGCGGCCGTTTTGCGGTGCAGCTCGACAGCGACGACCTCTACAGCTCGCCTGCCACCCTGCAACAGATAGTGGATGAATTCTACAAACAGCAGTGTGCTATGCTGGTGGGTACATATAGGATATGTGATTTCGACCTCAATACCCTGCCTCCCGGCGTGATAGACCACCGCGAGTGGAGCGAGGAGAACGGGCGCAACAATGCCCTGCGCATAAACGGCTTGGGTGCTCCTCGTGCCTTTTACACCCCGGTTATCCGTTCGGTGGGCTTTCCCAATGTGAGCTATGGCGAGGATTATGCCGTGGGCTTGCAAATATCCCGCCGCTATCGTATAGGGCGAATATATGATGTGCTTTATCTGTGCCGCCGTTGGGGCGGCAATTCCGATGCGGCTCTGTCGCACGCCAAGGTAAATGCCCATAACACATATAAAGACTCCATACGCACTGCTGAGTTGCAGGCGCGCTTGCAGTTGGTAAAAGAACTGGCTGTTCCATCGCTCGATGAATTGGAGGATTTCTACACCAAGCAGCTCTCACAATGGCCCGATGCCGCGGCACGCTACGATGCGTTGCAGGCCGTGAGCGTACGCTCGCTTGGCAATGGTCTTTCATTGCAATACAACCCTGCGCGTGCAGTATCCACGGCGGCCAAAGTAGATGCCGCATCGCTGGCGGCGCGCCCCTGCTTCCTGTGTGGTCAGAACAGGCCTGCCGCCCAACAGAGCCTGCGTGCAATGGGCTCCCTCACGGTGCTTGTGAACCCCTTCCCCATATTGCCGTTTCACTTTACCATAGTAAATGAGAAACATACACCGCAAAAACTGAATACGTTGCTTGCCGATATGCTGCACCTGTCGCGCACTTGGCAGGGAATGGCGGTTTTCTATAATGGGGCAAAATGCGGTGCTTCGGCCCCCGACCACGCCCATTTGCAGGCAGTGAGGGCTGTTGATATCCCCCTTCTTGGCGAGCAGTGGAGCGAGGCAGTTGAGGATGGTTTGCAGCCTGTGTACATAAGCAGCGGCAGTGCCCTCTATCGCGTTACGGGCTATGTGCTCCCCCTCTTTATGGTGGTGGCCGATTGCGTGAGCGGTGCAGTGGAATTTATGAACAGCCTTGCAGCGGCTATCCCCGTTGTGAATGGCGAGTGCGAACCGCGAATGAATGTTGTGTCGTACTACTCTCCCGCGCAGGGCTATGTGCTTGTGGTTGTTCCCCGTGCCAAGCATCGCCCCGCCTGTTACGATGCCGCAGACGATGCGCAGCGCCTTGTGAGCCCGGGTACATTGGATATGGCAGGCTTGCTCATAACTCCCCGCGAATGTGACTACAAGAATATAACACCCGATGAGGCTGCGGCTATTCTGCGTGAGGTTGCCATTGACGATGATGCGGCCGACGATGTGTGCGAAACCATTGGCGATATACTATGAGAACGGTTGATGTAGGTATTCTCATAGCTCCGCAGGTGGAGTTTGAACTGCTGGGTGAGTTTCGCTGCAATGGGCAACTTGTGACCGCGAAAAACGCTGTTTCCATCGAAGGAAACCGCCTGTTGTTCAATGGCGTCGAAAGTGATGAATTCTCCTTTGTTCCCGCTGCCGATGAATACCGTTTTGTGCTCTACGATGTGCTCATAGGTGTTAATTTCCATTGGCAGCGCAGGGAGAACCAAACCTTCAAAGGGGAACTCCGTTTTATAGTGGAAAACGGCCAGGTGCGTGCCATAAACCGCCTTTTTATCGAGGATTATCTGGTGAGTGTGATATCGTCGGAAATGTCGGCGACAAGTTCGCTCGAATTCCTTAAGGCACATACCGTGATATCGCGCAGCTGGTTATATGCGCAGTTGCATCGCAAGGAGCGTGTGCAGGCGGCAGTGCTTGGCCACGAAACTCCCGATGAGGTGGTGCGCTGGTATGCCCGCGAGGACCACGCCCTCTTCGACCTCTGTGCCGATGACCATTGCCAACGCTACCAGGGGCTCACACGTGCCATCAATCCCAATGTGCAGGCGGCAGTGAAAGCTACCGAAAACCTTGTGCTTAAATATGACGGCGAGGTGTGCGATGCCCGCTTCAGCAAATGCTGCGGCGGTGCCACAGAGCGTTTCTCGGCCTGTTGGGAGGATGTCGATTATGAGTATTTGCAGGCGTTCCGCGATACACCGCACAAAGAACCACTGCCCCTGCTTGAAACCGAGGAGGGTGCACGTGCGTGGATTGAGAGTACCCCCGATGCCTTCTGCTCCTCTGTGGCGCCCGAGGTGCTGTCGCAGGTGCTTAACAATTATGACCGCGAGACAAATGACTTTTACCGCTGGCAGGTTGAGTATTCGCAGGAAGAACTGTCGCGTTTGGTGGCAGAGCGCTCGGGTATAGACTTTGGCTTGATAGAGGAGCTGCAGCCTGTGGAGCGCGGGGCATCGGGCCGTCTGGTGAAGCTGCGCATAGTTGGCAGCAGGGCCGTGCGGGTTGTTGGTAAGGAGTTGGAAATAAGGCGCTGGCTGTCGCCCACTCACCTGTATAGCTCGGCCTTTGTGGTCGATAAAATAGAACGGCAGGGCACTATATGTTTCCTGTTCAAAGGCGCAGGGTGGGGGCACGGTGTAGGGCTCTGCCAAATTGGTGCGGCTGTGATGGGCGAGCGTGGCTGTTCCTATGAAGATATTTTGCGGCACTATTATCCCGGGGCTGTTCTTGCTCCTGTGGATTAGTATGTTATTTCCCGTTTGCATTTATAATTTCCCGCTTTGCTTTGCGTGGTATCGGTAAAATAACTATCTTTGGCTTCGTTTATTTATAATATACCGCGCAACGCGCACAAAAACGGTTTTTTGCACAATAAAAAAACGCATTTGCAGTTATCATATTGATAACAGTCTTTTATAGATGGGAAAAGCACAAAGTAAATCCAAATATTGCGATGGGATGAATCTCCTCCAGCGAATAATAAAACGCATTTTCGATGTGTTATGTTCGCTTGCGGGTATGTTGTTCCTCTCTCCTCTGTTTCTCTACATATACATAAGACTGCGTATGCAGGGCGACGGGCCTGTAATCTTCAGACAAGAACGTATAGGCTACAAAGGCAGGCCGTTTTATATACTTAAATATCGCACAATGCGTGTGGGCTCCGAAGATAACGATGAGCCCAACCTCGCAGTCAAGGACGATGAGCGCCTCACCCCATTCGGCCGTTTTTTGCGCGAGCATCATCTCGATGAATTGCCGCAGCTGTGGAATGTTTTTGTTGGCGATATGTCCTTTGTGGGCCCTCGCCCCGAACGTAAGTTTTTTATAGATAAAATAATGCAGCACAATGCCGATTACAGGTACGTCTATCTTATGCGCCCCGGGCTCACGTCGCCCGCATCGGTATATAACGGATATACCGATACGATGGAGAAGATGCTCATAAGGCTTGATATGGATTTGGATTATCTGCAAAAGCGCGGCTTGTGGCTCGATTTGAAGATAATAGTGATAACGGTGCTGTATATACTCAAAGGAAAAAAGATATAATACCGATAATGTTATGAAAAGATTACTGTTTTTGCTTGTGGTTTCTATAATGGCCGGCGCATCCTATGCGCAATCTTTGTCCGACGACAAGGTGGTGGAGATAATTATGGCCGAGCAGGAGAAAGGCACATCACAGCAGGATATTGCAACTAAATTGATGAAGCAGGGAGTAACCCTTGAGCAGTTGCAACGCATAAAATCCAAAGCGCAAAAAAACAAGCCGTCATTTATGTCGATGGATGATGAGGAGGACTCCTTCGACCGCAGCCGCAAGAATGCAAACGCGGACAAAAAACTTGTTTCCAAGAATAAAAAAGAGAGGCGTGTTGCTGAAGATGACAAGGCCGATGAAGAAAAAAATAGGTTCCTGATTCCCGAGGATGAAACAATGTTTGTCGATGAGCTCGACAATATGTTCGCCGAGGAGGAACCCGATGAGACGGCGGTGTTCGGTCGCGATATATTCAATAACGAATATCTCACTTTTGAGCCATCGATGAACATTCCCACCCCCGGTGAGTATGTGCTTGGTGCAGGCGACGAGGTTATAATAGATGTGTGGGGTACATCCCAGTTCAATATAAAAGAGAGTGTTTCGCCCGATGGCAAAGTGTTTATAGACGGTGTGGGGCTTGTGCACCTTAACGGGCTCACCGTCAAACAGGCCGAAGATTGTATTAAAGAAAAACTTGCCGATGTATATAGTGGCTCACAAATAAGCCTGTCACTCGGTTCCATACGTTCCGTGCAGGTGCAGGTACACGGCGAGGTGGTAGCTCCCGGAACATATACCGTGAGTGCATTCTCAACGGCATTCAATGCCTTGTATGCTGCCGGCGGTATAAGCGAGGTTGGTACATTGCGCGATATAAAAGTGTACCGCGGCGGCAGAGAGATTGCATCAATCGACGTATATGAATATATCTTGAACGGTAAAACGGCATCGGATGTCCGCTTGCAAGACAACGACGTGATAAGCGTTGGTGCATACCAAAACATTGTGGAGCTGGCAGGCAAGGTAAAACGCCCTATGAAATATGAGATGAAGGCCGACGAAACACTGCTCGATGCCGTTTCGTATGCAGGTGGCTTTGCCGGTGATGCCTATACCGAGAACCTCAATGTTATTCGCAAAAACGGCCGTGAATATTCGATGCACACCGTGAGCAAGCCCGAGGCTGCCGCTTTTGAACTAAAAGACGGCGATTATGTAAAGGTTGAGGAGATGTTGCAGCGTTTCTCCAATATGATAGAGATATCGGGTGCCGTGTTCTATCCCGGGCAGTATGAGCTTGGCAATAAGATAACCACGGTGGGCGAGCTTGTTGCCGCTGCCGGCGGTGTTGTGGAGGATGCTTTCCTGAACCGTGCGGTGTTGCAGCATCGCAATCTCGACAAAACACTGGAGAACGAACCGATAAATCTGCGAGGAATCCTTGATGGCTCTGCTCCCGATGTGAGGTTGAAGAATAACGACCTGCTTTTCATCCCAAGCTCGGCCGAAATGCTTGGAGAACAGACTGTAAGCATTAGCGGCGAGGTTAATTTGCCGGGAAAATATAAGTTTGCGAAAAACACAACCATTGAAGATTTGATATTGCAGGCCGGTGGCCTCACTCGCGCGGCATCGGTAATGAAAATAGATGTCTATAGGACTATAATAGATGCAAAATCAACCGAGCAACTCCAACAACAATCTTTGGCATATAGTTTTGCACATAAGGATGGCTTTATGGTCGATGGTGGCGAGAATTTTGTTCTGGAACCGTTTGACGAGGTGTTTGTACGTCGCACGCCATCCTATTCTACAATGGATATAGTGAAAGTGACAGGTTGTGTGAATTATGAAGGCGGTTATGTGATACCCACCAAGGATTATCGTTTGAGCC
This sequence comes from Bacteroidaceae bacterium, assembly GCA_017503645.1. Classification (GTDB taxonomy): domain Bacteria; phylum Bacteroidota; class Bacteroidia; order Bacteroidales; family Bacteroidaceae; genus HGM04593. The sequence continues at coordinate 58,457 of JAFVSR010000037.1, read as the reverse complement.
AGCTTGTAAAGGATGCGGGCGGTGTCACAAATATGGCATATGTGAAAGGTGCCAGCCTTTACCGTAAAATGACAGCCGAAGAGCGCAAGCAGCGTGAAACGGCAATGAAGACGGCGCAAATACAGATGCTCGAAGAGAGTATGCGCGACGAAGATAAGGAACTCGATGTGGCATTGCTCGACTCGCTTATGCAGCTTAAACTTAACCTTGGCGAGGTATATCCCGTGGCAATAAACCTGGAAGAGGCCATTGAGAACCCCGGCTCGTTGAGTGATGTGGTATTGCGCGAAGGCGACATCCTGAATATTCCCAAGTATTCATCGACTATAAGCATAAGCGGCGAGGTGCGTCATCCCATTACCGTAAGTTACGAAAAGGGTAAGAACGTAAAATACTACATAAAACACGCCGGTGGATACAGCAACAGTGCATATAAAAAAGGTGTATATATCATATATATGAATGGCTCTGTGGTTAATGTGTCGAAAAACTCGTCAAAGGTTGTAGAACCTGGTTGTGAAATAGTTGTTCCGCGCAAGAGTATGAGAAACAAACTCACGCCCACCGAAATGGCAACCATAGGAACATCTACCGCCTCCATTGCAACAATGATTGTGGCAATCATAAATCTGCTTAAATAGTAAAAATAGAACAAATACTAAGGTATGGGAACTTCGAGGATAGACGAATTGCGCGAGGATTTGCAATCGTTGAAACGTTATCTGCTCCTGTTGTGGAGAAAGCGGCTTGTGTATGTGAAGTATTCACTTGTTGCAGCTGTGATTGCCGTAGTGGTTGCATTGAGTGTGCCACGCATATATTCCACAACAACAATCCTGGCAATGGAACCTCGCCAGACGGGATATAATGCAGCAGTAATGAGCCTTGCAGGAATGGCCGGTATTAACTTGGGCTTTCTATCCGAGGATGCATATTCGGTAGATTTGTACCCCACAATAATATCCTCAAAGGATTTTGTGTCGCGCATTGCGCGTATGCCTTTGAACGGAACCGATGGCAGTTATGCAGCCTATTTGGCAACTGCTCCCGAATCCACTTGGTGGGGGCGTTTGATAGACCGGGCAAAATCGTTTTTCGGTATCGAGGAACCTCATTATGACGATAGCGCCGATGTTCCGGTCGAGGTTATCTCCCGCATAAGGGCCAATGTAAATTGCCAGGTGAACAAGCTGCAAGGGCTTGTTAATATAACGGCCTACGATGCCAATCCGCAGGTGTGCAAGATGCTTGCCGATTCGGTCACTGCAGGCCTGAACCGCTTTATACAGGAATATCGCACAAGCAAGACGCGTGCCGATTATGAGGCTCTCTCGCTCATTTGCGACAGCGCGAAGGTGCGTTATCACGCTGCACAGGACCGATATACCGATTTTGTTGAAAATAATGCCTCGACATCACCCGCCTACAAGGCGCGCCGCGACTTTCTTGCCGGTGAGGTTGAACTCGCCTATGCTACCTATAACCAAATGGCGGCACAGGTGCAAATGGCACTTGTGAAACTGCAGGAGGCCACCCCGGTGTATAATGTGATACAGTCGGCCTATGTGCCGCAGAAACCCGAATCGTTCTCAATGTTGTCAACTGTTGTGCTTTTCCTTTTCTTCGCATTTGTGATAGCTACAATCAAGATAACATATTCCTGTGTAAAAGAGAAACTATGGGGAGCAGAAGCCTGAGACAACAGGTGGGCAACGCCCTGTTTATGTTGCTCGTCTTTCTTTTCGTGGCCGATCCGACAAACACAATCTTCGGCCTTAAGATGGTTGTTTTTGCTTTGCTGCTTGGGTATAACATCCTTTTCTTCAGAGCGGAATGGGCGCAGTTGCGCTATTTCCTCATATGTTCGGCAGCGGTGCTTGTCCCTTGGCTCCTATCCTCTTTGCGTGGCGAGATAATAGATTATGGCGAGGTGCGCACTGTTTTCACGGCGATATCACCGCTGCTGCTGCTTCCTTGGATTTACAGATACGACCTCTTGCGCCTGTCGCTTGTGCCTGTGGTTGCTGTGGTTGTGATTGTGCTCTTCCTCTATTGGCTCATTATCTTTGTTCCTCGCGTCGAGGGTATCGTGTATTTATATATGTGTGAACACGACCACACCATAATGTTGTCACGCAGAGCCTTTTTGGGTTTCTCTATGTTTGGTATGTATTGCAAATCCACCGTGGCTTTTCTGCCGGTATTCGCAATGCTTCTTTATCGTCTTTGTGTGCCGCGTATGCGTAATGCCGTGGTTGTGATGTGCGTGTTACTTTTTGTACATTTGTTTCTTATAAGCGGCACGCGCAGCACCATTGTGCTACCTGTTTTTCTGGCCCTGTTGGTGCTCTTTGTCTTTTACAGGAACAAAAGATATGTAAACTATCTCTTCTATCCTTCGGCACTGGTGCTGTTTTTCGCTTTGTTTGCTCTGCTTGCCACATTGCTTATGGAGGTGGGTGAACACTCCAATATGGTTAAATATGCCCATCTGAACTCGTATAAAGAGCTGTTTACCGATAATCCTCTCTATTTGCTGGTGGGGCAGGGGCCGGGTACTGCATTCTACACGGCGGGTTTTAATAAGATGTCGTTGAAAACCGAGTGGAGCTATATGGAACTGTTGCGTAATTACGGCCTTTTTTCAATATTTATACTATATACCTTTTTGCGCCCGTTGGCATCGATTATGCACAGCTCCTGCAAGAATGACGAGGCTCTTGTGGTGGCTGCCACATATATAGTGTATTTGGTGATTGCAGGAACCAATCCTTTGCTTCTTTCATCTACAGGTATGTTGGTGCTGCTTACTATGTTCAGTTATGCAAGACAGTGTAAAATGAAGAATGGCTTAAAGAATAATGTTTGTTATGAGAATGTTTGAAACATATATATGCCGAGTACTGCTCTTTCTGTGCCTGCTACCCTTGCGGGCCCTTGCGCAAGATGCTCCGTTTGTCCGGGGCTATGCGCAGTTGGGTACCATTGCATCAAAGGGCGATTATGCTCCCTTCTGGTTCACGGCAAGGCAGCAGGGAGTTCCTTCGCTTGAAACTTCCAATAGTTATGCACGCTATGCGCTATTCGCAGGTGCTCTTTTTAAGGAGGGTAGCGATTGGAGCTATAATATCGCTGCCGATGTAGTTGTCGGTTATAACAGAGAGAATACCGTGTTCCCACAACAGTTGTACGGTGAGGTTTCGTGGCGCCGGCTCACATTGAGTCTTGGCTGCAAGGAGCGCTTTTCGGAATTGAAGGGGTTTGCAGCGCCGTGCGCGAGTTCTTCATTCTCTAAAAACGGTGTAAATACATTGTTCCCCCATTTGTATGCCAACCGATTTTCCGAACTCAGCAGTGGCGGTCTGGTTTACAGCGGCAACAGTGCTCCTGTGCCGCAACTGCGTTTGGAGATTCCGCAATATGTGCCTTTCCCCGGTACAAAAGGTTGGTTGGGCGTGAAGGGACATATCGCATATGGCTTTTTTGCCGATGGCAGCTTCCAGGAGAACTTTACACGCGAAAATCCCACGGCGCGTTATGGGAAAAATATATTTTATCACAGCAAGGCGCTCTTTATCAATGTGGGTAAACCAAGCCGTTTCCCTCTGACCTTTGAGGGCGGTCTTGAGATGTACACGCAGTTTGGAGGTGACATTTACAATCATAAAGATGGCAAGGTGCTGTCGATGCCGTCGGGGGTTAAAGACTTTTTCAAGGCGTTTATTCCTATGAGCGGCGGCGAAGATACCCCCGAATATGAGCAGACAAACATATCGGGTAATAATGTCGGCAGTTGGCACGCCGCGCTCACACTGCATACCCGCGTCGCCGATGTGCGCGTGTATGCCGAACATATGTTTGAGGATTTTTCGCAGTTGTTCTTCTTTGAATACCAATCGGATGCGAATGGCGACAGGAATCTCATCTATTACCCGTGGCGCGACATACTTGTAGGTGTGTCGGTTGCCAATAAGTCGGGTGTGCTGCCTTTTATCTCCAATTTCTTGTATGAGTATCTGTCGACGTATGACCAGAGCGGTGCCGGCTACAACGATCCGGGGCCTTTCTTCAAAGAGCAGATGGATGGTGCCGATAACTATTACAATCACAGCATCTACCCCGGCTGGCACAATATGGGTATGGGTTTGGGCTCGCCTTTGGCAGTGTCGCCCGCCTATAACAAAAACGGCAGTTTGCGTTTCAGGAGCAACAGGTTTGTTGCCCACACGGTGGGAGTGAACGGAACTTTGGGCGTGAACTCCCCTTTTGCCTATCGCCTGCAATATACATACAGCGAGAATTGGGGCACCTATCTTAACCCGCTGGATGAAAAAAAATATACAACCTCGCTGCTTGCCGATGTGATATATGCACCTGCAGCCGGCAAGTGGGCAGGCTCATTTGCCATTGGGTATGATAAAAGTAATTTTATAGGTGAGAATCTGGGAGTGATGTTTACCATCACCCGTGCGATAAATTATAAGGAGTGATGCAAATGATAAAAAAAATAGCGTTTTTTTTCATAATATTATTATCTTTGTCGGCGTGTGACAAGGCTTTTGTCAATGGCGACCTCGATGGTATGTGGCGGCTTGAAAAGGTGGAATTCAGGGGCGAGGATATATTGCCCGAAAATATCTTTTTCTCCTTTCAGCGGCACATAGTAATGTTTGGTAGGTATTATCGCGAGGGCACTCCGTTCCTTTATATGGGCACTTTTGCCCACGAAGAGGGAAAAATGACAATGACAGGTTTCAAGGAGTATCCCGGTATTGCCGATGTGTGTGACGAAAGCGTGCTGGAGAGCTTTTGCATATACGATGCCGCAGGCGTGGTGTTCGAGATTGAGAGCCTCAGCGACGAATATATGGTACTTGTTGCAGGCGAGAGGGTTTATTCATTCAGGAAATGGTAAATTGGAAGATGGGGGTATGTTAAAGAAATTTTTTAAGAAGTTTATTTCGGATGTTACGTGGGTACGCTACGTAGCACCCTATCTTGTCAACTATAAAAACACGAAAAGAAAATATTATGCAAAGTCGGGCAAGCATACCCAATTGTTCGGCCCTTTGAGTTTGGAGCCTGGGGCAGTGGAACTTGACGACTATACCCGTTTGCAACCGGGTGTCAGGGTTATAAATGCAGGTGGCAAACTGGTGGTGAAGAAATACTCGGCAGTGGGTGCAGGTTGCACGGTAATAGCAAGCGAGCACGTGCCCACCGTGGGCTTGCCGCAATTCCTGAGTACTCTGCACATAAATGATATAAAGACTACGGTGGTGATAGAAGAGGATGCCTGGGTAGGTGCCGAGGCTGTTTTGTTGTCGCGTTGCCGCATAGGCCGTGGTGCCGTGGTTGCAGCAGGGAGCATTGTTACAAAGCCTGTGCCGCCATATGCCGTTGTTGCAGGTTCACCTGCAAAAATCATTGCAGCCCGTTTCACTATGGAGCAGATTATAAAGCACGAACAAATACTCTATCCTCGGGAGGAGAGAATGTCGTCCGAGGCATTGCAGGCGCTCTTCGATGGAGAACTTAAGGATAAGAAAACTTTAGGTGTCAGCGAAATGTCGCCCGATGATTCCGCTATGCTCGAAGAGTACAAAAGAAATATAGGAATAAAGAACTATGAGAACAGCTAACAGAGTGGCTATTAATAGCTTGGCGCTTTATGCCAATATGCTTGTCACTATGGGTGTGTCGCTGCTTGCCACCCGATTCGTTCTGCAGGCGCTTGGCAGTACCGAGTATGGCGCCTATGCTCTTATAGCCAACATCGTTGCTATGTTCTCGTTTATAAATGTTGCTATGTCGGTGGCTACACAACGTTATATATCTTATGCGATGGGTACCGGCGATATGGAAAATGTAAAGGAGGTCTTTTACAACAATGTGCTTATACATATTTGCATAGCTGCCGTGCTGGCGGTTGTGATTTTTGTTGCCGGCGTGCCTGCGGTGGAGTGTTGGCTGAAGATTCCGCCCGAAATACGCACAGAGTCGCTTATAGTGCTCCTGTGTATGGTCATAAACGTGGTGTTCCTTGTGGTGTCGGTGCCCTATGAAGGGCTTATGAATGCCAAGGAGGATATTGTTGTTATCGCAGGTATAAACATAGCCGATGCAGTGTTCAAATTCCTTGCATCGGTGGTGGTGCTTTTCATCGATGGCAACCAGCTTATTGTCTATGCTGCACTTATAATGTGCTCGGGGATGATGGTGTTCCTGTTAAAGAAAGGGTATTGCAGGAACCATTACAGCGAATCGCATTTCGAGTGGCACGAAGTGAACGATGCTTCACTGGTGAAAAAAATGATGGGCTTCGCCGGTTGGAATCTCATAGGCGCGGGTTGCTCGCTTGCCCGTTATCAAGGTGCCGCCATATTGTTGAATAAGTTCTTTGGGCTGGCAATAAATGCTGCGTATGGTATTGCCCAGCAGCTCAACGGCTTTCTGTTGTTCTTTGCCAATTCGGCTGTTAGGCCTATGCGCCCGCAGATTGTGAAGAACGAGGCGGCAGGCTTCCACAAACAGATGATAAAGCTGGCATCTACTACATCAAAATTCTCCTTCATACTTTTGTGCCTGGTTATAATACCACTATATATAAATATGCCTTATGTATTGGAGGTGTGGCTTGTGGAGATACCGGCAGGCGTTCTTGAGTTTTGCCGCGGTTTCTTGCTCATAGCGCTTATAGGGCAGTTGTCCGTGGGCTTGCAGATAGCTCTTGAGAGTGTGGGGCAGATAAAACTGCAGCAGATAATAGTGGGGTTTATGCATCTTATGCCTTTGCCGGTGGCATATGTTCTCTTTGAAATGGGCTATTCGCCCGATGCTATTATGTATTGTATTATTGTGGAGGAACTTATATGCCTGCTTCTTAGAGTACTTATAGCACGCATAGATGCAAATATGCCCATAGCTCCTTATGCAAGTGGCGTAATTCTGCCTTGCACGCTTCTTGCCGTTGCCGTATTCTTTTTGGTAGGCTATTTCGATGTTTTCATCGCGGAATGTCACCCGGTTCTCCGCCTTGTATTAACCACGTTGCTAAATCTTTTTATGGTGGTTGCCGGTGGGTATTTTCTCTGTTTCTCCGACTGGGAAAGGCAGAACATCAATTCAATTCTCGCCTCGGTTATGCGCAGATTGTTTCGCGTGTGCCGATAGTCGTTGCGCCTATTGTGAAAGATAAATATTTTTATCAAAAAACATACAATAAGTTTGTACATCGGGCGTTTTAGTAAAAAGAGAGAATAGCTTTGAGAAAGTGCCAAAGGCTTAATTTAGGACATAAAGTTGCGTATGTCATTTTTTTTTACGAATATTGCACGATATTTTGTAAACACAAATCAAAGCAGATGACTTTGGACGATTTGAGAGGGGAGTTATTTTGTTTATAATAAAAGAGTTGGCAAGATTGCTTTAATATATTGAGAGAATTTATGGCTAAGCATATAGCTTTTTCGGGGAACACGGCTTGGGGAATGTATAATTTCAGAGGGAAATTACTCCGTCATATGGTTGAAGATGGGTATAGAGTGTCGGTACTTGCTCCCTATGATGAAGTATATTCGCCAAAGTTGGCGGCATTGGGTTGTGAAATGTGCGATATGCCAATGAATCCCAAAGGTGTCAACCCTATATCCGATGCCAATCTTCTCTATCGCTATTACAAGACACTAAGGCAGTTGAAGCCCGACATCAGTATCACATATACTATCAAACCCAATATTTATGGCAGCCTTGCCGCGCGTTGGCTTGGCATTCCATATCTGCCCATAACAACCGGCCTGGGATATGTGTTCATACAACGCACATACATAACAACTATAGTAAAGTGGCTCTACAAATGGGCTTTCAAGCGTGCGCGCCACGTATGGTTCCTTAACAATGACGATATTGACACATTCAGAAATGAAGATATTGTGTCGAGTGATAAAATACAGCAATTGCCCGGCGAGGGTATAGATTTGAACCGTTTCAAGTTGCGCACAGGCAAGAGGGAGGCTGCTCCCTTTGTGTTCTTGCTGGTAGGCCGTATGCTTATGGACAAGGGTGTACGGGAGTATGTGGCGGCAGCACGTATGCTCAAACAAAAATACCCCGATGTTAAATTCCGTCTTTTGGGCGCGGTTTGGGAAGGTAATCCCGCGACTATAAGCGAGGAGCAGTTGCGTGAGTGGGAACGCGAAGGTGTTGTGGAATATTATGGCGAGGTTCCCGATGTGGTACCTCATCTTGAACAGACCGATTGCGTGGTGTTGCCTTCGTATCGCGAGGGTGTTCCCTTTACCCTTATGGAGGGTGCCGCTATGGGATTGCCGCTTGTGGCTACCGATGTTCCGGGCTGCCGCGAAGTGGTTGTCGAGGGTTACAACGGTTTCCTGTGCCCCGATAAAAACCCTGAAAAACTTGCAGAGGCTATGGAGCGGATGTTGAACTCATCTGCCGAGCAACGCGAACTGATGGGTAAGAACGGACGTACGCTTATGGAAGAGAAGTTCGACCTTAAGCTGATTCTTGAACAATATGATAGAACCATTGAGGCAATTCTTTCCAATAAAAAATAACATTCAAATACAAAGCAACGAGCCCAAAGAACTTTGGGCTCGTTGCTTGTTTTCAACCAATCAATCGCAGGCTCATTACCTCTTTTTGTGCGCCTTATATGTGATGCTCTCTGTTTTGCTTGCGTGAATGAAAAAAAAGTGGTTATTTTGCAATATTTTACATAAAAAATAGTTATATAAATATAATTACGCGCGCGACAAGCGTTTAGCAATTAGACGTTATGACCGATAATAGACAAAAACCGATAGATTTTACCGAAATAGCCTCTCTTCTGTGGGGCGAACGTAAATTCATAATAAAGACCTGTGTGGTTGTGCTGGTGTTTGCAATTGTTTATGCCTTCAGCTTACCGCGTACATATACCGTGGGTGTGACACTCGCTCCCGAGGCGTCCAATTCGAGCCTTACGGGCAGTATTGGCGCGCTTGCCGATATGGCAGGGTTGGGGTTTGGTGGCGCAACCGGTGATGCCATCTATCCCGAAATTTATCCCGAACTGATAGGTTCCAAAGAGTTTCTTGTGGATTTGTTTCCCACACCCGTAACATCGCTCAATGGAGACATTCAAACCACATTGTATGACTATCAACGCAAGCACCAAAAGATTGCCTGGTGGATGTACTCGGTGGTATGGGCTAAAAAGTTTGTGAAATGGGTGAAAGGGGAGCCTGCAAATGCAGGGAATGGTGCCGCTGGCATCAATCCTTTTATGCTCACAAAAGAGCAGAGTTCGATTGCCGATGCTGTAAAGGCAAACATTATGTGTACCGTTGATAAAAAGACAGGCGTGATAACATTGCGATACACGGCGCAAGATCCGCTTGTTGCGGCAACAATGGTAAATGTGATAAAGGATAAATTGCAGGAGCATATTGTGGAGTATCGCACCTGTAAGGCACGCAACGATTTGAAATATTTCGAGGCGCTTTGCGATGAAGCGCGTGCCGATTATGTAAAGTCGCAAGAGATATTCGCTGCTTTCAGTGATTCACACAAGGGTGCTATGTTGCAATCTGTGGCAATGCAGATGTCGCGCCTCGAAAATGATGTGATGCTGGCGCAGCAAAACTATTCACAAGCATCGCAGCAGTTACAGCTCACCCGTGCCAAACTGCAAGAGAATACTCCGGCCTTTGCTGTGTTGTCCGGCGCTTCGGTTCCTTTGAAACCATCGGCACCACGACGCTTGTTTATATTGCTGGCATTTGCTATGTTGGGTGCCGTGGGCGCTTCGGCCTATGTCTATATTAAAAAACAAATGCAAAAATAATGCCGATGCAGGCTAATGTAGATAGTAAACGAGTTGCGAAAAATACGATAGTGCTTTACTTTCGTATGCTCTTTCAAATGGTGGTGTTCTTTTACACCTCCCGTGTGGTCTTGAAAGAGCTTGGTTTCGAAGACTACGGCATTTACGATGTTGTGGGTGCTGCAATAGGTATATTGGTGTTTTTGAACAACTCGATGCTCAACTGTACACAGCGCTTTATTACGTTTGCCATAGGCAAGAACAATGTGGATTATTTGAATAGCGTCTATTCGGTAAGTCTTATCATTCATACTCTTCTTGCACTTTTGATTTTTATTGTTGGCGAAACTGTGGGCCTGTGGTACGTGAATAACTTTATGGTAATACCCGCCTGCCGTGTGGATGCCGCCATTATGGTATATCACTGTTCGTTATTGTCGGCAGTGGTAATGGTGATGAGTGTTCCGTATAACTCGGCAATTGTGGCCTATGAGAAAATGACGGCATTTGCATCCATTACAATACTTGATGTGTTGCTTAAACTTGGTATTGTGTTGGCGCTGCCTCTTTTCCCCGGCGATAAACTGAAGAATTATGCACTGCTAATGCTTGCCGAGGCTGTTGTGATACGTCTGGTGTATGGCCTTTATTGCAATTTTAACTTCAAGAATCTCTCTTTTGTATGGGTTAAGGCGGGAAAATTGTATAAGGAGATGCTGAGTTTTGCGGGTTGGAGTACGTTTGGTAATTTTGCCCTTGCCTGCAATGTGCAGGGAATGAATCTGTTGCTCAATGCTTTTGGCGGTGCGGTGCTTAACGCGGCGCGTGGTGCGGCGTTTCAAGTACAGATGGGTGTAACTGCATTCACGGCCAGTTTCCAGACTGCCATAAATCCGCAGATTACCAAAAGTTGTGCTTGTGGCGATTTGAAGTCGATGAATAAACTTGTGTTGCGTTCATCACGCTTTTCATTCTTTCTACTGCTTATCATTGCCTTGCCGTTGGCATTGGAGATGCCTGCCGTGCTTAATTTCTGGTTATCCGATGTGCCTCCTTTTGCTGTGGCGTTTACTCGCCTTTTGCTTTGCGTAACATTGGTTGATGCCGTGGCCAATTCTATGATGATTGGGGTGTCGGCAACTGGCCGCATTAAGTATTATCACATAGTTATAGGGTGTACTCTTTTGTGTGCACTCCCTCTTGCGTGGGCGTTGTTGAAGGTTACGGGCAATCCTGTAATGGCTTTCGTGGCGCAGCTTTTAGTGGTGCTTGTGGCACAGGTGTTCCGTATGTTTTTTTGTAGAAATCTTTTTTGCTTTTCGCTCTCTGCGTTTGCCATTGAGGTGCTTTGTCCCATAGCTAAAGTTGCGTTGCTTGCCATTCCTGTTTCCTATATAGCTCATTGCTATTTGTCGGGAACTCTTATAGGCAGTGTGGCGGTTGCCGTTGTTGCCGTGTTGGTGGTTGCATTGGCTGTGTTGCTGTTGGGCTTGACAAAAAATGAAAGAATGTTCTTGTTTAAGAAATTACATATATTATGAAGAAATTGATAGGAAAAATAATAGATATTTTATTGTGGCCGGTGGGTATGCTTATGCGTGGGAGTTTTGCTAATCTTTTGCGCTCGTTCAGATGGGGTATATATGTCTCTGTTGTTAAGCATCGCTTCAAGAAGTCATCAAACTTAAAGGCTTTTGGAATCCCTTTTGGTATTGTCGGAGGTAAATATATAGAGCTTGGTGATAATGTTATCCTTGGTAAAGATTGCCGCCTTGAGGCTACCGATGAGTGGCGTGGACAAACTTTCAGCCCCAAAATGATAATAGGCGATAATGTCGTTATAAATCCATTGTGTCACATAGGTTGTATTAACGAGGTGCGCATAGGTGATTATGTTACTATAGGAGAAAGAACCTATATTACCGACCATTTTCACGGTGCTTCCTCTTATGAGGAATTGACATTGCCTCCACGTCATCGCCCTCTGTTTTCAAAAGGTAAAACAGTTATTGAGGAGTATGCTACCTTGGGCGAGAATTGTGCTGTGATGGCAGGTGTTACAATAGGTGCTCATAGCGTTATAGGTGCAAATTCGGTTGTGACCAAAGATGTGCCTCCTTATTCAATAGTTGCCGGTGTACCTGCCAAAGTATTAAAGATTGTAGAACCATAATAGGTGTGGCACTTGTAATATTTTCACTGTTTGTCGTTTTGTGCTGTCTTGCATTGCTGGAGGGCCGCCTTACGGAGAGGACAAGGCTGAATGCTTTGCTTGTTCTTGCTGTTGTTATGGCTTTTGCGGCGGGCCTTCGCCCCGATGATGTGGACCACGATTATGTGACCTACGTGGATATGTATTACAATAGTTTCTCCATTACCACGGAGATATCATTTATTGTTATAGCCTCTTTTGTTGAATTGTTTTTTGATGATGTGACGTTTCTCTTTCTTATATATGCGCTCATATCGTTGGCTGTTCACGCACTGGCTGTGAAGAGGCTTTCGCATTTGTGGTTCCTGTCGTTGCTGGTGTACCTGTCCAACTACTATCTGTTGCACGAAATGAACCAGATAAGGGTGGGGGTGTCGGCCGGTCTTTTTCTTGTGGCTTTATATTATTTGGGCAATGAGCAACGGCGCAAGTTCCTGTTGTTTGCATTCTTTGCAACGCTCTTTCACTATACCGCCGTTGTGCTCTTCTTCTTTGTCTTTTTCGATGGCAAGCCATTCAAGAAGTGGCAGTACTATTTTTATCTTTCGATAATACCGGCTGCATATATACTCTATTTCCTGCACATCAGTGTGCTCACCTCCATTCCCATTCCATACTTTGAGGAAAAACTGCAGCTGTATCAGGCCTTGCAGTCGAGTGGCGGAGTGTGGGATGAAATTAACGTGTTTAATCTTGTGCTTCTCACTAAAATAGCGATGACGCTATTCCTGTTGTGGAAGAGTTCGCTTATTTATGAATATAACAAATATGTGTATCTGCTATTGAAGGTAGAGATTATTTCCATTGCTGCGTGGGTGGTTCTGTGCGAGATGCCGGTGGTGGCTATGCGTATGAATGAACTGCTTGGCGTTGTGGAGATTGTTCTTTTCCCAATGCTCTATTATACGGTGAAACCGGGTTGGTTGGGCAATCTGCTGGTTATTACCGTCGCAGGTGTGCTGCTGTTTATAAGTCTGGTATATAATTCGGTGATTTATGTGTAGTATTGGGTAATCAGCCTCTTTCATTCATAAATCCATAACACAAAATAAAGGGCTATGCCGCGGCATAGCCCTTTGTTGTATGGTGTTTCCTTTATCTGCAAAGGCGGAATTTTATCCGTTTGGCAACGTTTGCAAGTCCTATGGCTCTCACCACGGTGAGAATGGAGTTTGTGATGATGAATAGCAGAACGTGTGTTTTTGCGTAGAGCAGGCTTGCGCCATTCTCGCGAAAGAAGCGCTCAATCTCACCGGTCTTTTTAAGGAACGAACTGCTTGTTACACCGCCTATGCGGAACATCGCAAGGTCGGCAGGGATGTATTTGAATTTTTCACCACCTTCGTAAAGGCGCACCAGCAACTCTGCATCCATCATATAGCGGAAGTGTGTCTTGTAGCCATTGTACCTTTCGTAGGCCTCTTTTGTGATGAATGTTCCCTGGTGGCACACAATGCGTTTTTTGAATGTGTGCAGGGGGAATTTCATAGAGGGATAGGCTGTTATTTTTGTGTCGTTGTCCCAAATTAGCACGTTGCCACGGTAAACGCTAACACCGGGCTCGTATGTAGCGGCAACGGCTTGCAATGCGCCTGGCAGCAGCACGTCGTCGGAATTTATGATGCCTATTATTTCTCCTGTGGCCTGTTTTATTCCTTTGTTGAACGCATCGCTTATGCCCTTGTCGGGTTCCGAAATTACAGTGGTTATCTTGTTGCGGTATTTTTCCACAATTTTTAATGTGCTGTCGGTGGAACCACCATCGATAATTACATATTCCAAGTTGGCATAGTTCTGTGATACTACACTTCTGATAGTTTCTTCAATGGTTTTTTCGCTGTTGAAACTGATGGTTATTATGGAAATTTTCGGTGTCATATCAGCGTATTATAAGGTATTTTATCTTGTGGTATATGTAGTTGAGGATGGATATTCTGCCAATCTTGTTGGCTCCTTTGAATGTGTCGCGGTTCTTGCGCAGTACCCGCCCTATGTTGCCTATGCGCTCTTTCAGGGCTTGCATCTTGTTATATTGCATTGCGCCCACCACATTGTTCGAGTGCTGGCGGTATAGCATTGTGGGTGTTTCCACGTAATCTATGATGCCACCGTAATATGCGACGGTGAGAGCCGATATCACATCGTGTATAATGGTTTCTTGCTCCACATACTTGTCGAGTATGAGCCTGCGTGCCGCCGAGTTCATTACTATGGTGCAACCGTTAACGCTGTTGCAGGTACACAGGTAGGGGAATGTCTTTAGGATGTCGGGGCGCAGGCCCGAAGAGCGCCAGAACGATTCGTGTATGATGTTCAGATTCTCATCCACCACGTTCATATCGGTGTGTATGATGATTGGCTTGCCCGGGTTCTCCTTTTCTGTTACCGCCATCTTGTCCATTGTCAGCTTCAGTTTGTTTGGCAGCCACACGTCATCCTGGTCGCAGAATGCGTAGTATGCTCCGTCGGCTGCGGTTTCAAGCAGGCTCATAAAACTTTTACAACAACCAATGTTTGTGGTGCTGTACCATTTTAGCAGGCCGCGCTCCTGCCATTCGTTTAATATGGCGGTAGTGCCGTCCTTTGAACCATCGTCCCTGGCTAAAATTTCAACCTCAACATCCTCTTGTGCTGCAAGCGATTCGAGTTGCTCTTGCAAGTATTTTTCTCCGTTGTAGGTCGATAGCAGAACTATTACCTTATTATATGTAGTTTGCATATTGTCTTAATCTCTATCTTTTGTATGCGGCTTTGCCGCCTGTGCGAAATGTTCTTGCAGTGCGCCTTAAATGGTTTGTATTCGTGTTTTATCACAAATATAAACATAATTCTGCTTTTGGCAAAACAATTGATTTTTATCGCATAAAAAAAGGAGGATTTCTACAAATCCTCCTTTTCAGTACCCAGACCCGGGATCGAACCGGGATGGGTTGCCCCACTGGTGTTTGAGACCAGCGCGTCTACCGATTCCGCCATCTGGGCAATTGCTTTTTCGTAATTGCGATGCAAAGGTAATGCTTTTTGTTTACCAAGCAAAGAAAAATGCAATTTTTTTGAAAAAAACTTTCAATTGCTTGCCTATCTCATTGAAAAAAAGTAATTTTGCAGGCCGATTATTATCAGCCCGCCATGCGGGCAGTCGATATCTTAGGTCTCTGAGTTTGCTGCAGTACGCAATCCAGCCAATTGGTCGGGCAGGCGTGAAGAGGGTTTCTGCAACACCTAATTCCGTGAGGTTCAAGCAGAGAGGTATCGAGGAAATGGAATTATTAACTAATTAAAAGGAATTAAAGTGGATACTTTAAGTTACAAAACAATTTCAGTGAACAAGGCAACTGCTCAGAAAGAGTGGGTTGTTGTTGATGCAACAGACCAGGTTATTGGTCGTCTTGGTACAAAGGTTGCCAAGCTTTTGAGGGGTAAATACAAACCCAGCTTTACTCCCAACGTAGATTGCGGCGATAATGTAATTATCATCAACGCAAACAAAGTTAAAATGACAGGTAACAAGTGGACAGACCGCGTATATCTCCGTTTCTCAGGTTATCCCGGTGGTCAGAAGTCTTTCAGCCCCGCCGATGTAGCTAAGGGTTACAAAGGCTACGAGCGTCTTGTTAAGCACGTAGTAAGAGGTATGCTCCCCAAGAACCGTCTTGGCGATCACCTGTTGAACAACCTCTACATTTATGAGGGCCCCGAGCACAACCACGCTGCTCAGACTCCCAAAACAATCGATATTAACTCTTATAAATAATACAGCAGATGGAAATGGTAAATGCATTAGGCAGACGTAAAAGCGCAGTTGCCCGTATTTTCGTTACTGAAGGTACCGGAAAAATTACTATCAACAATAAGGATCTGCAGGTATATTTCCCCTCAAGCATTCTTCAGTATGTTGTAAAACAGCCTCTGATGACTTTGGATGTAGTGGAGAAATACGATATCAAAGTAAACCTTGACGGTGGCGGTTACACAGGTCAGTCACAGGCATTGCGTCTTGCAATTGCACGTGCTCTTGTGAAGATTAACGCCGACGACAAGAAGGCTTTGCGTTCAGAAGGATTCCTTACCCGCGATGCTCGTGAGGTTGAGCGTAAGAAACCCGGTCAGCCCAAGGCTCGTCGTAGATTCCAGTTCAGTAAACGTTAATATTCGGTCTCGAAATATACGTTTAGTATCTAAACCACTCGGGACCTCACGGTTCATTTGGTGGGCTACCCGAGAGGTTGGTTAAAAATTAACTAAAAAGAAGGTAAACAATTAAAAAATCAAACAAAATGTCTAGAATTACATTTGACACACTTTTGGAGGCCGGTGCACACTTCGGTCACTTGAAACGTAAATGGAATCCCGCTATGGCTCCCTATATCTTTATGGAGCGCAATGGTATCCACATCATCGATTTGCACAAAACAGCAGCTATGACCGACACAGCTGCCGAGGCTCTTAAGCAAATCGCAAAAAGCGGCAAAAAAATACTTTTTGTTTCTACAAAGAAACAGCTCAAAGAGATTGTAGCCGAGAAGGCACAGTCTGTAGGTATGCCCTACGTAATAGAGCGTTGGCCCGGTGGTATGCTCACAAACTTCCCCACAATCCGTAAGGCTGTGAAGAAGATGGCTACTATCGACAAACTCACACAGGACGGTACATATTCAAACCTTTCAAAGCGCGAGATTCTTCAGATTTCTCGTCAGCGTGCTAAGCTCGACAAGAACCTTGGTTCTATTGCCGACCTTACTCGTCTTCCTTCGGCTATCTTCGTAGTTGACGTTTTGAAGGAGAATATTGCAGTTCACGAGGCTAACCGTCTTGGTATCCCCGTATTCGCTATTGTTGATACAAACTCAAACCCCAACGACATCGACTTCGTAATCCCCGCAAACGACGATGCAACAAAGTCGGTAGAGGTTATCCTCGATGCTTGCTGCTCGGCTATCGCAGAGGGCTTGGAGGAGCGTAAGGTTGAGAAAGTTGACGCAGCCGAGGCTACTGAGAACAACGAGGAGGAAAATGCAGAGAAGAAACCCGCCCGTCGTCGCACAACACGTGCTCGCGCTGCCAAGGCCGAGGAGACAAACGAGGCTGCTGAGTAATTCACTCCATTTATTTATTAATTCTTAAAACAATATTACTACTATGGCTGTAACAATGGCTGATATTTCCAAGCTCCGTACAATGACCGGAGCCGGTATGATGGATTGTAAGAACGCTTTGACAGAGGCTGAGGGCGATTTCGACAAGGCTGTTGAGATTATCCGTAAGAAGGGACAGTTGGTGGCTGCTAAACGTAGCGACCGCGAGGCTTCTGAGGGTTGCGTGCTTGTAAAGGCTGAGAATGGCTTTGCTGCTATCATCGCTTTGAAGTGCGAAACAGACTTCGTTGCTACAAACGCCGATTTCATAAAACTTACACAGGATATTCTTGACGCTGCAGTTGCTGCAAAGTGCAAGACTATCGAGGAGGTTCAGGCTCTTCCTCTTGGCGAGGGTACCGTGCAGGATGCAATCGTTGCTCGTACAGGTATCACAGGTGAGAAGATGGAACTCGATGGTTACAAGACTCTCGAGGGCGAGAATATCTACACCTACAACCACCAGAAGAAGAATATGCTCTGCACTATGGTAGCTCTTACAAAGGCTAACGAGGAGGCTGGTCACGAGATTGCAATGCAGATTGCTGCATCGGCTCCTCTCGCTCTCACAAGCGAGGACCTCGATCCCACAGTAGTTGCAAAGGAGCGTGCCGTAGCCGAGGATAAAGCTCGTGAGGAGGGCAAGCCCGAGAATATGATTGCTCGCATTGCCGACGGTCGTATCCAGAAGTTCTACAAAGAGGTTTGCCTCTTGCAGCAGGGCTACTGCCAGAACGAGAAGATTTCTGTTGCCGATTTCTTGAAGGGCTTCGACAAGGAGCTCACAGCAACAGGCTTCCAGCGTTTCACATTGCGTGCTGAGTAATTAGCAAATAGCATAAGACCAAAAAAGGCTACCCGAATGGGTAGCCTTTTTTGGTCTTATATGATTTCTACTCAAACGCCAGTTCCAACTGCTTGGGCTCCTCGCCCAAAAGATTGAATGACATTCGGTGGTGAGGTGTTGTGCCGTGTTCCCGTATGGCAGCACGGTGTTTGGCAGTGGGGTAGCCCTTATTGTTCTGCCAATCGTACATTGGGTACTCCTTTGCAATGGCAAGCATATAATCGTCGCGATATGTCTTTGCAAGGATTGATGCCGCGGCTATGCTCATATATGTGGCATCGCCCTTAACCACGGTGTTGTGTGTTATGCCGGGGTAGGGGCTGAATCTGTTGCCATCAATAAGCAGGTGTTCGGGGCGCACCTTCAGCTTGTCAACCGCGCGGTGCATCGCCAGGATTGATGCACGCAGAATATTTATTTTGTCAATTTCGGCCGCTGTAACAATGCCCACAGCCCACGCTACAGCCTCTTTCTCTATGATATTGCGCAACCGGTAGCGTTGCGCCTCGGTCAGTTGCTTTGAATCGTTCAACAACTCGTTTTCAAAGTCGGGTGGCAGGATGACTGCTGCGGCATATACGTCACCTGCAAGGCATCCGCGGCCGGCCTCGTCGCACCCTGCCTCAATAACACCTTCAGTTTGAAATCGTTTGAGCATTATGAAAACATTTTTACAGCACGTTTGATGCCCTCTACGAGTATATCTACCTCCTCTTTAGTGTTATATGCCGCAAACGATGCACGCACGGTGCCCGGTATTCCAAAATGGTCTATCAGCGGCTGTGCGCAGTGGTGTCCGGTGCGTATGGCTATGCCTAGGTGGTCGAGTATAGTACCCAGGTCGGCAGGGTGTATGTCGCCAACAAGGAATGAAACGGCTGCGCCGTCGGGCTTGCCGAATATTCTCATCTGCGGTATCTCACGCAGTTTCTCCACGGCATAACGGGTGAGCATCTGCTCGTGTGCGGCAATCTTCTCAATACCTATGCTGTTTACCCATTCGAGCGCTTTGCCCAACGCAATAGCTCCCACATAGTCGGGGGTACCTGCCTCAAATTTATACGGCAGTTCGTTGTATGTGGTCTTTTCGAAACGAACGGTCTGTATCATTTCGCCACCGCCGTGGTATGGCTGCATAGCGTTTAGCCATTTCTCCTTGCCGTAAAGCACGCCTATGCCTGTGGGGGCATACACTTTGTGCCCGCTCATTACAAAGAAATCGGCATCCAGCACCTGCACATCTATTTTTATGTGTGGTGCGCTTTGTGCACCATCTATAAGCACCGGTACATTATGGTTGTGCGCTATCTCTATGCACTCCTTCACAGGGTTGGTTACACCCATTACGTTCGATACGTGTGCGATGCTCACCAGTTTGGTGCGCTCGTTGAAAAGGGCTTTGTATGCCTCCATATCGAGCTTTTCGTCGCTTGTGAGGGGTATCACGCGCAGTACAATGCCTATGCGGTCGCGCAGCATCTGCCAGGGCACAATGTTGCTGTGATGCTCCATAGTGGATATTATGACCTCGTCGCCCTCCTTCAGGAATGTGTTGCCAAATGAGCTTGCCACAAGGTTGATGCTCTCTGTGGTACCGCGAGTGAATATAATCTCGTGGCTGTGGGCGGCTCCAATGAACTGTTGCACTATGCTGCGTGCCTGCTCGAACTCCTCGGTTGCCACCTGTGACAGGTGGTGCACACCGCGGTGAACATTGGCATTTATAGTGCAGTATGCATTGCTTATGGCGTCTATGACACATTGCGGCTTTTGTGTGGTTGCCGCGTTGTCGAGGTATATAAGGGGTTTCCCATACACGGTTTGTGTGAGTATGGGAAACTCCTTTCTTATTTCTTGCGGGTTGAGCATAATAGAATCTATTTACAGAGTGAACACCCTTTGCAGCGGTTGAGCTCGCCACGGAAACGCTTCTCCACCAACAGGTGCAGGCGGTCGCGCAGCGCCTCTATCTTTATATTCTCGAAAACTTCACCGGCAAAGGCATACATAAGCAGGTGGCGGGCCTCCTCTTTGGGGATACCACGCTGCTGCATATAAAAGAGCGCGTTCTCGTCGAGCTGCCCCACTGTGGAGCCGTGGCTGCACTTAACGTCGTCGGCATATATCTCCAACTGTGGTTGGGCATACATATGCGCGCATTTTGTTAGACATAGGTTGCGGTTGGTCTGCTGCGATATGGTCTGCTGCGCACAGGGCTGAATGAGCATTTTACCTGCAAAGATGCCCACCGACTCCTCGTCGAGTATGTATTTATAGAGCTCGTTGCTTGTGCAGTGGCTCGTCTTGTGCTCCACGAGCGTGCGGTTGTCTATGTGTTGCTTGCGGTCGCCAATGGCAAGTCCTGTGATGTTTGTATCGCCACCCTTGCCTGCAAGCTGCACATTCACATAGTTGCGTGTGAACCCGTTGGTAAGGGTTATATTGCAGTGGTTGAAACGGCTGTCGGCCTGCTGCTGCACAAACAGGTGTGTCAGGCGGCAGTTACTCTCGCTTGTCTCCTCCAACTCGTAAATGTCGAGCGATGCGCCGGCACCGACAAACACCTCGGTCACCTGTGTCGATAACGATTTATGCGCAGCAGAGGAGTGGTCGCACATAAGCAGGCTTGCTTTTGCCCCCTCCTCAAGTATTACAAGCAGACGGCGGTTCGACATCATCTCCACCTTGCTTTGCAAGAGGCTCACAATCTGTATTGTCTCGTTAATCTCTATGTTGCGCGGTATGTACAGCACTATGCCATCCTGAACAAACAGAGTGTTGAACTGTGCAATGCTGTCGCCATTTGCAGCAAGTTTGTTGTAGTATGGTGTCAGCAGTTCCGGTTGCTCCGAAGCTATGGCATTGAGGCTGCCAAACAACACACCGGTGGGCAGGCTGCTGTTGTTCGCTGCAGCCTGGAACGAGTCGTTCACTATATATGCTTTGTGTGTACCCAGGTTGGGAACATCGCAGGTGAATATGTCGCGCGTGCCGGCCTCAGTGGTTACGCGCCCCAGGTTCATACCATAGTCGGTGGCGAACTGTGCAGCCACGTTTGTGTGCAGCCAATTCTCCTCCTTTATGCCGGGGAAGCCTCTCTCTTCGAATCTCTCAAATGCTTTGCCACGCTCCTCATTGAGCATTGCCGCACAGGGCTTTTCTATCAGCTCCCTGTTCGTGCAAAAGAGATTGATATATTCCTGTTCGTTGCTCATTTCAATTATCCTTTTTTATCCAGTCGTATCCGCGCTCCTCGAGCTCAAGTGCAAGCTCGGGGCCGGCAGTCTTTACAATGCGGCCGTTGTAGAGAACGTGTACAATATCGGGTTTTATGTAGTCGAGCAGGCGCTGGTAGTGAGTGATTACAAGTGTAGATGCATCCTCACGCTTGAGCTTGTTCACACCCTCGGCCACAATGCGCAGGGCGTCGATGTCGAGGCCGGAGTCGGTCTCATCGAGAATGCTTAATGTGGGCTCTAGCATCGCCATTTGGAATATCTCGTTGCGCTTCTTCTCGCCACCGCTGAATCCCTCGTTCACCGAGCGGTTAGCCAGCTTGCTGTCGAGGTTCACAAGTGCACGCTTTTCACGCATAAGTTTAAGGAAATCGGTTGCGTTCATAGGCTCCAGCCCCAAATATGCACGTTGTGCATTCACTGCAGCACGCATAAAGTTGGTAATGCTCACACCGGCAATCTCCACAGGGTATTGGAATGAGAGGAAAAGTCCCTCGTGACTGCGGTCCTCCGGCGAGAGTGCCAGCAGGTCTTTCCCCTTGTATATGACTTCACCTTCGGTTACGGTGTATGCGGGGTGCCCCACAAGCACATTGCTCAGTGTGCTTTTACCCGAACCATTGGGGCCCATTATAGCGTGCACCTCGCCCGCCTTCACGGTGAGGTTTATACCTTTCAATATCTCTTTGCCATCGATGGTGGCGTGTAAGTTCTTTATTTCTAATAAATTTTCCATAATATCTTCCCTCTTTTAGCCTACTGCGCCTTCAAGTGACACACTCAATAGTTTTTGCGCCTCAATGGCAAATTCCATAGGCAGTTTGTTGAGTACCTCTTTGGCATATCCGTTTACAATAAGGCCTATGGCCTCCTCGGTGCCTATGCCGCGTTGGTTGCAGTAGAACAACTGCTCTTCCGATATCTTTGAGGTTGTGGCCTCGTGCTCTATCACTGCACTGTTGTTGTGAATATCCATATATGGGAATGTGTGCGCACCGCACTTGCTGCCAAGCAACAGCGAGTCGCATTGGCTGTAGTTGCGTGCACCGTCGGCATTCTTGCTCACGCGCACAAGGCCGCGATATGAGTTCTGGCTGTGCCCTGCCGAAATACCTTTGCTTATGATGGTGCTGCTGCAGTTCTTTCCCAAGTGAATCATCTTTGTACCGGTGTCGGCCTGTTGGTAGTTGTTTGTGAGTGCCACCGAGTAGAACTCGCCTTGCGAATTGTCGCCACGCAGCACACAACTTGGGTATTTCCAAGTGATGGCCGAACCGGTCTCCACCTGTGTCCACGACAGTTTGCTGTTACGGCCGCGGCAGTCGCCTCGTTTGGTCACAAAGTTGTATACACCGCCTTTGCCTTCGGCATCGCCCGGGTACCAGTTCTGTACGGTGCTGTATTTCACCTCGGCATTGTCGCACACAATTATCTCCACAATGGCAGCGTGCAGCTGGTTCTCGTCGCGCATAGGTGCTGTGCAGCCCTCCAAGTACGATACATAGCTGTTGTCGTCGGCCACGATGAGTGTGCGCTCAAACTGTCCTGTGTTCGCCGCGTTTATTCTGAAGTAGGTCGATAGCTCCATAGGGCAGCGCACTCCTTTGGGTATATACACAAAGGAACCGTCGCTGAACACGGCGCTGTTGAGCGCTGCAAAGAAGTTGTCGCGGTAGTTTACCACCGAGCCCAGATATTTGCGCACAAGGTCGGGGTACTCCTGCACCGCCTCGCTCATAGAGCAAAAGATTATTCCTTTCTCTTTGAGTTCTTCCTTAAATGTGGTTTTTACCGACACCGAATCCATCACCGCATCCACTGCTGTGCCGCTCAATGCCAGACGCTCCTCCAACGGTATTCCAAGTTTTTCGAATGTCTTCATCAACTCGGGGTCTATCTCGTTGTTCTTTTTCTCCTTCTTCTTCAAAGGGTCGGCATAGTACGATATGGCCTGATAGTCTATTGGCGGAATGTTGAGATGCGGCCAGGTGGGCATCTTCTGTGTAAGCCAGTATCTATAAGCCTGCAGGCGGAACTCAAGCAGCCACTCGGGCTCGTTCTTCTTCTTGGAAATAAGCCTTATGACCTCTTCGTTAAGCCCGCTCTCTATGATATCGGTCTTAATGTTTGTGATAAAGCCAAACTCGTATGCCTTGTTGGCTATCTTCTTGAATATATTATTGCTCTTCTTTCCCATTTATAAATTCTTCTCCGCTTTGTCAATAATCAAGGAGGTGAAAATTTGCGTATGCTTGTATAACAACGAATTTTCCTGCGATGTTTTGCCGGTGTATTCATTGTCGGGCATAATGCGGCTTGTAAGGTTCACTGCACCCACAAAAAGCATCAACCCAATTATAGTGGAAAACACCGCGCCCAGAATGCTGTCGATGAATCCCAAGTGAATGAGTTTCAGCAACCCCGACAGCAAAACCCCCACCACCTTAAGCAGCAGGGTGGTGCACAAGAGTATTATGGCAAATGCTATGGGTATGCACAACCACTCCTGCAGGTTGGTGTATCCCTTTACAATCTCGCTGCCGGCAGGGTAGTAAAGCACTGCAAGGAGCAGGCCTAATACGATGCCTGCTCCCAGCGTAAGCTGCTTTATGATACCCTTGAAATAGCCGTATCCGAATCCTGCGGCAGCGGCTATCAAAAGAATGATATCAAGTGTGTTCATTACAAATCGTTGTTATAGCTTCTGCTTAACCTCCACCTCAACAAAGGTCTCGATAATATCGCCCACCTTTATGTCGTCCTGGTTCTGCAAGCTGATACCGCACTCAAAGTTGGTACCAACCTCCTTCACATCGTCCTTGAAGCGTTTGAGGGCTGCAAGGTTACCGGTGTGTATCACAATACCATCGCGTATGAGGCGTGCACGGTCGGTACGTTTCACCTTACCCTCGCGCACCATACAGCCGGCAACGGTACCCACTTTGCTGATGTGGAATGTTTCGCGCACCTCGATGGTGGCAGTAACCTCCTCCTTCACAATGGGAGCAAGCATACCCTCCATAGCTGCTTTCACCTCCTCAATGGCATCGTAGATGATTGAGTAGATGCGTATGTCCACACCTTCGTTCTCGGCCACCTTGCGTGCTGTTACAGAGGGGCGCACCTGGAAGCCCACGATAATGGCATCCGATGCTGCGGCGAGGCTTACGTCGCTCTCTGAAATCTGTCCCACAGCTTTGTGGATTACATTTATCTGTATTGTTTCGGTAGATAGCTTTATGAGTGAGTCGCTCAACGCCTCGATTGAACCGTCAACGTCGCCCTTAACAATGATGTTGAGTGTCTGGAAGTTACCAAGTGCAATGCGGCGGCCCACCTCGTCGAGTGTAAGCATCTTCTGTGTACGCAGGCCCTGCTCGCGCTGCAACTGCTCGCGCTTGCTTGTTATTTCGCGTGCCTCGCGCTCGCTCTCAACCACATTGAATGTGTCACCGGCAGTAGGCGCACCGTTGAGTCCCAGAATGAGTGCAGGCTCGGCAGGTGCCACTCCCTTGATGCGCTGGTTACGCTCGTTGAAGATAGCCTTTACCTTTCCCCACTGTGTACCGGCAACCACAATGTCGCCCACCTTGAGTGTACCGTTCTGCACAAGTACGGTGGCGACATATCCACGGCCCTTGTCCAATGTCGATTCAATGATGGAACCTGTTGCTTTGCGGTTGGGGTTTGCTTTGAGGTCGAGCATTTCGGCCTCTAGGAGAACCTTCTCCATAAGTTCCTCAACACCCATACCTTTCTTTGCCGAAATCTCTTGCGACTGGTACTTACCACCCCAATCCTCAACAAGCATATTGAGCTGTGCAAGCTCCTCTTTAATGCGGTTGGGGTCTGCAGCGGGCTTGTCGCACTTGTTGATGGCAAATACAATGGGCACACCGGCAGCCATTGCGTGGTTTATGGCCTCCTTGGTCTGGGGCATCACGTTGTCGTCGGCTGCGATTATGATGATTACAATATCGGTAACCTTGGCACCACGGGCACGCATAGCGGTAAATGCCTCGTGACCGGGAGTGTCGAGGAAGGTGATGTGCTTGCCGCTCTCCATCTTCACATTGTATGCACCAATGTGCTGTGTAATGCCACCGGCTTCACCGGCAATTACATTTGCTTTTCGTATATAATCGAGCAACGATGTCTTTCCGTGGTCAACGTGTCCCATTACGGTGATAATGGGCGCGCGGGGTAGCAGGTCCTCGTCAGAGTCGGCCTCCACCTCAATGGCGTTGGCAACCTCGGCGCTCACATATTCAGTGGTGAAACCGAACTCCTCGGCCACCAGGTTGATGGTCTCTGCGTCGAGGCGCTGGTTGATGGATACCATCATACCAATGCTCATACAGGTGGCAATTACCTGTGTCACAGAAATGTTCATCATACTTGCAAGCTCGTTGGCTGTCACAAACTCGGTGAGCTTCAGCACCTTGCTGTCGGCCATTTCGGCATCCATCGCCTGCATCTGGCGCTCTGCGGCAAGCTCGCGCTTGTCCTTGCGGTATTTGGCAGCCTTGTTGTTCTTGCCACGCTGTGTGAGGCGGTCGAGCGTCTCGCGTACCTGCTTCGATACATCCTCCTCGTTTACATCGTTCTTGTCGAAACGTTTGTGCTGGCGGTCGCGGTCGCGGCGGCTGCCCTGTGACGGGTTGTTGCTGCCGTTGTTCTTGTTGCGGTTGGCGCTCCAGTCCTGGTTATTGTTCTGCTCGCCACTCTCCTTCACGTCGTTGATGTTAACGCGCTGGTTGTTTATGCGTTGGCGCTTTTTCTTGCCACCCTCGCCCTGTGCACCGCCGTTGTTCTGCTGGCGTTGTGCCTCGCGTTGCTGCTGGCGCTGCTTGTCTTTCTCCTCACGCTCCTTCTTTTTCTCCTCTTTGCTCTTCTTCTTGGGGCGTGTAGATTGGTTGATGGCCGAAAGGTCTATCTGGCCTATGATGTTGAGCTTGGGTGCCTCCACCTCTTCAAGTTGTGTGAGTGTGGGCTGTGCAGGTTTCTGTTCTGCTTTGGACTCCTCTTCCTTAGGCTGCTCCACGGGTTTGGGCTCCTCGGCCTTGGGCGTCTCAACGGGTTTGGGCTGTTCTACAGGTTTTGCCTCCTCCTTTTTGGGTTGCTCCTTCTTTGCAGGTTTCTTTAATGCATCAAGGTCTATACGGCCTGTGATTACAATTTTGCTCTCTGCTTTGGGCTCCTCTTTCTTGGGCTCTTCCACGGGTTTAGGCTCCTCCTTCTTGGGTGCCTCGGGCGCAGGCTTCACCACAGGTTTAGGCTCCTCGGCCTTGGGCGCCTCAACGGGTGCAGCCTTAGGCTTCTCCTTGTTTTGGCGTTCCTTGGTGAAGTTGTCCGATTGTATGCGAGCTTTCTTGTCTGCGCTGAACTCCTCTATCAATAGCTTGTAACCCTCCTCGGGCACAACAGCATTGGGGTCTTCTTTTATCTCGAAGCCCTTCTTCTGCAAGAATTCCACGATGGTGGACAGTCCCAGATTAAGCTCTCCTTGTACTTTATTTAGTCTTATCTTCATTAGTCGCTTTTTCTTTTTGGGTTAATAGGGATTTATTCCTCGTCCTCTTCAAACTCGGCTTTAAGTACCTCGATTACGTGGTCTACGGTATCCTCTTCCAAGTCGGCTTTCTCAATGAGAACCTCGCGAGGTGCGTTGAGAACGGCTTTTGCGGTGTCGAGGCCAATCTTCTTGATGGCTGCTATTATCCACTCGTCAATCTCGTCGGCAAACTCCTCCAGGTAGATGTCATCCTCCTGCTGCTCGTCAATCTCGCGATATACGTTTATGGTGTAGTCGGTGAGCATACTTGCAAGTTTGATGTTAAGACCATCCTTACCAATGGCAAGCGACACCTCCTCCTGTTTCAGGTTTACATCGGCAACGCGCTTCTCTTCGTCGAGTGTGATGCTCTGTATCTTGGCGGGGCTCAATGCACGCTTTATGAAGAGCTCTATGTTCGATGTGTAGGGGATAACGTCGATATTCTCGTTGCGCAACTCACGCACGATGCCGTGAATACGCGAACCCTTTACACCCACGCAAGCACCTACGGGGTCAATGCGCTCGTCATATGTCTCCACTGCAATCTTGGCGCGCTTGCCGGGGATGCGGGCTATCTTTTTGATGGTTATGAGGCCGTCGTTAATCTCGGGAACCTCGAGCTCGAAAAGACGCTGCAAGAACATAGGCGATGTGCGGCTCAAAATAATCTTGGGGTTGTTGTTCTGGTTGTCGACACGGGCAATAACGGCACGTACATTCTCGCCCTTGCGGTAGAAGTCCGAAGGTATCTGCTCTGTTTTGGGGAGGATGAGCTCGTTGTTCTCGTCATCTACAAGCAGGAGCTCTTTTTTCCAAATCTGATATACCTCGCCGCTCACAATTTGTCCTATGCGCTCGCTGTATTTGTTGTAGAGGCTGTCTTTCTCCAGCTCCAGAATCTTTGAAGCAAGTGTTTGGCGCAGGTTGAGGATGGCGCGGCGGCCGAACTCTGCAAAATTCACAATTTCGCTCACATCCTCGCCCACCTCGAACGAGTCGTCAATCTGCTGAGCCTCGCTCAACGAAATCTCCATATTGCTGTTCTTCACCTCGTTGTCGGCAACCACGGTGCGGCGGCGCTGTATCTCAAAGTCACCACGGTCGGGGTTTACGATAACCGAGTAGTTCTCGTCGCTGCCGAACATATTTACCAATACCTTGCGGAAGCTCTCCTCGAGCACGCTGATCATAGTAGTGCGGTCGATGTTTTTCGACTCTTTGAACTCTTGAAATGTATCAAGAAGGCTGATTGTTTCTTCTTTCTTTGCCATTTTATTTGAAATTTATAATATATCTTGTGTATTTGATGCTGTCGTAGGCGAAATGCAAATCCTCCTCGACAATCTGCGGACGTTTTGCTCCCTCAATCTTCTCTTTCTTCGATATTGTGAGCACAAACTCCTGCTCGCAGGCGCTCTTAAGAATGCCTTTGAGCTTTTTACCCTCTTTAGTGAGCACCTCAACCTCCAAACCGGTGTGGTTGATGTACTGCTGCAGCACCTTGAAAGGTTGTCCCAGGCCCGCCGAGCCCACCTCAAGTTCGTAATCATCTGTCTCGCGGCTCAACCCCTGCTCTATGTGGCGGCTGAGGTCGGCACAATCTTCAATCCACACACCCTCGGCGTGGTCGATTTCTACCGTGATTTTGTCATCTTTACTTATGGCTACATCTACCAGAAAATACTCTTTGCCGGCAAGCCATTCGTTTGTCAGGTCGATTACTTGTTGTCTGTCAATCATATAGTTTGTTTTAATTATGATGCCCCAAGGGGTATTTTATGAAAAAGAGGGGCTTGCAGGCCCCTCACAATCATCTTTACACTGCAAAAGTACTAAATAATACTCTCCCGCGCAAGTGTTTTGTGTTTTTTTATATATGGCGTGCGCAAATATTTTTATGCTGTTTTTTTGCTATCTTCGCGGCAGAAACATTAAGTGAGGTGCGAAGAAAACTCGTAGGTGTGTTAACTTGTAAAGAAAAATGAAACTGCATATATTCAATCCCGAGAACGATTTGGCCCTGGCCGACGGCAACAGCAATTACTGCCCGCCGCCTATGGCACGCGCCATCGCACGCGATTTGGCGGCATTGCCGTTGTGGTATGCAAGCGGGTGCGATTGTGTTCTTGTGTCTTCAAACGCTCACCAGGAATATGCATCGTGTATGTCGCAAAAATTTACCATTGTAATGCCTGCGTTGCAGCACCCTTGCAGCAAGTAACAGCCCTTGCTCCGTGGGGATGGAGTGCGCAGATGAAACGCCGCTTCAAGGATATGGGCGTGAGTGACTCGCTGTTGCCTACACCGCAAAATTTGGAGCAGATACGTGCGCTTTCCAATCGACGTGTGGCAATAGATGTTATGCGCTCTTTGCGCTCGGCAGGGGTAGATACTCCCGAAATACCGCTATATACTTCATCGCCGGCCGATGTTGCAGCCTTCATAAACAGTATGCCACGTTCTGTTATTAAGGCGCCGTGGTCGGGTAGCGGCAAAGGAATTGCCTGGGGCATAGGGCGTGTTGAAGTGCCTGTAGAGCACTTTTATAAGGGTGTGATAAAACGTCAGGGTGGTGTGGTGTGCGAGCGCTTTTTGGATAAGGTGGTCGATTTTGCAATGGAGTTTTCCGTGTCGGCCGGTGTGGCATCGTTTGCCGGTTATTCGCTTTTTACTTGCGACGGCGGTTCATATTCGGGTAATATCCTTGCTGCCGATGTTGCAATAGAGAATTTTTTGTGCGAATATATCTCGCACAATGTTCTTGCCGATGTAAAAGAGAAACTGTCGGCAGAACTCTCCCGCCTGCTCTCGCCTGCGTGTTACAATGGCTTCGTGGGTGTCGATATGCTCATATACCGCACAGCCGAAGGTTATCGCCTGAATCCCTGCGTGGAACTTAACCTCAGAATGAATATGGGGGCTGTGTCGCGCATATTCTTCGATAAATATGTGGCGGCAGGCTCGCAGGGAGGTTTCTCGGTGATGTATTACAAAAATGTCGGCGATGCGCTTGCATCGCACAACGCAATGACTGAGCGCTATCCGCTTTGTGTGGAGCAGGGCAGGGTGGTGAGCGGTTATATGCCGCTGTCACCCGTGACGAGCGACAGCCGTTACTCTGCTTTTGTTGTCGTTTGTGATGTTGAGAAACAATTGAGCGAACTCTATTTCCATAAATAACGGCACGCACTTTTGCTGTTTCGCGGTAAAATAGTATCTTCGCGGCTGTAATTAAATTCTAAAGCAATGATAGGCA
This sequence comes from Bacteroidaceae bacterium, assembly GCA_017503645.1. GTDB lineage: Bacteria > Bacteroidota > Bacteroidia > Bacteroidales > Bacteroidaceae > HGM04593. The sequence goes on along the minus strand of JAFVSR010000037.1, from coordinate 28,388 downwards.
GAACAAGAGGCCACGGAGCCAATATGCGCTTTCTTTTCGGCAGCGTATTTTTCTTTTTCATAATTATAGTGACCATTGGGCTTTTTGTCTACTATTCGCTGTATAAGCATTGGAGCAAGCCGGGCGATGCACGTTTCGGCTATGAGATTTCCTTTACCCCATCGTTTGAGGGCAAGGCATACACGCTCTATCTGAACGACAGCCTGTTATATACAGGCTCACCCGTGGATACGGATACGGTGCTGCGCCTTAACCGCTTTGCCGAGGATAATGCCTTGCTTGTGGTGGAGCAGACAACGGATAGGGTGTCTATAATGCAAATACCTTCGCGTGGAAAAATAGAACTGCAGTTGAAGGATGGAAATGTGACAACCGTTATAAAATAATAAAAGAAATATGGCAGCACACGCTGCCATATTTCTTTTATTTATTCTCATCTGCGACAACCGTGAGAATTTTCTTGTATCGTTTTGCATCTGCTATGATGTCGCAAGCCTCTTTTATGTCATCATCCTCGCGCAGGCTGTATATTATGCTGCCCGTGCGCCCATAATACCGTGCGATAATCTCGCTTTCCACAATCTCTCTTATGTGCTTTTCAAAGTGGTTGAGCGAATAGTCGAGGTTTGCCTGCAGTTTCTTTTCAAGCGAGGCTATTTCATCCTTGGTGATGCCGGTGTATCCCTCGAACTCCAACATCTTTTTCAGCTGTTCAAGTGCTTTGAGGCTCTGAATGTCGTAGTTGAACTTTGTTGATTTCAAATACTCCTTGAACTCCTCGTACTCCTTGTCGCTGATGGTGAATTTATCGGCAGGGGCGATGCTGTCGTGTGCCAAGCGGTAGTTTGTGGCGTAATCGAACAGGGCTATGTCCTGCAATAGATAGAGCAGCAGGGTGGATAACTCCTCCTCTTTTGGCTCCACGTCGGGGCGTATGCCGCCACCATCGCGCACCTCACGCCCGCCGGCTGTGTGGAACACGGTTGTGAGGCTGTCGGCAATGCGTGTGCTTTTACCATCGTCAATCATATGTGAGTAGTCGAGCGCCTGAATGCAGCGACCGCTGGGTATATAGTATTTGCTTGTGGTCAATTTCAAGTAACCGCCACCGGGGAGCTGGCGTGTGGTTTGTACAAGCCCTTTGCCATATGTGCGTGAACCCACCACCACGGCCCTGTCAAGGTCTTGTAACGAGCCGGCTACAATTTCGGCAGCCGATGCGCTGTGCCCATCCACAAGTATTACAAGCGGCGATTCCGTGTCTATCGGCTCCTTGCTTGTCTTGTACGATGTGTTGGCCTGTTTAATCTTTCCTTTGGTGGTGACAATTGTGAGCCCTTTTGGTACGAACAGGTTTACAATATCCACCGCTTCGCTTAACAGGCCGCCGCCATTTCCACGCAGGTCTATGATAAATCCTGTGGCGCCGGCCTGTTTCAGTTCAATCACGGCGCGGCGCATATTTTTAGCGCAATTTTCAGTGAAGCTCTCAAGCTGTATGAATCCGATATTGCCATTGTGCATTCCATAGTAGCTTATAGCAGGCAGGGCAATGCTTTCGCGCTCCAGTTTTACTATTCTTGGCTTCTCCTCTCCAGGGCGCTCAATTTCGAGTGTGAGCTTGGTGCCTGGCACACCGCGCAGCATATCGCTCACACTGTCGGTGCTCAATTGGTGGATATCTTTGCCATCAATGCTCAAAATAAGGTCGCCTGCTCTTAACCCGGCTTTTGCTGCGGGAAGTCCCTCGTAGGGGTCGGTAAGCACCGTGGTTTTCTTCTTATCGTGGTATCGTATTACCGAGCCTATGCCCGCATATTTTCCGGTGGTGAGCATCTTAAGTTCGTCGGCGTGCTCCTCAGAGTAATATTCGGTGTAGGGGTCAAGGTTTTTAAGCATACTCTCGATGCCCTTGTCAATCATCTTTTTGGGTTGTATGGTATCCACGTAAAAAAGGTCGAGTTCCTTTACTATGGCATTGAATATGGAAATCTGGCGCGATAGCTGGTACTTCCTGTTGTCGTTGCTGAATGCCAGAATGGCGATTGTGGCAAGAATGGTGAGTGGAACAAATATGGTTGCTTTTTTGAGTTTCATAATCAGTTGTACTTATATATGATTTATGTTACGCGAAGATAGTGCTTTCGTCGCTTTTTCACCCAATTTCCTGTAGTATTTTATTCTTTTTTGGCTCAAATAGGGCTGTTGAGAGAAAAAATCAACTTTTTTTGAAAAAAAACAGCGAAATACTTGCACGGTTAAAAAAGATATACTACTTTTGCATCGTCAAACAAGAGAGACAAATTCTTCAGTAGCTCAGTCGGTTAGAGCACCTGACTGTTAATCAGGGGGTCGTAGGTTCAAGTCCTACCTGAAGAGCGAAAGCGAGTGGTTATCCACTCGCTTTTTTTGTTTGTTAAAATTCGGCCCGATGTAACATTATAAAAACAGAACATAGGCAGCGACCGCGGTCGCTGCCTATGTTTATTATTGCTATGTGTTACCGATTAGAAGAAACGGTATCTGTTGTCCTCAACGTCGGCATTCTGTATGAGCTCGCCAAGCATACGGTAGCTGTCGCGTGCGCCCATAGCCTTTATTGCATCCTCCTCGCTCTTGGCGTTGAACTCGCCACCCTTTGCGCTTTTGGCAACAAGTTTGATGACGTAAACACCGTTGTTACCCTTGATGGGTGCGCTTTCCTGGCCAACGTTCAGTTTGCCGGCAATTGCGCTGATTGCAGGCTCGTTAGATGCTGTGGCGCTGATGTAAGCGGGAGCACTGAATGATATGCGCTTTGTTTCGCAGCTCTTCACGTTCTCCATACCCTTAATCTGCTCCATTGTCTTGCCCTTTATTTCGGCCATAATCTTATCGGCCTTTTTGTCGTTGGCAATCTCGTAGCCGAGCATATGACGAAGGTTCTCAAGGGGTGTATAGCCCTTCTCGTTTACTGCTGTAACAGCAGCTACCAGCAGGTAGTCGTTCTCGCCACACTCATAGAGGGGAGAAATGTCGCCCTCGGCAGCTTCAAATATCCATCTGAGGGCATCGCGTGTGCCCGAAATGTTGGCAATCTTGTGTGTGCCGGTGTGGATGTTGTTCTGTGTCATCACGCGGAAACCGAACTCATCGGCCTTCTCCTCCATCTCGGCAGCATCTTTGCAGCTGGCCACAAACTGGCTGAATTTGTTGTATGCCTCGTTGTATGTATCCTTGCTGAACTCATTTGCACGTTTGATAACCACTGCGTGATATTTCTCAACAGGGTTCTTGCTCTCGGTGATGCGTACGATTGCCTTTGAGTTTGAGTTGTCCAGGCTAATGGCCTCGTAGCCACACTTTTTACCCTCAACCAATTTGTCAATCAACGAGTTGCTTGCAATGGGCATACCTTCGTGCTGGGCCGATGTAAACCACATACCCTCGTTGTTTTCCTGGTTGTATTTCTTTGAAATCTCTGCAAAGTTTGCACCGCCTTTGAGCGCAGTCAAGAGGCTGTCGGCAAGTGCGTTGGTCTTTTCGATGTTCTCGGCGCTCACAACCAGCATATCATATTTTACAGAATCGGGCAATGTGCTCTTTGAAAGGAGCTTGAACACTGTGTATGAGTCGTCCGACTGGCTGTAGATGGGGCCTACGACGCTGTTCACGGCTACAGAGTCCAAACGAGCCTGTACCTCCTCGGGGAAGGCGCTCTTCTGCCAGGGCTGGTCGGAGTATGCAACCTCGCTGCTTGCAAGGCGCACGATAGAGGCGTAGTCGGTGTTGTCGGCCTTCAAAGAGTCGGCAAACTCGTTAAGCTCGGCACGCAACTCCTCGCGGTCTGCGGGGCTGGGAGTAACGCGATAGCTTGCATACTTTATGCTGCGGCTCTCATAGGGCTGCTTGTAGTTCTCTTTCTTCTGGTTGTAGAGTTTTTCAATCTCGCTCTCTGTTGCAACGCAGTCGTCACCCTTAACGGCAGAGTAGGGATATGCAACCACCTCAATGTCGTATGTGTTGCTGTTTGCCTCGTAGTTGCTCTTTGCAACGATGGGGTTGCCTATGAACGAGTTCTGAACCAAAGCCTGGTATTTGCTTGTAAGTGCATTGAGCATAATAGTCTTTTCAATGAACTTCCAGTAGTCGTAAACAGGCTTGTACTGCTCCAAGAACTCGGGGTTCTCCTTGTTGTTCTCGTACTGTGTGAGGAAATTGTTGAGAATGTCCTTGTCAAATATACCTTTCTCGTTGCGGAAGGGTGTTTGTGCAAGAAGAGGGTCGCTACCGGCGTCTACTATAGCCTGCAATTCGGTTGCTGTAACGGTGAGGCCGGCTTTCTCTGCTTCGGCAGACAATACCCGGTTGCTGATATATGTACTCCATACCTCGTCTTTCACCTGGTTCATCTCGTCCTCGGTGAGAGCATTTGTGCCTCTGGCAAACTTAACGGCATTGGTGTATTCCTCGTACATCTTCTGGAAGTCCATTGCCGAAAGTTTCTCTCCGTTTACACTACCCACATTCTGGTCTACTGTGTGTGACTGGAACAATCTCCAAGCATCGCCTGCAATGAATGCAAACAATGCCAAGCCCACAAAGATAACCAAGAGTGGACCCATGTTGCGCAATTTTTGTAATGTTGCCATAATTTTTTATATGTTTTTAGTTATTATACTTAAAATATTGTTTTTCGCTGTCTGCTTTTCGCAATCACAGATTGCAATAATCGTGTCAATAAATGGGTGAAAATCTATTTTCACGCGCTATGCGCGCAGCCAATTTTCGCAGCCATTGGCTGCAAAGATACAAAATAGCTTTTAATTATTATAATAATAAAGCAAAAAGTTAAACCCCGCTCTCATTGCTTTTTATTAACTCTATTTTGCAGCTTTTTTCTTTCTCTAAAGCGTATGCAATAGCTTTCTATTTAATCACTCAAGCACCTTTAACTTTACCAACTCTATCTTGGTGCTGTGCTTCTTTACAATCTGTATCTGGAATTTACCAATCTTTATTGTTTCGTTCAGTGCGGGGAAACGCTGGTGCTTGGCAAGAATGAAACCGCCAAGTGTCTGGTACTCCTCCGACTCTGGTATTCCCAGGTCGAACATCTCGTTCACTCTCTCTATCTCCAAACGGCACGACAGCAGGTACTCGCCGGTGTTCAGCATTTTTGCTACGTGGTTTGTGTTGTCGTGCTCGTCCTCTATCTCGCCAAATATCTCCTCTACAAGGTCCTCGAGTGATATGATGCCAGATGTGCCGCCAAACTCGTCAACCACCACTGCAAGCGACTTCTTCTGTTGCATAAGGGTGCGCATAAGTTTGTGTGCCGAGAGTGTTTCGGGTACAATGGGCATACGGCATATGCGTTGCTGCCATTTGTTGGCATTACGGAATAGTTCCGATGAGTGTATGTAACCTATGATGTTGTCGATATTCTCCTTGAATACAACAATCTTGGAGTGCCCCGACTCTATGAAAAGGCTCTTCAGCTCCTCCAACGGGGTGTTTATCTCCACAGCCTCGATTTCGGTTCGTGGCACATAGCAGTCGCGCACCTTGATGTTTGAAAAGTCGAGTACATTTTGGAATATCCTCACATCGTTGTCAATATCCTCCTCCTCTTTTGCATTCTCTATAGAATCCTGTATCAGGTTGTTTAGCTCACGTTTCGAAAAGGTCGTTTCGCGTGTCTCTTTCTCAATCTTTATGTTGAAAATCCTAAGTACTACAAACGCAAGCCAGCTGGTGAAACGCGATAGGGGATAGAGCAGTATATACAGCAGGTATGTGAAAAGGGCAAATCTTTTCAATGCTCCGTTGGGGTTTGCTCTAAAGAGTGCCTTGGGCACAAATTCACCTGTGAGTATGATTACCACGGTAGATATCACTGTTTCTAAAATGAGCCTTAATGATGTCGATGTGGTAAGCTCCTCAAGGAACAGGGTGTTCAGTATGTCGGCCATCAGTATACCATAGATAACAAGTACTATGTTGTTACCTACCAGCAGGGCCGAAATGAAATTGTTGCTGTTCGAATAGAAGCGGTTTATTACATAAGATGTTGCGTTGCGCTCATTCAGGTCGATGCCCATAAGCAGTTTGTTCGATGCAATGAAGGCTATCTCCATTCCCGAGAACAGGGCCGACAACAATATAACGATAATTAATAGAATAAATGTGGTTGTCATATATGGTTATTCTCCGATAGGGTATATTCCTTTGGTGTTCTTTATGAGCCAGGTGTCAAGATTCTGGTCGGCACTGAACCCATACCCTTCGGTTATTTGGTCTTCTTGTTCAATTTTTATGTATGCATCGGAATAGATGCGTTTCTCCTCCTGACTCCAATAGAGCAGGTCGGTGAAGAATTTCTCGTTCTTTATGTTTCTTATATCCACATTGCCAATAAGTTTCCACAATTTGGCATCGGTGTAGAAATACGCTGTGTCGCACTTAATAACAGCCTCCACATTCATATCTCTGTCATATTTTTCGAGCATCGCGCCCTTTTCAAATGCCCAATGGGGTGGGTTGCGCTTGTCATATACCAGCCACTCCTCGGCATCAATCTTATAGCTTATTCTTCCCGAGTCGCTTATAAGGGTGCTCACCCCGTAGGTGCTCATCATAGCGATGGAATCGGGCTCTTCAAAGGCAATAGCCTCTTTTTTCTTGCCGCTCTGGCAAGAAAATTGAAAAAACAGCACAACAATCGCAAAAAATGCGATTGTTGTACCTATTATATTATTATACACTTTACTGAATTGTTGTTGTTTCATTTATCCAGCCGCCAATGGTTATTTTTGAACCGCTCTTGTAACCCTTCATAAAGATGTCGCTAATCTCGGGCAAGTACGATTTGTATGTGCCGATGAACTTGTCGGCCTCCTTCTTCACCGAGGGATCGACTGCCTTTGCACGATAGAGCTTGTCGAGCGCTGCATAGTATGTGCAACGGTTCATCACGCCGTCCTCGCTCCAGTTGGGGTTGGCTGCGTAGCACTGTGCAATAAGGATATAGGGCTGGCCGAACTTGGAGTTGAGTGCAATAGCCTTCTGTGCATATTCGCGTGCTTTGATGAACTTTTTCAAACCATAGTATACTGCACCAACCTTGTAGCACATATCGGCCTTGTTGGTAACAGAAGTCTCCAACTCGATAGCTTGGTCGAAGAGCTCCATAGCCTTGTCTATCTCACCCTTCTTGTAGTAGCGGTAACCGCAACCCATAGCAGCCTTGGCTGTGGGCTCTATGGCAAGAGCATACTCCGATGCTGTGAGGTATGTATCCTCGTTGGTACATTTAAGCATACCCATTACCGAAATAACCTTGTTCAGGTACTCGATGTTGTCTTTGTTCTCCTCAACCTTTGCTGCATATATCTCGTTGAGGTCCTCGCACTTGGCTGCACCACTGTTAATGAAATAGGCGTCGATGTTGTTACGTGCTATACGCGAGTAGTCGATGTATGTGCTGTATCCCGCAGCGCGTGTGCTGTCTTTGGGGTCGCCATACTCGTTGTATTTGTTTGTGTAGTGCTCTATTCTCTCGTAGTATTTGTCGAGTACATCCACAATATATACCGATGCATTCAGGTAGTCCTCGATAATCTGCTCGCCGTGTGCCTCTTTGCTTCTCTTGTATTTGAGAGCCGACTGTTTCATAAACTGCTCTGTCACCTTGAAATCCGACTGCCCTTTCTCTATACCCACCGATTCAGCAAGCATATCATATGCCTTGTCAAGGTCGGCGTTGGGAACTATCTGTATGTAGTCGAGTGCCTTTTTACCAAGGATTTCGCCCTTTGAAAGGGGAGTCTTGGTTATTTCCTGCAGATAGTCAAGGTACTTTATCTCCTGGTCATATGTTGCCATAAGTTCCTCTATGTAAACGGCCTTCTTTGCTGCATCGGTCTCTTTTGCAATGAGAACTTTCAGCAGTTTTGTACCGTTTGTGTAAGTGTCCACGCGTGCAACGGGGAAATTGGTGAAGATCTCTTTCCACATAGGGTAGGCGTGCAGGCAGTCGTCGTATTTGGGTTTGCTGCCTTTTACGGCTTGGTTTACAAGGAAGATGTTTTCGGTGCATTTCAAGCTATCCTCTCCCACGCCGAATCGTGTGTTGTTTGTGATTCCGTTCTGTGCGTATAGGCAAGAAACGGCAAGTGTCATAAGTACTAAAATGCTTTTTTTCATATCTCTTAATTATTTTGTTTATCTCACTCTTATCTTCATAAACCAGCTTTCGTTGAATGTGAGGCCTATATTCAGACGCAGGTAGGTTTCGGCAATGAGGCCCGCTCCTTTAGGCTCCATTCTTATAAGCTGTCCCGATACGTGCAGTACCGAGCGATTGTTTATTCTGTTAATGATGGGCATTGAGAAACCGGCACTCAAACCATACTCCTCGCATCCTTTTTGCCCCTGCACCTCGGTGTAGGGCTGTGCATAGAATGCTCCCATACGGTAGTTCATCTTCTTCAAAAGGTTGCGCGACATCATCTTGTTGGGCGAGTACTCGGCACCTACCGACACCTTGCTGCGGCTCACACCCTTGTCGTGCCCGAAGAAACCGGCCTTGCTCCAATCCTGGAATGTGTAATCGGCACCAATCTTCCAATTGTCGTTGTAGTTGTATAATACGCCAAAACCAAAAGTATGTGGCAGAGAAAATGTTCCGTCAATCTTTGTGGTGTCGCTGGTTGTAATGGTTTCAATCTTCATTGCATCGGCGCCCAGGTCATGTCCTATCGAGTATGTGGCACCGAATGTTATCTTGTGCTTATTGTCCAGTTCCGTGGTGTATTGCGCGCCGAAGTCCAGTTTGTAGCTTCTTATATTAACCAAGTATTGGCGCTGCATATCGGTGATGTTGCTCTCGGCAAAGTTGTTGTATATCGTGTGCGAAATGTCGCCGTAGATATACGATGCCATCAATCCTACCGACAGGTTCTTTATGGGCGACCAACCCACGCCTATGTATGGTTGGTATATGCCACCCTCGCCATTGTAGTTGCTGGTGCTCTCCTTGCCGCCCTCGCTTGTGCTTGTGGCAAATGAGTAACCCACGTTGGAGTAGGGGAGGAAACCTATGCTCACACCCACGTTCTTGCAGGCGCGGAACTGCATTGCCAGGTAGTCGAAACTGCCGTTCTTGGCATTCTTCTGCACGTTGCCCTCTTTGAAATTCACGTTTTGAATGGAGAAACCGGCATCGAACAGCATAGTGAGCGTGTCGGCTGCGGCAAAAGAGGCGGGGTTAAGCAGGTTTATGTAGCTGCCATTGCGCAGGGCATATCCCAAGCCGCCCATCTGGCGGTTAACGCCCAGATTCTGGTCGGCCAGCACTCCCATACCATAACGCGAGTAGGGGGAATTTATACCATTGTCTGCCACGGCAGCCACAATGGTTGTTATTGTTAAAATAAATGTAAATATTACTCTATTTAATCTCATAATAAGATAAAATCTTGTTCAATCCTTTCGCAACGAGGAATTTATCGGCAAAGATGCGATTTTTTATGTTATTTATCAATGTTTTTTCGTCTCCACCCGTTAAAAAAACAAAAACATCGCCATAAATTTCCCTTATTTCGTTAATGTATCCATCTATTTCGTGGCAAATACCTCTGATAACTCCACTGCGTATGGCTGTTTCGGTGTCGTAGCCAAGCGTGGGTGTATCACCCTCCTTGTTCACAAGTGGCAGGCGGGCGGTAAACTCGTGCAGTGCCCTCAGACGCATTTTTACGCCTGGTGCGATATTGCCACAACGGAAATTACCCTCTTTGTCCACCAAGTCAATCGTTATGGCGCTGCCCGCATCTATTACCAAAAGGTTGCGTGCGGGGGCTTCGCCCATAGCACCAATGGCGGCAGCCAGGCGGTCGCACCCCAAAGTGTGCGGTGTGCTGTATTTTATTCCTATGGGCATAGGTGTTTGGTTACTGAACCACAGAATGGGGCAGCCGAGCTCCTCTATCGCGCCCCTGTCCTCGTCCGTGAGGTTTATAACAGTAGAAACAATGGCTCGTTCAATGCCATATTGCGCGTTCCATTCCTGCAATAATTCGCGGTAATTCTTTTCGCGTCGTGTGTGCAGTATCATCTGCGCTCCGCTGAAAAGAAAGAACTTGGCGCTGTTGTTTCCTATGTCGATTATAAGGTTCAAAATAGTGCTCTCTGTTTATCCTTGCAAAGGTACTGCAAATTATCCGAATTACGGCAATTTGCGGCAACTTTTCGGCTTTGTTTGCAAGGATTTACCTGAATATTCTCAAACAATTGTCGTTGGGGCGGCGTATGTGCAGGCAACCTGCAAGTTCGGGGGCCATAATGTTGGCCGGTGTGAACTCGTTTATAACCTGGGCTTTTACCCCGGCACCATAGATAATCATAGGGAAAGTAACCGGGCTGCGGCGTACAAGATTGCTTGCCTCCAGCACATCTTTTGCCATCTTCCAGCCGGGCATAAGGCGCAACCATATATCGCCCGAACATTTTGCGTTGTAACCGTTCTTCACATACTGCAGTTCGGGGCTCAGCATACCGCCCAGGCGGTAAATGGTGAACACATCCTCTATGCCGTCTATAGATTTGAGGAACTCCACGGCGTGCGCCACAACATCCACCTTGTTCAGTTGCAGTTGCTCCATCATTTTGCGGTTGAGGTAGAACTCCGAGTTGAAGTAACCGTCTATGTAATCCCCTTTGCCAAAAAGGGCACTCAAATATACGTTCAGCAGTGCCTTCACGCGGTCCATATGCACGGTGCCCGATGGCAAGCGGTATTTTTCGTCGTTTGAATCGTCTTCAACCACATATCCTGTGGATGCCAATGATATTACCACATTCTCCAAGCCTATGCGACGGTCAATCTCCTTCAATAGGTCGGCAATGTTCTTGTCGAGGCGGGTGTATATATCCTGTATCTCAATGGGGCGGTCCTCCATAGATACATTGTTGTAGTTGCCCGCGTAGTATGTTACCGACAGCATATCGGTTATGTTGTCCATTCCCATATCACCGCTGCGCAGGCAGGCAATGGCCACCTCGTTCACCTCGTCGTTCATACAGGCGCTTGTCTTGTACAGGCGTATGTCGTCCTTCCCGTTGAACGAGTATGAGAATTGCTTGGGGGCTTTGTCGCCAAAGTTATTATACAATTCGGTGGGGAATATCGGTTCCCATTTTGCCGAACGGCCCACAACCGTCTTGTTTATCTTGGCAGCCCACTCGGGGAATAGTCCGTAGTATGAAGAACTGCACCAGTAGCCGGTGTCGTCATTCTTCCACAGCACCACATCGGCAGCGTGCCCGCCCTGCATTACTGCCGCCTCGCAGTCGGGGGCTATCACGCACACCTGCGCCTTGCCGCGTGTGGCACGTTTTATCTCGTCGGCAAGAGCTATCGCTTTCAACTTCACGGGCGACACCTTGTCGTTGGTATATAATCCCTGTTGCTTGCTGTCGTCGGTGCATCCTACAATGTTCAGCGAACGACGGTCGAGCCATCGTTCACCCACAATGCCGTGCGTGTATGGGTTGGTGCCGGTAACAAGGGTGGCAGCGGCCGATGCGCAGTCGATGTTCTCAAAAGCATAGTAGCTGTTGGGATATACGCGCCCCCCTGCCAGCAGTCGCTTGAAGCCGTCGGGAGTGTAAAGGTCCTCGAATTCATACATAAAATCGCTGCGCAGCTGGTCTATGGTTATGGTAACCAACAACTTGGGCGATTCTATCTTCTCCTGTGCCTGCAACATAAGGGGTAGTGCAAGCAGTATAATCAATAAAGGCTTAATTCGCATATTCTTTCTCTGTATATGTGAAAAATTGAACGTACAAGTATTGCAGTTGAAAAAATGAAGATGGGGGCAGGGTAGTGCTGTGGTACAAACGGTGCGCTTGCAATGAACGCCACCACCATAGCCACCTGTATCCACATAAACGTGGGGCGCTTATGCTTTATTGCGCAGTATATGTGCAAGGGCAGCAGCAAAAGCGGCAGCGGGTTAAGCCATATGAGCAGGTAGTTGTTACCCACCGCAGGGTGCAGCGAGCAGGTTGCCATAAACAGCAGCAACGTGCCTGCCAGGCCTTGTGCTCCCATAAGCAGTATGTCGTAGACCCAGAATATCCTGTGGCTGCGCACCTCGCACAGCATTACAATCATTGTGAAAAGCAATAGCAGCAGGGCGCAGTTGAAGGGTGTGAGGTGGTTGGGCGTTTTTCTCTTTTCCACGGGCTGCAACAGCTCGTTTTGCTCGCTCACAAGCGGGTGGCTGCCTGCCTCGCCTCTTATCTGCGCATTGGCAAAATCGTTCATCAGATAGGTCGGGAGAAACTGTAATACCTCGCGCGTGGCAGGGGCATCGATGTCGGCGCCAAGCAACAGGTTTATGCCGAATTCATTCCACGGCTGCACTGCGGTGTGCGCAGCAAGCGCTTCGCGTATTGTTGCAGCCTGCAAGGGTGCATCATATACAATATTTTCTGCACCAATGTGTTCGGTAAGTATGTCGCGTATCTTGGTTGTGCAGTTTTTGTAGAAGTAGTTGTACCGGTAAACACGGTTCTCTGTTTCGCAGTTGGTTACAAGCGCTCGCAGCAGTTGCTCCTTTTGCAGCGAATCGAGTGGGATAACCTGCTCGGTTACGCCCGCCCCACGAAGCCTGTACTCTTGGATGAAACTGTTATAATCCACGGCTCCTGCCATATAATCGGTTTCTCCAAGGATGAACCGCCACACAAAATTGGGGGTGTTGAAACTGAAATAGCCGTAGCCAAAAACAATATCGCTTTTGTCACTGGTGTAGCGCAGGGCGGTGTGCCCGAAAAGCTCGTACACCTCCTCGCCCGGGGAGCAGGTGAGCAGGCTCACGCGAGCCTCGTCGGCACGGGCGGGTAGCAGAGTGGTGGCTATGAATGTAATTGCAATAAGTAACTGTTTTATGGTGTGTGTATGTGTCCTATTCATTGCTTTCTATTTTGCACACGCGAAGATAGTAAAAATAAGGGGATTTTTGGTAACCTTGCGCAAAAAGGATGTAAAATATAAACGACAACACCATTTCGGGTGTTGTCGTTTATATTTATCAGTTGTTATTTTAGTTCCATCGTTTATTTGGCTTGTTTTATTCAAAGGGGAGTGTTTCTACCCTTGTGCCCACACTATTATTTAATAACCTTTTCGCCGTTAATTATATATATGCCGCGGGTGGTTGTGCTTTTAACCAAGCGGCCTGTTATGTCGTAGATTTTGCCATCATTTGCCTCCTCGGCAACCGCACTGTCGATGCCTGTTGTGCCGGACCAATCATATACGAATGAGTAGCCGGCGGCCATTGTGGCGCCTGTAACGGGCAGGTATGCCTTGTTGGCATTGCATAAGAAAGTATCGTCGGTCAATTCATCGGGGTATAGTCCCACTCTATCATCAACAAATGAAAGAACATAGTATGTTGTGGTTTCGTCGGGAATGATATTTCTATTAAAGAGCGAGCCTTCGAGTTTGTTGTTTGTTATTTGGTCGGCACCCTCAGCTGTATATTCAAATAGATATTCGCCTTGTTCGGCTTTGACAATTACAGCCGTGTTATTGGGGAGAATGTTGGTTACCTCGGTGAGTTTTGCGCTGTTTGTGCCCAATTCTGTTACAATGTAGCACGTAACGCCCTCGGGTATTATTGAGTTGAAACCAAGCATCAATGTTGCCCAGCCTACGTCGGTTATTGTTAGATTATGTGTAAAGCCTTGGGCCATAGATGTTGTAGCAATAAGTAGCGTGGCCAGTAATGAGGTAAATTTTTTCATAAAATATTGCTTGTTAATGGTTCGGGTTACTTTGAAATAAATCTTATGCTCTCTTTTATTAGTGTTGCAAAGGTATGCCAAATTACCCCGATATAAAATGATTTATATAATAAAAAGTGTTAATGCAGGGCTCTGGAATTTCCTCTTACACCGTTCTTTCTCGCTTGTTTGTAAACAAAGATGGTGACTGAAATTTCTTTTCAGTCACCATCTTATAAGTATTACTAAATTTTAGTACTGTTGCTCAATGTTCCACACAAAGGCACGCAGGCCCAGCTGCGGTGTCTCTTTGTCAATGGCCTCAATGTCTTTAAGAATTTTGGCCACCTTGTTGTCATCTACAATGGTTATTATGGAACCACACATCGAGGGCCACGCGTGTGAACCATAATGGGGGTCGCCTGTCTTTGAACCGCGTCCTTGTATTTGGTCAAAGAAGGAGTAACCGCGACAGCTGTTATGTGTGAGCATATCAACAATCTTCTCTTTGTGAGAAATGTCGAATGTAATGAATATACTTTTCATAATTATTCCTGTTTTATTGAGTTATGGTGGCAATTAACGCTTTTTGTCTTTGCCTTTTAATTGCTCTGTCTCTTTATTCTCGTTCCAGTATGCCTGTAACTCGCGCTTTTTCTTTATGGCGCGGCGACGGTTCTGGATACCGTTACCGGCAAATATACCATACATTGCAGGTACGTATATAAGTGTCATTATAGTGGATATCGTGAGACCGCCTATGATGGCAATACCCAAAGGACGCCACATCTCGGCACCTACACCTTGGCTCACTGCCAAAGGCACCATACCAAGAATGGTGGTGAGGGTGGTCATAAGCACAGGACGCATACGGCTCTTGGCTGCGCCTACGCAGGCCTGAATAACGCTAAGGCCTCTTTCGCGCAACAGCATAGTATAGTCTATGAGCACAATACCATTCTTCACAACAATACCTATAAGCATAATGCTACCAAGCATCGACATTACATTAAGGTTGGTACCGGTAATGAAGAGGGCAAGCAATACACCACTTATCGCAAATAGCACCGATATCATAAGAATGAAGGGGTAGGTGAGTGATTCGAACTGCGATGCCATCACTATGAATACCATCACAAGGATGATGATTGCAAGTTGTCCGAGGTCGCGATTAGAGTCCTGTTGGTCCTCGTAAGAACCTGCCACCTCAATAGATATTCCGGCAGGGATATCCATCTTGTCAATAATAGCTTGTCCGTAGTTCACTCCATCGCTAAGCGCTGTTCCGGCTGCAAGTACCGCATCTACGGTAACAATGCGCTCACGGTCCTTACGCTCAATGGTAGGTGGCATTTCGTTAAGTACAACTTTACCGAGTTCCTTTATGCGTACAGGCTGTCCGTTACTGCCGTAAATAACAATGTTCTCAATGTCGTTTATGCTCTGGCGTGCATTGGGCTCATAACGTACTTTTACGTCGTATTCATCACCATCTTCGCGGTAGTATGTGGCAAGCGCACCATTGTAGCGGTTACGCATATAACTTGCTGCGGTAGATAGGTTGAGACCGTGCATTGCCAGTTTTTCGCGGTCAAAATCAACTATATATTGCGGTTGGTAGTCGCTACGGCTGATGTTTACCTGTGTCACCTTTTCCCACTCTTTTAGTGATGATGCAAGCTCTTTTGATAGGCGGTCGGTTGTTTCCATATCGTATCCGTATATCTCGAACGATGCCATAGACTGGCCACCCATACCACCACCTTGGCTACCGCCAAGCATTACATTGCTTTTGGCAAGTTCAGGGAACATCTTAAGGTCGGCACGCATTTCGTCGCATAGGATTTCAAGACTCTTTTCGCGTTCGTTCGAGGGTACAAACATTATGTTAAACGATATGATGTGAGTACCGTTGTCACTGAGCGAAGCAAAAGTGTTATTCTCGTCGGCTTGTCCTGTTGTGAAACCGCAGGCAATGAGCTCGTCACCATAACGGTCCATCCATAGTTTGGTGAGGCGCAAACCAACCTCCTGTGAACGCTCTATACGTGTGCCTATAGGCATTTCCAAAGTTATTCCCACACGGCCGTTGTCGTTTGCAGGGAAGAACTCGCTCTTGATACCTTTTGCACAAAGCAAACTCACCAAGAAGAGACCGAAACAGGCTGCAAGCGTTGTCCAGCGGTGGCGCATTGCCCAGTTTACTGCAATTGCGTATTTAATATCAATGATGTCGAGTACCTTTTGTATGGGTTTGTAGAAGGTGATGAAGAACTTGCTCTGTTTCTTCTGCAGTTTAAGCATCTTTGCACACATCATAGGTGTGAGTGAAAGGGCGGCAGCTGTTGATATGAGCATAATGATACACATCATCCAACCAAGTTGCTTAAAGAGGACGCCACTCATACCGGTAACCATAGTCAATGGGAAGAATACGGCCCACATAGTCAGGGTAGATGCTATAACCGAAACTGCAACCTCATTGGTACCGTGTACTGCGGCATTGTTGGGGTCTGAACCTCGTTCAATATGCGACGTTACGTTCTCCAATACCACGATGGCGTCGTCTACAACCGAACCAATGGCGATACTTAAACAGGATAGCGAAATAATGTTTATTGAACCACCCGTTGCAAACAGATAAATGAATGATGCTACAAGCGAGAAGGGAATGGTAATAGCAATAATCACTGTAGCTCTCCATCGGCCAAGGAAGATGAATACCACAAGTACCACAAATATCATAGCATCGCGTATGGTGCTCGAAAGTGTGTTTACAGTGTTTAGAATATTGTCCGATGTGTCAATCATTATTTCAAGTTCCACATCCGAGGGCAGGCGCTTTTGCAGATTGGGGAGCTCTTCTTTTACTGCTTTGGAGATTGCAACCGAGTTACCACCGCTCTGTTTCTGCACAATAATCATAGCTCCCTGCTGGCCCTCTATGTATGTGTGCTGCGAGCGCTCTTGTACGTTGTCAACAATGCGGGCAATATCCTTCAAATATACATTGGCACCGTTGTGTGTGCCCACAACAAGGTCCATCATCTGGCGAGGCTCCTTAAATTCGCCTTCAACACGCAGCGAATAGGTGTTGTTACCCACATCGAAGTTACCACCCGGGATATTGCGGTTTTCGGCCGCAATTATAGAACTTACAGTCTCCACGGGTATATTGTATGCCTCCATTTTTATAGGGTCCATATATATGTTTATCTCGCGCTCGGGAGCACCGGCGATAGATACTGAACCCACACCGTCGATACGGGCAAGGGGATTGGCCACATTGTCATCAAGTATTTTGTATAGTGCGCTCTGGCTCTCTTCGGCCTTTACCGACATTACAATGATGGGAATCATATCGGTAGAGAATTTGAAGATGATAGGCGTGTTGGCCTCGTCGGGGAGCGACGATGATACCATATCCAGCTTGTCGCGCACGTCGTTGGTGAGGTCGTCGATGTCGTATCCGAACTCAAATTCAAGAGTGATTACCGATACGTTCTCACGCGAATCCGATTTGATGTGCTTGAGGTGTTCCACTGAGTTAAGAGTGTTCTCCAATGGGCGTGTTACATTGTTCTCAATATCCGAAGCACTTGCACCATTATAGTATGTAAATACCATAAGAGTGTTTGTCTCAATATCGGGATATAGGTCGATGGGGAGTTTTGATAGCGAGAAAAGGCCGAATAGAGCAATCGCAATAAAGCATAGCGATGTCATAATCGGTTTTTTCACCGCACTTTCATATATGCTCATATTATATAATGTTTATTGTGTTATTATTCAATCACTTCAACCTCTTTGCCATTGTTGAGCCCTGTGTGTCCTGCAATTACAACAGAACTGCCGGGTTCGATACCCGAAATGAGCTCATATTTGTCGCCCATACGACGGCCAAGTTCTACCTTGTTATATGTAACTCTTCCGTTTTCGTATGTGTAAACATAGTAATCGCCTGCACCGGCCTGCTTAACGACAGCCTGGTCGGGCACAACCACGTGGCTCTTTGTACCAAAGTTCACAGTTACTTGCCCAAACATACCGGGGCGCACCTTGCGGTCATTGTTGGCAATCTTAATCTCCACGGGGAATGTGTGTGTGGTTGCATCGATAGTGGGGTATATAATATCAATCTTTCCTGTGAATTTCTCATCGCCATAAGTGTCGAATGTGGCTGTTACTGCCAAGCTCTTGTTGGTCTGTGCATAGAGGCTCTCGCTCACATTTATCTTCATCTTCACAGGAGAAATCTGCTCCACCACTAAAATGGGCTTGCTGCCATACATATCGCCGTTGTCGTAGTTACGTGCCGATACCACACCGTCGATGGGGCTCACAAGCACAGTGTTCTCCAACTTGTTGGCAAGTGCACGCTTGTTTACCTCCAGCTGTGTCCTGGCGTTGTCGTATTCTGCTTTTGAGGCACCGCCCACTTTGTAGAGCTCCTCAATGCGTTTGAAATCTATCTCCTGATTCTCAACCTGCAGTTTCAACTGGTCGAGGCTGCTTG
The DNA here is from genome assembly GCA_017503645.1 of Bacteroidaceae bacterium. Lineage (GTDB taxonomy): Bacteria > Bacteroidota > Bacteroidia > Bacteroidales > Bacteroidaceae > HGM04593. Next base: position 10,090 of record JAFVSR010000037.1, on the reverse strand, counting down.
CATCGAGCAATACCAGTTTCTGGCCTTTGCGCACGTTGTCGCCCACCTCAACAAGAATCTTTTCGATGCGCAGTGCCGAGCTGGGAATGATGTTGTTCTTAACCTCGGCCTCCACGGTTGTAGTGTATTGCTCAAGCTGTGCAACCTCCTCGGCTACCACCTGTGCAATCTTCACTTTGGGTTTCTCCTGCTGCACCTCCACCTGTGTGGCTTCAGCTGTCTCTGTTTTCTCTGAACTGCCGCAAGAACATAGAATGGCAGTTGCGGCCAATGCGATAAATGTCAGATTCTTTTTCATAATCGTCTATATGTTTTTTTATTTGTTTCTTCTCTTTGTCATTTTGACGACTGCAAGGATGAAAAATCTCTATTGCTTTTTGTATGAGATTCTTCGCTAATGCTCAGAATGACAAAACAAAGTTTTGTTTTTATTCCTTTCCTAAAACTGTGTTCAATTCCGATTTTGCCACCAAGTAGTCGTATATGGTGTTATTGTAGCTCAGCTGTACATTTGTGAGCGATACTTGCGAGTTTGTGAGCTCCAGAATGGTGCCTTTACCCACGTCGTAACGCTTTTGGCTTATCTCCAAACCTTTTTTTGCAAGCTCCACAGCAGTTTTGTTACTTTCGAGCTGCTCGGCGCTCTTTGTCATATTGTCAAGGTAGCTTTGTGCCTGCATATTGAGCATACGCTCGGTGTTGGTGCGTGTCTCGGCAAGCTGCCACTGCTGTATCTTGTTGCTTTTGAGCTTTGTGAAATTGCTTGCCTGGAACAGGGGAATGCTCAACGAAAGTGCTACAGATGAGCTGTTGCCCCAGGTGTAGTCCATAACTTTCCAATCCTCGTTGTAAAGCGATTGGTATTGCAGGCTGCCCGACAGTGCGAGTGTGGGCAAGAAGTTGGTTTTCAGCAAACCACGCTGTTTCTTGAGCAGCTGTGCTTGCAGGTCGATGCTTTTCAATGCCGAGTTGTTCTGTAGGTCGATGGCTTGCTTTGCGGCATTTTTGTCCATTTCGCTCTCGTGGTTTTTGAGGTTGTCGTCAATCACAAGGTCCACATCGGCTGTAATGCCCATAAGCACTTTCAGTTGCAATTTGGCAATCTCCACAGCGTTTTTGCCGCTTATTACAGAGGGCCATGCGTTGCTCTTTTGTACCTCGGCGCTTATCTTGTCATACTCGCTCACGCTTCCTTGCTGGAACTTTGCGTTTACAATGTTGAAATTCTCCTCGGCGAGCTTGTAGTTTTCCATCAGCACAGTGTATGAGTCCTGTGCAAGCATCAGTTGATAGTATGCTTTTGTTACTTGGTTCACAAGGTCAATCTTTGAGCCGCGGCTCTTCTCCACTGCAAGCTCCACATCGGCCTTCGTGAGGCTCATACTCTTGTAAATTGCAGGTGCAAACACGGGCAGCGATACCTGTAAAGCGCCGTTCCAGGTGCTTGCATCGTCTTTACCCATCTTGAATGTCTGGCCGCCCAGGTTCATCTCGGCTGCTTTTATTGCATAGTTCACGCTACCGTTAATCGTTGCTGTGGGCAGCAGGTTCTGCCAAGCCTCGTTCTTCGATACCTTCTTCAACTCAATCTCCTTCTCTGCAACCTTTATTGTGGGGTTCTCGCTCATAGCAAGCTCAATGGCTTTGTCGAGCGTAAGGTGCATTGTGGGTGTGGCCTCTTGTGCGCGTGCCGGCATCAATGCTACCAGCAGGGCTACCACTGTTGTCAATCGCATTTTAAGATTCATAATTGTTATTTTATTGTTTGTTCTTCTGTATAAAGTCTTCAATTTTTTCTCGTCCTTTTGCCGTGGCGATGCCTCGCAGGTAGAACAGAATGAGCAGGCGGCCGAGCTCTTCGGGTTTGTAGCGGCTGAGGTCGCTGTTGCCCGGCTGTTTGTTTACCGTCATAATGAGTTCTAAATCTCGTTGCAGTATGAATGCAAGTATCTCAAAGTCGGCATCTTCGCGGAACAGCCCCTGCTTGCGCCCCTCTTCCATCCACGCAATAAATCGCTTGTTGTTCTTCTTTTCGCGTGCCTTGCGGCGGCTCATCACCTCGGGGTATCTTTCGAGGTCGGTAAAAAACAGTCTGTTGGTTTCGCTCAAAATCCTGAAATAAAGCTCGTAGAGTTTAAGGATTATATCCAGGATGTCGTTGGAGTTCCTGATAATCTCTTTTGCTTCGGCCGAAACACTCTCGTGGCTCAACTTCAGAGCCTCTATAATAAGGTTCTCCTTGTCGGTGAACAACTCATATATCGTGCGCTTCGAAACAGAAATTAAAGAGGCAATGTCGTCCATCTTTACCTCTTTTATTCCTTGCTTGCGAAACAAGCCCAGTGCAGCAGAAATTATCTTTTGCTTTACCTCCTCTTTGTTATTTTCCTCTTTACTGTTTTTCACGATGCAAAGATACGTAGAAAACTTTTTTTAGCAAAAAAGTTTTCTATTCAATTCTTGGCAAAATGTTCCTTTATTAAGGTTTTTTAGAATTTATACAACAAAAAGGCACGCAATCATCATAATTGCGTGCCTTTTTGTCTTTTTTTATTCTTTTTGAATCCCGTTCATCAATCCTCTAACAGGTGCTTCAAAAAGTCGTTCATCTCCTCGTCGAATCCCTTCAAAAGGTCCTCGCTCAGGATTAGTGTGTCGTCGTCAATATACAGCAAGTCCACTATAGCCTCTTTATCTTCATCTACAAGCACAAAAGAGTAGGGCTTCACTATGTTGATGCTCTCAAATATGCCCTCTTTCTGCATTTTGGCAAGTTCGCCGCGCAGCACCTTTTCAAACAATTTTTCGTCGTGTACGTTTTCCCATTCTTTAATATGTACGCGCGCGAGGCTGTTGTCGTCATCGTCGTAGATGGTGAGCGTGCCATTGTCGCCGTTTGCATATATGTGGAAATCGGTGACCATTGCGGTTTCGGCCGTTATGTATTTTTTTGCCATATCATTTATGGCATTTCTAAGGCTCTCTTGTGTCTGTTTACTTAGTGGCATATCTGTGGAGGGTTTAGGTTTGTCGTGTAATTCTTTATGTAGCAGTGCTCTTTACAGGTTCTTGCCGTGGCAGTGTTTGAATTTTTTGCCACTGCCGCAAGGGCAGGGGTCGTTGCGCCCCACTGTCTTTTCGACTCTCACGGGCGTGCGCTGCTCGGCGCGTGTGTCGTGTTGTGCGGCTGCCTGCTGGTTGGCATCGTTCAAATCTACCTTTGTCTCGTTGTATTTGGGCTTCTGCTTGCTACGCTGCGGGTCGGGTGCCACCTTTACATCCTGACGCTCCTGTACGGGGATTTGCCCGCGCAACAGGATGGATGCCGTCTGGTCGTTTATCTTGTTCACCATCTTGTCAAACAGGGTAACCGACTCCAGTTTGAAGATGAGCAACGGGTCTTTCTGTTCGTAGCTTGCGTTCTGCACCGAGTGTTTGAGCTCGTCGAGGTCGCGCAAGTTCTCTTTCCAGGCGTTGTCTATGGTGTGTAGCAATATAGCCTTTTCAAAGCACTTTATAACCTCCTTGCCCTTTGTTTCGTATGCGGCGGCAAGAGGCACGGGTATCTGATATACGTGGCGGCCATCGGTGATGGGCACATATATGTGCTTTTCGCGCATCTGCTCGTTGTTCTTGTATATGTACTCTATGTAGGGATAAGCCACCTGTGCCATACGCTCGGTTTTCTGCTTGAAGTTGCTCATTACAGCCTCGAAGCATTTTTCGGCAAGTTCCTCGGTGTCCATTTTGCGATACTCTTCCTGGCTTGCAATGGGCATTTCGCTGGCGAGCACGCGCAGGAACTCCATTTTTGCATCCTCGTAGTCGCAATTCTCCACAATGTTGCAGCAACGGTCCCACACCATATTCACTATATCCATACCAATGCGCTCACCTATGAGTGCGTGGCGGCGTTTTGTGTATATAACTGAACGCTGCTTGTTCATCACGTCGTCATACTCCAGCAGGCGCTTGCGGATACCGAAGTTGTTCTCCTCCACCTTTTTCTGCGCACGCTCGATGGAGCTCGAAATCATAGGATGCTCAATCATATCGCCATCCTTGAAGCCAATGAACTTGCTGTCGAGTATCTTAGATATACGCTCAGAACCGAACAGGCGCATAAGGTTGTCCTCGAGTGACACGAAGAATACCGAAGAACCCGGGTCGCCCTGGCGACCGGCACGTCCGCGCAGCTGTCTGTCCACACGGCGCGATTCGTGGCGCTCTGTACCTATGATGGCAAGACCGCCTGCTGCGCGTACCTCCTCGCTCAACTTGATATCGGTACCACGGCCGGCCATATTGGTTGCAATGGTCACCGTGCCCGAAAGACCGGCCTTTGCAACAATGTCGGCCTCCTTCTGGTGCAGTTTGGCGTTAAGTACGTTGTGTGCTATGCCGCGCATCTTGAGCATACGGCTCAGCATTTCCGATATTTCAACCGATGTGGTACCAACAAGCACGGGGCGGCCCTGCTGCACAAGGCTCTCAATCTCCTCGATTACCGCTTTGTACTTCTCGCGTTTGGTCTTGTAAACGCGGTCGTTCATATCTTTGCGGGCAATGGGGCGGTTGGTGGGAATTACAACTACATCAAGTTTGTAGATATCCCAAAACTCGCCTGCCTCGGTCTCGGCTGTACCGGTCATACCAGCGAGCTTGTGGTACATACGGAAGTAGTTCTGCAATGTGATGGTGGCAAATGTCTGCGAAGCTGCCTCCACCTTCACGCGCTCTTTTGCCTCGATGGCCTGGTGCAAACCGTCGGAGTAGCGGCGGCCCTCCATAATACGGCCTGTCTGTTCATCAACAATCTTCACCTGCCCATCCTCGGTTACCACATACTCCACGTCGCGGTCGAACATTGTATATGCCTTCAACAACTGGTTTATGGTGTGTATGCGTTCCGATTTCACTGCGTAGTTGGTGAGCATCTCATCCTTCTTGGCAGCCTTCTCCTCATTGCTCAGCTCGGTGCTGTTTTCAAGCTCGGCCATCTCCGATGCTATGTCGGGCAGGATGAAGAGTGTCTGGTCCTTGGCGTTTCCTGTAATGAGTTCTATACCCTTGTCGGTGAGCTCCACGCTGTTGTTCTTCTCGTCTATTACAAAGAAGAGGGGGTCGGTGGCCTCGGGCATACGCTTATTGTTCTGCTCAATGTAGTACTCCTCGGTCTTCAAAAGGCCGGTCTTTACACCGGGCTCGCTCAACAGCTTTATAAGAGGCTTGTTCTTGGGCAATGCCTTGTGGCTGCGGAAAAGCGACAGGTAGCCGGCGGTCACCTCGTCCTTGTTGTCGGAATATATGAGCTTGCGCGCATCGGCAAGGTATTGTGTGGCAAGTTTCTTCTGTGCATCCACCAAGCGCTCCACCAATGGGCGGTACTCCTCGAACAGCTGGTCCTCGCTACGGGGTACGGGGCCCGAAATGATAAGCGGTGTACGGGCATCGTCAATGAGCACCGAGTCCACCTCATCGACAATGGCATAGTTGTGCACACGCTGAACAAGGTCGGCAGGCTGGGTGGCCATATTGTCGCGCAGGTAGTCGAAACCGAACTCGTTGTTGGTACCAAATGTAATGTCGGCAAGGTATGCGTTGCGGCGGGCATCGGAGTTGGGCTGGTGCTTGTCTATGCAATCCACGCTCAAACCGTGGAACATATAAAGCGGGCCCATCCACTCTGAGTCGCGCTTTGCAAGGTAGTCGTTCACGGTTACCACGTGCACACCGTTGCCGGTGAGTGCGTTAAGGAACACAGGCAGTGTGGCCACAAGGGTTTTACCCTCACCGGTTGCCATCTCGGCAATGCGCCCCTTATGCAGCACCACGCCGCCGAACAACTGTACGTCGTAGTGTACCATATTCCACACGGTGTCGTTGCCGCCGGCGGTCCAGTGGTTCCTGTATATTGCCTTGTCGCCGTCGATTGTTACAAAATCGTACTTGGCAGCAAGGTTGCGGTCGAAATCGGTTGCCGTAACCTCTATGGTCTCGTTCTCTGTGAAACGGCGTGCGGTGTCCTTTACAATGGCAAAAGCCTCGGGCAGTGCCTTGTCGAGTGCCTCGTCGAGTTTTTCGAGAACCTCTTTCTCCAATTTGTCTATCTGGTTGAAGATGCTTTCGCGCTTTTCGAGCTCTGTATTCTCTATGCTTGCCTTCAGCTCGGCAATCCTGTTGCGCTCGGCGGTAACCGTTCCCTGAATCTTCTCTTTCAAAGCGGCAGTGGCAGCACGCAGCTCGTCGTTGCTAAGTGCGCTTATGGCGGGGTAGGCCGCTTTTATCTTCTCCACCCAAGGAGCTATTTCACGTCTGTCTCGGCTTGCTTTGTTGCCGAATAGCTTGCTTATAAATTCGTTAAATCCCATATGTTGTTTTTGTTTTTTCGTAAATAATATAAATCTTATCGGCGCACAATCGGTAATAATCGATTTTTTCGCGTGAATTGCAAAGATACAAATATTTTAGTTAATAATTTATTATTAAAGGCTGAAAATTCGTTAATAAGAGTTATTCGCTCATAATTCTTGCATATAATAATGATTATGCTATATTTGCAAAATGTTAATTTGTAAATGATTATGGAAAACCCGGATAAAATTGTCTATTGTAATTACAAAGGCGATTCCGATAGCGACGGCTTGCCCAACGGCAATGGCGAAATGCTGTACGAAAGCAGGCTTCGTCCTATGTTCAAGTATGTCGGTGAGTGGGCTCACGGCGTGCGTCAAGGCAGGGGCGTTATATATTGGTATGCCCCGCACCCCGAATTAGAAAATTCGTTAGATGAGCACTCCTGGTATTCGGTAGGTGATTATGAAAATGCCCGCCTCACACGCCCCGAACACGAAAGAGGCTCATATGAACCGTTCAGTCGCTTGTGGGACGTTCTTTACGATGGTTTTTGGGAAAACGACTTACCTTTGAAAAAAGGTAAACGTAAAATTAAAAATGGGAGAATCTTTACCCTCACAGCAGAGTTTAATGAGCATTTGAGGGCCGAAAAGGAAAAAGAGCGTAAGCGGGAGGAGGAAAAGCAGCAGATGATAAAAAAGATGAAAACTCTGCTCGATGAAATGGAACAGAATGACCGGGATATGCGTATGTGGAAAAACGTTGCTTTTGCACAAGAGTTCTTGGATATGTTGCGCAAAATACACAATGCTACCCCTCTTGACAAGGCCGAGGTTTGCGGTATGGTGTTACCACATATTTCGGAGTACGATGTTCCCCGCTATGCCTTGAATATAGCCCGAGAACAGCTCCAATGGCTGAAATCTACGCGTGAAAAAAGCGAGATAGTATCTCTGGAGTCTGTACAGGAATATATAAGCAGGCTCGAAGATTACATAGATTACGAAAATATCTCCAACGAAGAATTTATGCAAAAGTATGACAAACATCTTAATTTTGATACAATTCGCCGAACTCCGTTGTGGGAAGAAAATATCCTTCGCTGGGAAGAGGAATGCGATAAAAGGCTTGGCGATGCTCCGCGAGGAATGGGCTTCTGCTTTGGATATTGGCGCACATTTGCCGAGCTTCTTCGCCAGGAGGGCATCGAGTGGAAATCGCCGGCACAGATGAATCCCGGTGTGTTATTCGATTAGTGTTTATACGTTAAATCAACAAAGATATGATTGCCGATTTTGAAATCACCCCCGGAAAAGAGTTCTTGAAACATTTTCTTGACAAGAGAGATTTATTTTTCTTTTCGCCGCAAATGGTGGAAAAACTACGTACCGGCAGCGACCCTTACAGCAAATATGGGTATGCGCGGTGGCTGTATATAACAGGTGCACACAACAAAGAAAACTTGCGCATAGTGCGCGATTGCATTGAATTTGCCGTAGAGAATGGCATTGCCGATGCGCTGTATGTGTTGTCGAGGCTCTACCATAATGGCGATTACTTAGACGAGAATAGCGGAATAATGCTGTTGGACCGCAAGCGTGGCAAGGAACTTTTGGCGGCTGCCGACTCCAAAGGAAGCGAACTTGCCAAGCTTCAAAGGATTGACGATGGTTTCCTCGAAAAGTTGCGAATGAAAAAGGATGTTCGCTACCTGATAAAAAAATCAAAGGCTATATCCGAAAAGCCCGATGCCTCGTTGCAGTGGTTAGAACAGCAGGGGTGGATGTATGAAATGAAGGGGAAACGCGACAAAGCCATTGAAATATATGAGGAGTGTGTGAAAAAGGGGCTGAACTATGTTATTTTTGACCTTGCTTGCCTCTATTACGAGCGTGGTAATATCGCATATTACCAATCGTTGATGGAGGAGGGCGTAGAGAAAGGGGTACCCTCCTGCTACCTTCTTGGTGTCGAGGCACAAACGGAATGGAATGATTACGACGACAAGATGCGTGACGAACTTCACAAACAATTGGACACAAACTTGCGTCGAGGTGCCGAAATGGGTTGCAGCGTCTGCGCCTATTTCCTTGCAGAATATATGTTTCGCGGTTTAATGGGCTTTGAAGAGAATATTGCCGAGGCATTGAAATATGCGTTCAAAGCTTTGGATCTGGGTAATGCACTATGTGGCAAATTACTGATGAACATATTCTTCTTTCACGCTAAGGGCAATAGCCTTCCGCCTGAAATGAATATAAGCGAAGACGATGTGCTGTTGGCCCGTTTGAGGGCAGTACGTTGCGCTTCGTCCAATCATTCAATGACTTACGATATTCTTAATTCGCACGTACTTGAATTTAGCAAGAAAATTAAAAAGATGGGCTATGGCGAGGAGTTGAAATATTGGAAAGAACTCTATGCTTTTCCCGAAGACGAAGATGACAACGACAATGCCGACGAATGTGACCCTATTAATCCCACCTTGCTGGTTATAAGCCCGTCGGGATATACGGAATTTGTTGAAACCAAAGCACGGCAGGTATCATATACCGCAATTATAGAACTTATAGATGCCGAGGGGTGCGACGCAGTGCATTTTTCTGCCCCGCTGAACAAAATTACAAAAGATTGCGGCTTGAAGAAACAGCTTGTTATGTATGTGGACAAAAACGGAATACGCAAAGATCTGCCCGATAACCCTGTTGCCACAATGCTCTATGGCAATGCCTATGAAATAAGAGGCGCAGCGGTGGTTGCTTTGGAGGATAAAAAATACAATACACACTCATTTGACACTTATGAGGCTGCCGAGGCAGTGTACGATGCCATAAACGAATATGTCGGCGGCCTGCTCACAAGCAACACAGAGCCCGATGACGATGGGCGCAACGATGCCTGGGCATAAAACTGATGCTATGAAACCTATTCGACTAACACTGTGCAAGCCGTTTGAGAAAATTCCAACGGGCAGCAGCCGTTTTTGGGGAAATCCCGATTTGCCCTCCCCTGTTGTCTATCCCACATATATAGGCGAGGACGGACAGGAGTGGGAATATCAGTTCGTTTGTCAAATAAATCTTGCCGACATAGCCGACCTCGATGTGGAGAATAGACTTCCGCATAAAGGACTGTTATCGTTTTTTGCAAAAATAGACCATTATCTGGGGCGTTTCGATGACGGTAGTGGCATATCGGGGTATATAAGCGACCCCGCAGATGTCAAAGTGCTCTATTTCCCCGATGTGACCGACGATTTTCAAGAGGCGGTGCTGGTAGATGATGACGAGGAGTGGCTTAATCCTGCGGAATTTGAGATAAAATTTGAGAGAACTTTGCCCGATATCTACCACGAGGACCACGCGCTTTTTGCCGAGCCCACTCACCGCGAATGGGATACCTGGGACCCGCCGTTCGAGGATTGGCAGATATTACTTCAAATAGATTCCTTTTCGGGTATGGATTTTAATCTGAATTTTATGGATTTTGGAGTTCTCGATTTTCTTATCTCTCCCGACGACCTTGCGGCAGCTCGTTTTGACAATATAAGAGCTATCGTTCTTTCGACATAATTACCGCAAGGCGGTATTTGCAAGGAGATGACTAAAAAGTGTATTTTTGCGTTACGCTTGCCTTCAAAATCCTCATTTACGCCCAGTAAACTGCGGTTTTTCAGGCTGCGCAAGCCTTAAACTACATCTTTTTATTCATCTCCCTGAAAAAGAGGCTGCTA
>JAFVSR010000036.1 GCA_017503645.1 Bacteroidaceae bacterium | reverse complement strand
TCTGAATGTCGATGTTACTAGCCATTTCATTTATCTTTTAATTTCGCCAAAAATGTATCTCTGCGTCTCACTGTGTCTCACAGCGTCTCATTTTTCCATCACCTCGCCAACGCAAAATCGCATTTCAAGCGGCGAGGTACATAGGAGGTACAAAAACAGGCGTAAAAAGGCTTAGCAACGATTAACAACGATGCTTGCACAAACAAAAATAGCACCCGTAAAGAGTGCTATACTAATCATTTATGATTGATTTAACTGTTTGATAATAAACTACTTACTTCCCGATGCAAAAATTTGCGAATATCGAACCAAGTACTTGTTCGCACGATACTTCGCCGACTATTTCGGAGAGGCAGCGGATGGCGGCGCGCAGGTTTTCGCTAACGAGGTCGCCGCTGAGGCCGGAGGCAAGGCCTTGCTTCACCTCCTGTATGTGGGCAAGGGCGCGCTGCAGTGCTTCGTAGTGGCGGGCATTGGTTACAACCACATCGTGGGCCGATATGTTAGGGAGGGCGGCGGAGCGCACGAGGAACTCTTCGAGACGGTCGAGGTTGGTTGCCAGGCGGGCCGATATTGCCCACATATCGGTGGGGTTCCACAGGGCGCCTTCGCCGTGTTTCTGCATCAGTGCGTGGGCTTGTTGCATTGTGCGCGAGAGGGCTATGGGATCTACTATGTCGCACTTATTCACAAGCACAGCCACGTGTTTGCCGCGGCACATTGGCAACAGGCGTTTGGCAAGTTCTTCTATGGCGGCGGGTTCTTGGGTGGGGTCGATAAGCCAGAGGGCAATGTACGATTTGGATAGTTGGTCGAGGGTGCGCTCTATGCCCATACGTTCTACTACGTCGTATGTATCGCGCAGGCCTGCGGTGTCGATGAAGCGGAAGGCTGTGCCGCTTATTGTCATAAGTCCTTCGATGGTGTCGCGCGTGGTACCTTGTATGTCGCTCACTATGGCGCGGTCTTCGTGCAGCAGCGCGTTGAGCAGGGTGCTTTTTCCGGTGTTGGTCTCCCCTACTATTGCTACGGGCACTCCGTTCTTCACGGCGTTGCCTATGCTGAAGGATTGTGCCAGCCGGCTCATCACCTCATCTATTTCGTTGCAGAGGGCGAGCAGGCGTGTGCGGTCGGCAAATTCCACGTCTTCTTCGCTGAAGTCGAGTTCAAGTTCCATTAGCGAGGTGAGTTCGATGAGTTTGTCGCGCAGGGTGGATAGTTGCTTGCTGAAGCCGCCTTTCAGTTGGTTCATTGCAAGGCGGTGCGCTGCGCGAGAGTTCGATGCTATGAGGTCGGCCACTGCCTCGGCACGGCTGAGATCCATCTTGCCGTTCAGGAAGGCGCGCATTGTGAACTCGCCTGCATCGGCCTGGCGTGCTCCGTGCTCAAAGAGGGCAAGCAGCAGTTGGCGGGTAATGTAGGGTGACGCGTGGCAACTTATCTCCACGCTCTCTTCGCCCGTGTAGCTGTGCGGGGCACGCATTATGGTCACGAGCACTTCGTCGAGCACCTCGCCTGGCGTTGTGCAGATGTCGCCGTAGGTCACGGTATGGCTTTTTCTTGCGGCGAGCGATGCTCCTTTACGGGGTACGAATATCTTATCGACAATGCTTATGGCATTGGGGCCCGAGACTCTTATCACATTTATTGCGCCACCCTGTGGGGTTGCCAACGCGCATATTGTATCTTTCATATTGAACTATAAATATCTTGTGTTTATTTGTGTATGCAAAAAAGGCTGCGCAGCGTATCCGCACAGCCTTTTTAATAAAGCGGTATCAGATTCTGTCGAGCACAGTTTGTATGAGCTCGCGCATCTTCTCGTTGTAGTCTACATTGGCTTTTTGAGCCAGACGATTGGCTATTACAAGGCATACGGTAACGGCCTTGTGCCCCATAAGGGCTGCCAAGCCTGCGAGCGCCGAGCTCTCCATCTCGAAGTTTGTTATGCGGTGCCCATTATGCTCGAAGGAGCATATCTTTTCGTTCTGACGGGGGTCGGCCAACGGCACGCGCAGACGACGGCCCTGCGGGCCGAAGAAGCCGCCACAGGCAATTGTAACGCCGCGCACCATATCTTCGCCGCCTATCTGCTGCACCAGGTCGGCATCGGCATCTATCACATAGGGAGCGGGCTGACACATATTGCCCGACCAGCCAAGGTGGTTCAAGAGTGCGCGCTCGAACTGAAGGTCGCACACCTCGTTGCGCCCCGCATAGAAATTGAGCAAGCCATCGAAGCCCACCGATTTTGCCGAGCAGATGAAGGTGCCCACGGGTGTGTGGGGCTGCAGGCCTCCACAAGTGCCTATGCGCACCATTTGCAGGCTGCGCAGGGTATCTTTTTCGTAGCGTGTCTCAAAATCGATATTGGCAAGAGCATCGAGCTCGTTCACCACAATATCCACGTTGTCGCACCCTATGCCGGTGGATACCACCGTAATGCGTTTGCCCTTGTAGGTGCCTGTAATGGTGCGGAACTCGCGATGCTGTATGTCGCACTCGCTGCTATCGAAATAGGAAGCCACTAAGGGTACACGTTCGGGGTCGCCCACAAGAATCACTCTGTCTGCCAACTGTTCGGGTTTTACTCCTAAATGATAAACTGCCCCGTTTGGCTCAATGAGCAGTTCCGAAGGAGGAAAATAACGCTTCATAATCAACACTCTTTAATTGTTCAACAGTATATATTATATATTATGTCAATCACTCTTTGGCGATATTGTCGCGCATAGCAGTGTCGGCCTGGATATTCTTCATACGATAGTAATCCATTATACCCAGGTTGCCAGTGCGGAAAGCCTCTGCCATAGCCTTGGGAACCTCGGCCTCGGCCTCGATAACGTGTGCACGGGCCTCCTGTGCACGGGCCTTCATCTCCTGCTCCAGAGCAACAGCCATTGCGCGGCGCTCCTCGGCTTTCGCCTGGGCTATGTTCTTGTCGGCATTGGCCTGGTCTATCTGCAATGCGGCACCAATATTCTTACCTATGTCGATATCGGCAATGTCGATTGAGAGAATCTCAAATGCAGTACCGGCATCAAGGCCTTTCTTGAGCACAAGTTTAGATATTGAATCGGGGTTCTCGAGCACCGCTTTGTGGTTCTCTGACGAACCGATAGACGATACTATACCCTCGCCCACACGGGCAAGCACGGTGTCCTCGCCGGCACCACCCACAAGGCGTTTGATGTTGGCACGCACGGTTACACGGGCAATGGCTATGAGCTGGATACCATCCTTGGCTACGGCTGTAACGTGGGGAGTGTCGATAACCTTGGGGTTCACCGACATCTGCACTGCCTCGAACACATCGCGGCCTGCAAGGTCGATGGCTGTTGCCATCTGGAACGTCAGTTCGATATTGGCCTTGGCTGCCGACACAAGCGCGTGAACAACCTTCTCCACGTGACCACCGGCAAGGTAGTGAGCCTCCAACGCATCGCGGGTAATATCCTCCAAGCCTGCCTTGTGGGCCTCTATCATTGCCTGCACAATGGTATATGGCGGCACGTTACGAATGCGCATAAGGAACAACTGCACCAATGAGATGTGAACACCCGACACCTTGGCCGAAAGCCACAGCACAAAAGGTACATAATGAAAAAACACCGATAGCACCACCACTACCGCAATGGCTACTAATGCAATTAAAAATGTACTGTCCATAGAATATAAAAAATTAGAATTTGTTATTTGTTCTTCCTGTGTTGTTTTTTTATGGTTTGTTAGGGCATCTTCCTGCTGTGCCGCACTCTTGGTCATCTCGATATTGAATACCCTGCGGGAGCCGATGGGCAGTGTCTGCGTTTTGTGACCAATATACGATACCTGCAGGCGGTTATCGGTGTTTTTCACCACCATAGAAAAATTGCCGTTGTGATAAGTTTCCTCGGCAGTGACAATGCGATTCTTATCGTCGCGCTCGGTGATGCTTGCCATAATAAGCGGCCCCTCGGCATCGCTGACGACAGTGCCCGTAATCACCACACTTTTTTGAGCAGATGCCGAAACTGCTATTGTGCAGAAGAGCAGAAGCGACAATATATGTTTTACCCTGTTTATACCCATTTCATTACAAATGTCATTAAACCGCAGTTTTGCTTTTAACAAATATGGTGCCGCCTGCAATGCGTGTCACACACACCTTGGTACCCTCCTCCAAAAGGCCCGATGCCGATGTAACCTCGACAAGACGCCCGCCAAAATCGGCCTCGCCCACAAGAGCAAGACGTGTGACGGTCACACCCTCGTCGCCCACGGCAAGCGTGGTGGTATCGGGGTTCTGCACCGTGGAATCGATATTCTTTTTAAGTGCCACATTGTCGATGGACTTGCCATAAACGGCCCACAGGATAAGCAGTACAATGGCCAGTGAAACTATCGCCAGAGTGAGCCATCCCGCCAACGGCATAAAATTAAAGGCATAGGCAACAGCGCCTATCATTGAGAGGGCGCCAAGAACACCCGTGACACCTATACCGGGAATGAGAGCAACCTCAAGGGCAAGCAGCAACACGCCCACAAGCACCAAAATTGCAATAATAACTATATCCATAATCATTCTTTATCTGTGTAGTGTTTGTAATTCTATTCTTCTTATCTCGTACTCAACCGATTCAAGCGACTGTGCATCCTGCTCCACCTGACGTTCCAGGCGAAGTATTTCCGCAGCCATACGGTTCCTTGCCGCCGGAGCAGCCACAGCATAGTCATCGCGTTTCTGCAGCAATGCCGCCTCGTTCTTTTTGTGACGGTCGCAATCCTTCTGCCACTTTACAAACATCTCGCGCGCCTTGGCGCTCTTGAAGTTGGCCAGCGATGTATAATCGGTGGCGTTGTCTATTACAAAGAGGAAATCGCCGTTGCTGCGTTCGTCGGGCTGTTCATAAAACAGTATAGTCTGCTGGCGGCGGGCTTCACGCACAAGAGCATCATCTACCTGTGTGGCAGCAATACCACGCAACTGTGCCCTGGCTATCAACTGCTCATAGGGCATATTCTCTGCATCGTACTTGCTGGCTGTAGCATTAGGCACGAACACATATACACACACCTTGCCATCGGGCTGATAGCGGTCGCTGGCAAACCATCCGAGGTTGGCCACCTCGTTTATCGCAAGCATATAGTCGTTGGCAAGCGAATTGAACGGCATACCTATGTTATCGGGGCGCAGGAAGCGCGAGTCCTCGCTGTCGTATCGGGTAATGAAAATATCATAGCCACCTATGGAACCCTCGCCGTCACTTGCAAAATAGAGCGTGAGGCCGTCGGCCAGCATAAAGGGGTAGTTGTCGTTGCCCTGCGTGTCAATCCCCGCAAGACGCAGCGGCCTGCCCCACTCGTCATCGACCTTGCTGCTGTGATATAGTTTGAGAAGGCTGTCGCCCTCGTTCTTCATTGCATAGTATATGTCGGTACCACGCTCAGTTTCGGCCAGGTAGCCGCCATCCTCGTCGTCCTCGTCAAAGAATTGGGCAACGGTAGTAAGAAGCCCCACATCGCGCCCCATCTTATAGACCGAGAGGAATTTCTCCTTGTCCACAACAAAGCTGTCTATCACGCACACACGCTCGGTGGTGTTCACCATACGGCTCAGGCGGTTCACATCGCTCAGTTTGGTTTTGAAAAGCGACAACAGCGAGTCGTCTTTGCACACGGCAAGGAAATCCTCGTAATGCTCTGCGGCAGAAACATAGCGGGCACTGTCGGCACACAAATCGCCGAGATAGCGGTAGGCATTAGAGATTTTGCGCGATGCAGCATATTCGAGCATAGGTTTCACATCCACAGTATCTTTTGTTTCGTAACAGCAGACGGCATACCAGTAGTTGAGCTCGCCGTTGCGCGGGTTTCGCTGCAAAAGTTTTTCAAACATAGGCTTTGCCTCGGCATATTCGCCTGCAAGAAATAGCTTGCGGGCTGTGTTCTTGTTCTGCGCCGTTGCCGCATTGAACGTGAGCAGCGCAACAAATATTATTGACAGGCAGTATTTCATTTTCAATATTTTTATTACAAACGATAATATACATTCGCGTTAAACGCAAATATAGTCACAAATAATTATAAATGTAATTTTTTAAGAATAATTTACCCGCGTTGTGACAGAAAAAGTACCGTTTGGTGCAGAAAAATGAAAAGTTATCCCAAACAAACGGGTATATATGAGAGCAATTGACTAACTTTGCAGCCCGAAACAAGGCAAAAAGCAATGGCAAAATTCACCGAGGAGCAAAAAACATATAACCGCATAAAAAAGCGCTTTTCAAAAGCCACCAAGGATTATGCACTGCTGGCCGATGGCGACAAGATACTGGTTGCCCTCTCCGGCGGCAAGGACTCACTCACGATGCTGCAACTGCTTGCCGAGCGAAGCCGCATACTGCGCCCTCACATAGAGATTGAGGCGGCACACGTTTCTATGCTGAATATTCCTTACAAAAGCGACACCGGATTCTTGCAAAATTTCTGCGACGGCCTGGGCGTAAAGCTGCACCTTGCAAGCACAGAGTTCAATGCCGAAACCGACACCCGCAAATCGCCCTGTTTCCTATGTTCGTGGAACCGCCGCAAAGCACTCTTTGAACTGGCGCAGCAACAGGGATGCAACAAGATTGCACTGGGGCACAATATGGACGATTTCATAGAAACGATGCTTATGAACATCACCTTCCAGGGGGCGTTCAGCGCTATGGCACCCGCAATGAAGATGGAAAAGTTCCCCATCACGGTGATACGCCCGCTGTGCCTTGTGAACGAGAGCGACGTAGAGGAGCACGCCCGTAACAGCGCCTTCCCGTCACAGATAAAGAGCTGCCCACACGAGAACAGCAGCAACCGCAGGCAGATGAAGGAGCTGCTTGCCAAGCTCGACTCGCTGAGCCCCGAAGCGCGCTACAACATATGGGGTGCAATGAGTAATATACAGGCCGACCTGCTACCGCCCAAAATAGAGAAGAAACAGTAAAAATAATATACAAATGACAAAAATCATCCTAACTATCACACTGCTTGTGATATCAAACAGTTTTATGACACTTGCCTGGTATGGCAACCTCAAATTGCAGGACCTCAAACTTATATCATCGAACACCCCGCTTATACTAATTATATTATTAAGCTGGGGCATAGCATTGCTCGAATACACCTTTTTAATACCCGCCAACCGCATAGGCAGCGACATAAACGGCGGCCCGTTCTCGCTTGTGCAGCTCAAGGTGATACAGGAGGTTATCTCGTGCCTTGTGTTCGGCATAATAGTATCTATTCTTTTCAAAGGAGAGAGCCTGCAGTGGAACCACTTTGTAGCCGTCCTCTTCCTGGTGCTTGCCGTCTATTTCGTGTTCCTCAAATAGCACACGTCAACACAACGCAACATATACCGCTACGCCTTCCCACACTACAGGAAGGCGTAGCTTTTTTTTAACAACATTTTATTAAATTAACCTAAAAACAGGCCGAAAAAACAAAGGTAAGAAGGGCGAAAAACCACGTTGAGAAGCATTCCACAAAGCGCCATATTGGAAATATGAGAAAAAAAGAGAGGCAAAAAAGAAAAATAATTAAAATTGGCCAAAATTTCTTGTTTGGTAAATAATAATCGCTTATATTTGAAACTGATTTGTACCCACAGGCGCGCCCTCGGCCGTTTATGGGGCACACGCAAATAGCGCAAAAGCAAATAAGACATTGATTGAAAACACATTAAGCGAATAATAAATTAATACTAACTCAATATGAAAAAAGCAATTTCATTAAACTTGAAAACTTGGGTGCTTCTTTCACTGACTATGTTCGTGGGCGGCACATTCATTGGTTGCCAAGAGGAAGTTGACCAGAGCAACCGCTTTACATTCAAAGGAGAGGTTATTGCCACTCACTTGGAGAACAACCCCGAAAAGTACAGCCACTTCGTGGAGATTCTGAACAAAGCATCAATCGGTGTTAAATCGGAGGGAACATTGTTCAAAACCCTCTCTACTTATGGAGCATACACCTGCTTTGCCCCCACCAACGAGGCTGTGGAGAAGTTCGTTCAGGAGCAGTATGACATTTACAAGACCAGCGTGGAGAACAACGCCATCGCTCCCGACAAGTACCCCATCATTGAGACCGGAATCACATCGCCCAACGTGAGCGACCTTTCTGAAGAGAAATGTACCGAAATTGCAAGAAACCACGTCATAGAGGATGAGTTCAAGACCGTAGATTTCAGCGCAGGCTTCAGCCTTCCCAAAACATCCATGAGCTACCGAACAATCCTCACCAACACCGACATTGTTGACAGCAAGCGAGTATACTATGTGGGTATAAACAACTCAGAAATCATCGAGCCCGACATTGCCACATACAACGGAACCGTTCACTCCATTGCCGAGGTTATCAACCCCTCTACCGACAATGCAGCCGAGATTCTGAACCAGTCGGACGGTATCAGCATCTTCCGCGAGGCTCTTAACAGAACCGGTCTTCAGAACCTGCTTGCCAAGTTCGAGCTCGAGAAGAACTACGACAACACAATGCAGGCCAAGAAGTTTGACGGACAGCCCGGCCAGACTCCCCTGTATCCCGAAACAAAGAATCAAGGATTCACACTGCTCATCGAGCCCAACGAGGTGCTTATGGACCCCACCAAGAACTCATTTGGTATGACCATTGCTACCTGGCAGGATATGGCAGAATTTGCCGAGAAGGTATATGGTTCGGAGCCCGGATACGAGGAGGTTTACGACCATCCCAAGAACGCCCTGTTCAAGTTCCTCTCATACCACATCATCGACCGTCAGCTCGACTTTGTGAAGAATGGTGTAGGTGGTTGGATTATGGAAGGCTATGACCGCAACAGCTTCAATTCAGAAAGTAATATGGACCAGCACTACGATTGGTCGGACTACTTTGAGACATACCTCCCCTATGACGAGTGGACATACACCGATGAGGAGTTGGAGGCACTGCGCAACGGCGATGTTGACGAGGGTTGTATGATTAAGGTTACAAGACCTTACACCAATGCAGAGTTCAAGAACGATGTAGTGATAAACCTCTGCAACACCACACCCAGCGACTTGATGAGCTACCACACCAACATCAGAGTATTGAGCCAGACAAAGGCACAGGCACTCTTCCCCGAAACACTTGGCAATATAGCACTCGACCCCGAGAACGCAAAAATACACTTCATTGACAAGATTCTTGTTTACAACGAGAACGAGATGATAAAGAACATCATCAATGAGCGTATGCGTTGGGACCCCATCTCTTGCTTCCCCGAGCTCACAACCAACCGTGTACGTTGGAACTTTAACACCGGTTTGTTCACATACATTCCCGCCGGCGGCGACGACTCTCCCAACGAGAGACAGTTCTGCAAACGTTTGAGAGCACGCAACAACGACACAGAGATATTCTACCTCCGTCCCTACCCCACAGGCGAAATGCAATACACCAACTTCCAGGGTGACGAGCTTTTGATTGAGGGTAAATACGATGCCGAGTACCGCTTGCCTCACGTGCCCGCGGGTACCTATGAAATACGTATAGGTTTCTCAATGTCAACACGTCGTGGTGTGGTTCAGTTCTACCTCGATGGCGCCATCTGCGGTATCCCCACCGATATGCGTATGGACGAGGCCAACAAGAACCGTATCGGCTGGTTCTCCGACGAGGAGCTCACCGAGGATGAGATTTCCGACGAGGAGAAAGCTATGCGTAACCGTGGTTATATGAAAGCGCCCGCAAGCATCCTTGTAGGTAACAAAACACCTATGCGCGACAGCTCAAACGCTATGAGACGTATCGTAGCCACCAACCTCGACCTCGAGCCCACAAAAGAGGGCCACTGGTTGCGAGTAAAGAACGTGACAGAGGCTTCAGTTGGTGCCGAGGAGTTCAACCAGGATTATTTGGAGATTGTTCCCAAGTCAATCTACAACAACCCTGCCAACCCCGAAGACCGATTCTAAAAAAGGAACCACAAAGATATTTTTCACAAAACACTTCCTCAAAAGGGAAGTGTTTTGTGAATATAGCAACTGCAAAAACAAAAGAGGACATTATGACAAACGGATTTGCAAAGATAGCCGTGGCCAGCCCGCTGACAAGCGTAGCCGACTGCACTAAGAACGTACAGGAGATTATATCTATTATAAATAAGGTAGCAAAGGAAGGTGCCGAAATAATATTATTCCCCGAACTCGCTGTTTCATCGAGCAGTTGTGGCGATCTCTACCTGCAACCATTCTTTTTGCAGAAAATCCAGGATGCGCTGCAACTGATTATAGATGCCAGCCGCACGGTAAATACCATAATAACAGTGGGAGCACCCGTGAAGCACGTAAACAACCTATACAACTGTGCCGTGACAATATACAACGGGTGCATTGTGGGCATAACGGCAAAGAGCCACCCCACTGCCGAGGAGCGGAGATGGTTCTCGCCGGCCGACACACTACCGGGCAACGCCACTGCAACGCTTTGCGGGCAGCAGGTACAGATAGGCAGCGGTACGATATTCGAAACAGGTACCTGCCGCTTTGGCGTGGAGGTGGGCAGCGATGCTCAAGCGCCAAACGCCCCCTGCAATCAGATGGTGCTTGCCGGTGCAGATGTGATATTGAACCCTGCAGCAACAAAAGAGAGCGTAGGTGTTCACACCGAAACCATCGCACACATAGCCGCGCAGAGCAAGCGCTGCATCTGCGCATATGCCTATGCAAATGCCGGCTATGGAGAATCGACAAGCGATGCAATATGCTCGGGAGCAAATGCCATTTACGAGGCGGGCTGTGAGCTTGCATCATCGCCCCGCTTTGCAACCGGTAGCCAATACTGCATTACAGAAGTCGATGTGGAGAAACTGCGCAAATTGCGCACGGGTAACGTGCATTTTGCAGCCTGCGGCAACGCCTGCGACACCATACACATTGCACAGAAAGCAGACAAATGCAGCCCCTTGACACGCACGTTCGACTCCACACCATTCATACCCAAAGGCGATAAGGCGGCAGAAAGCCTCAAGGAGATATTTATGATACAATCCATTGCGCTTGCCAAAAGAATAGAGCACACGCGTGCAGCAAGTTGCGTTATAGGAATATCGGGCGGGCTCGATTCAACGCTTGCACTCCTTGTATGCGCAAAGGCACTCGACATTATAGGACAGCCCCACAGCAACATAATTGCTGTCACAATGCCCGGCTTCGGCACCAGCGACCGCACCTACAACAACGCACTAAGCCTTATGAAAAGTTTAGGTGTGACAATGCGCGAAATATCAATAAAGGCTGCCTGCCTGCAACACTTCAACGACATAGGGCACGACGTGAACAACCACGATGTCACATACGAAAATTCGCAGGCGCGTGAACGCACGCAGATACTTATGGACATAGCCAACCAATGCTCGGGCATTGTAATAGGCACGGGCGACCTTTCAGAACTGGCGTTGGGCTGGGCTACATACAACGGCGACCATATGAGTATGTACGGTGTAAACGCATCGGTTCCCAAAACACTCATACAGCACATTGTGCGCCACATTGCCGCCAACAGCGACGACGACGTACGCACCACCCTCCTCGACATTGTCGACACCCCAATCTCGCCCGAACTCACACCCGCCGACGAGCAGGGCAACATAAAGCAAAAGACCGAGGACCTTGTGGGCCCATACGAACTGCACGACTTTTTCCTGTACAATTTCATAAACTACGGTTTCTCACCGACCAAGATTTATGCAATGACGCAAAAAGCATTCGAGGGCACATACGACAACTGCACCATAAAGAAATGGCTCACCACATTCTTCCGCCGTTTCTTCACCCAGCAGTTCAAGCGCTCCTGTATGCCCGACGGGCCTAAAGTAAACAGCTGCAATCTGAGCTCACACGGTTCGTGGATTATGCCGTCGGACACAAGCTACGCATTGTGGATTGCCGAATGCGAAAAGCTATAGCATCATATCACACATAGCATTATCAGCCGTTTCTGCATACGTGGAAACGGCTGATTTTTATTTGCGCGCCATTTTGACAGCTACATAAGACATTTTGACACACAAACCCATTTGGCGCAGAATTTGTTTGTTATCAAGCGAAGGGTTCAACGCGAAATGAACCATAAACGAATATTAACCAATTAACAGTTTCTTAAATTATGAACTTCAACAAATTTACAATCAAAGCCCAGGAGGCTATTCAAGAGGCTGTGAACAGAGTGCAGTCGCTTGGTCAGCAGGCTGTGGAGCCTGCACACATAATGGGTGGAGTGCTTAAAAGCGGAGAGCAGATTACAGCCTTCATTTTCCAAAAGACAGGTGCTAACATAGGACAGATAAAGAGCGAGGTGGAAAAGCAAGAACTTGCATTCCCCAAAGTACAAGGTGGCGAGCCATACCTCAGCCACAAGAGCAACGATATACTTAACAAGGCCGAGGAGATAGCAAAGAGATTTGGCGACGAATATGTATCGGTAGAGCCCATTCTGCTTGCCATCCTCACAACGGACAACCCCGTGGGCACAATGCTCAAAGGGCACGGGATAACAGCCGCAGAGGCAGAAAAAGCCATAATGGAGCTGCGCAAGGGCGAGAGCGTGAAATCGCAATCGGCCGAAGAGAGCTACCAGGCGCTCAGTAAATATGCAATAAACCTCAACGAGGCAGCAAAGAGCGGCAAGCTCGACCCTGTGATAGGCCGCGACGACGAGATACGCCGCATACTGCAAATTCTCAGCCGCCGCACAAAGAACAACCCCATACTCATTGGCGAGCCGGGTACAGGAAAAACCGCCATTGTCGAGGGGCTTGCCCACCGCATTATACGCGGCGATGTACCCGAGAACCTGCGCAACAAGGAGATTTACTCCCTTGATATGGGCGCGCTTGTGGCCGGAGCCAAGTACAAGGGCGAGTTCGAGGAGCGCTTGAAAGCCGTAATAAACGAGGTTACAAAAGCCGAAGGTAACATCATACTCTTCATAGACGAGATACACACCCTTGTGGGTGCCGGCAAGAGCGAAGGCGCAATGGATGCTGCCAACATATTGAAACCGGCACTTGCCCGCGGCGAGCTGCGCTCCATTGGCGCCACCACCCTCGACGAGTACCAAAAATACTTTGAGAAGGACAAAGCGCTGGAGCGCCGTTTCCAAACCGTAATGGTGAACGAGCCCGACAAGATGAGCACGATATCCATAATGCGAGGACTTAAGGAGCGCTACGAGAACCACCACAAAGTGCGCATACAGGACGATGCACTCATAGCCGCCGTAACACTCAGCGACCGCTACATAACCGAGCGCTTCCTCCCCGACAAGGCGATAGACCTTGTAGATGAGGCGGCAGCCAAACTGCGTATGGAACGCGACTCGCTCCCCGAGGAGCTCGACGAGATTTCGCGCCATATAAAACAGTTGGAGATTGAGCGTGAAGCCATAAAGCGCGAAAAAGACGAGGTGAAACTTGCGCTGCTTGGCAAGGAGATTGCCGCACTCAAGGAACAGGAGCAGAACAAGCGTGCAAAATGGCAGCACGAAAAAGAGCTTGCCGACAGGATTCAGACCGCGAAACAGGAGATTGAGCAACTGAAATTCGAAGCCGACAAAGCAGAGCGCGAAGGCGATTATGGTCGCGTAGCCGAGATACGATATGGCAAGATAAAGGCGCTCAACGACGAGATTACAGCCACGCAAAGCAAGCTGCAAGAGGCGCAGAGCGACAATGCTATGATAAAGGAGGAGGTCACCGCCGAAGATATCGCCGATGTGGTATCGCGCTGGACAGGAATACCTGTGAGCAAAATGCTGCAGAGCGAACGCGACAAACTGCTGAACCTCGAGGATGAACTGCACAAGCGCGTAATAGGACAAAACGAAGCCATAACAGCCGTGAGCGATGCCGTAAGACGCAGCCGCGCCGGCCTGCAGGACCCCAAACGCCCCATAGGCTCATTCATTTTCCTGGGTACAACAGGCGTGGGAAAGACCGAACTGGCAAAGGCACTTGCCGCATACCTTTTCAACGACGAGACGCTGATGACACGCATAGATATGAGCGAGTATCAGGAGAAATTCTCCGTATCGCGCCTCATAGGAGCTCCTCCGGGATATGTAGGCTATGACGAAGGCGGCCAGCTTACCGAGGCTGTGCGACGCAAGCCCTACTCCGTGGTGCTTTTTGACGAGATTGAGAAGGCTCACCCCGATGTGTTCAACATACTGCTGCAGGTGCTCGACGACGGAAGGCTCACCGACAACAAGGGCCGTTGCGTAAACTTCAAGAACACCATCATAATAATGACAAGCAACCTGGGCAGCAGCTACATACAGGAGCAGTTCGAAAAGATAAACGACGGCAACCGCGAATTTGTCATCGAGGAGACCAAGGAGAAGGTGATGGAGATGCTTAAAAAGAGCATACGCCCCGAATTCCTCAACCGCATAGACGAAACGATAATGTTCACCCCGCTCAACGAAAGTGAAATTGAAGATATCGTGCGACTGCAGATTGAGAGCATCACACGCCTGCTAAAGGAGAGCGATGTTACGCTGGAGAGCGACGAGAGCGCCATAAAATACATAGCCAAGGCAGGGTTCGACCCCGAGTTCGGTGCGCGCCCCATAAAAAGAGCCATACAGCGCTACCTGCTCAACGACCTGTCAAAACAACTGCTTGCAGGCAGCATAGACAAAAGCCGCCCCATAAAGATAAGCTCCGATGGCAATATGCTCGTCTTTACCAACAGATAAGTCACTATCATTAAAAAATGTCACAACCCCGCGGGGTTGTGACATTTTTTAATACACTATAATTTTACACTACTTTTTCAGTTTCATTCCAAGCATCATACCCGTATAGTTTTCGAGCAACGATGAAACGGTTGAAAGGGTACCCGATGCCGCAGATGCTGTTGTGGAGCCGCCAAGCAAAGAGCCCAAGCCACTACCCGATTCTGCTGATGTTTTGGAAGCCACAGACGATGTCACCTTCTTGATAAGCGAGAGCAGTTTATCGGCATCGAACACAAGGTTCATATTGGTAAGGTCGTACGACACGTGCGCAGTCATAGACAAACGACCATAGAAATTAAAGAGAACGGTTTTCTCTTTTGAATCCAGGGTATATGTACCGTTTATGGTGCGCCCCTTAATGGTGAATTGGCAAGAGTCGTTGTCGAGGAAGGCAAATGTGCAGGCACCGGGTGCCACGCCCACCTTCGCAAGATAGCCGTCAAGTTTCTCCTCCACCTTACCAGCTGCCACAGAACCGCCAATGTTGGCAAGTGCCTGGTCGCTCTCAAGCACGCAG
This sequence comes from Bacteroidaceae bacterium, assembly GCA_017503645.1. Classification (GTDB taxonomy): domain Bacteria; phylum Bacteroidota; class Bacteroidia; order Bacteroidales; family Bacteroidaceae; genus HGM04593. The sequence goes on along the minus strand of JAFVSR010000036.1, from coordinate 20,616 downwards.
GACGTGCCTTCGTAATTCCAGGTACCCTTGAGTGTAGCCTCGGACACCGGCATACTGCCGCCTATGAGGCTGCTGAGCACGTTTTTCACAGCGCCTGTGGCCGCAGATGTTGTTGCATTTGTTGTCTCTTCGGTTTTCGAAGAAGAGAGTTTGTTCAGCGCATTGCTCAAGAAGTTGGTCCATTGCGCCGAAGCACTCATTGTGAATGCAAAAACCGCTACGATAAGGAATAGACGCTTCATAATTATTCAGCTGCAGCCTCCTCTGCCTGCTCCTCCTGAAAATCGGTTACGCCGTTTGCCACCAGGATGTTATACCAAGAGTACATTTTCTTGATGTGTGTGAGATATACGCGCTCACGATCGTAATCGGGCATCACGGTTTCGAAATAGGCAACCAACTCCTCGGGTGTACTCATTTTGAGGTCGAAAGGAAGAATGGCATTCTCCTTTTCATAAATTTTCTGAAACACAGCACGCAAAGGAACCTCCTCTGTATCGGTGTAAATTGCGATATCGTCGAGCATCACTACTTTGTCGCTGTTATACACGGGCATACGCTTTTTAGCAGCATCTACAGTTTCAACAACGAACATATTACGACCGCTTGAAAGCAAACGGTATAGACCGGGTTTCCCCGAAATTGTTAAAATTCTCTCAAACATATAATATAAACTTTATCTTAAATTATTCAATTCCACGTTGTTTGTTAAAACACCTTGCGAAGGTATAACATAACAACGGCAAAACAAAGAATATTATGTTAATCAATGTTTTTATTGGCGCAGTTCCTCAATAATTTCAATCAACTGCGGCATTATGGCTGTGTCGCCATCGTTACGCAAAGAGTAGTCGGAAAGTATGAGCAGTTCGTCGGCCGATATCTGATTCTGCAAGCGGCTCACCACCTGGCCGCGGCTCATCTTGCGGCTATCAACAACACGCTTTATGGCAGTCTCTTCATCGGCCCACACGAGCAATACCTTATCCACAACGTCAATCATACCCGACTCATATAGTATGGCACTCTCCACAGCGACAATATCGCTGTTCGATGCATTGGCCCACTCCACGAAATCCTCCTTCACGCAGGGGTGAACAAGCTCATTCACACGCCTTATGTTGTCGCGGTCGGTGAAAATGCGCTCGGCAAGGTGTGCACGGTTCAGCGTGCCGTCGGCATTGTAGCAATCCTCGCCGAACATACGCACAAGCGCACGCTTTATGATGGCACTGCTCTGCATAAGCAGTTTCGCCCTGTTGTCGCAATCATACACCGGAACGCCCATAACGGCAAGCATACGGGAAACCACCGATTTCCCACTGCCAATGTTTCCTGTTACAGCCAACCTCACCTTGCTCATTGCTGTTCTATTATATATTCCACATTTTCGGGCACAATGCGCACATCCTTCACCCACGAGGGGGCACGCAGCAACTTAACCTCGGCGCGGTTGCTCTCGGAACCATAGATATCGAGATAGCTTACGCCCACCTCGAAGTCGTCGGCGTTCACAAGGTCGTAATCGTCCGACTTCACATTCAATTTCACCTGCACGCGCGACGGGAAGGTGCGCAAGCGGTATGTATCGGGGAAATCGATGCCGTGCACCGGCAAATCGAAACTTTTCTGCGTATAGGGATATACCGGTATTGTAACATTCACCTCGGCAGGGTTGCAGTTCACATTGTCGGCATATTGAAGCGGCAAGGCTATTCTGAGCGTGTCGCGCAGTTCCTCTTTCTCAAAAAATGCAGTTGACAGATACCTAAGAGTATCGGTTACCTGCGCAGGAGCAAACACCCACACCGAATCGGGTGACACCACAATATCGCCCAACGCATATTGACGTGCAGGCGCCACATTACCATTAAAAAGCACAGGGTACCTTACGGCACTCTCCTGTGTATAGTAGAGCAATGTATCGGGGTGTATCGAAATTATGGCCGTTGACGAAGCCAACTGCTTTTTTATACGTTTCTGCAACTGGGCCACCGGCAGTGTGAGGCGCCCCTTCCTGTTTACAAGTTCGGAATAATTTACCGATATGGGCAGGAACGACCCCAACTTGTAGTTCATAAGGGTGGTTCCACGGTCGCCCACACGAACAATCAGTTCTTCGTCTTGCGACGAAAAACTGACATCTTCGGGCACCTCCTTAACCGAAAGGTTAAATTTAAGGTCGGTCTCGTAGTCGCGGTTGAGCGTGAGCATCAACCATAGACAGCACGACACCAGAACAAAAAAGAGGAAGAGCAACAATTCGCTGCCCGCAGGAGTATTTATGCCTTTCAGTTTGGATAAAACTCGTTTCACCTGCTTACTGTTGCGCCGCTGTGGGGTTAGCGAAGATTGTAGATTTATCCACCTTTATGCAAACATTGTGGGCAATCTCCAAAACAACAATATTGTCGTTAATCTCCTTTATTTTGCCATAAATGCCACCGCTTGTGACAACCTCCTGACCGGGCTGCAAACCTTTGCGGAAATTGTTTATCTCCTTCTGACGTTTCTGCTGAGGGCGAATCATCAAGAAGTAGAAGATAAGAATCATTGCGATGAGGAAGAACCACTGGTTTCCGAATATCGCCTGCGCCCAACTGCCCGACGCCGCTTGTTGTAGTAAAATCATAATTTTATATCTATTAAATGGTTAATTGTTTTTATTTGTTTATCACACCATCGGCACGCAATTTCTTGGTGATGGAGTCGAGCAGGCCGTTCACAAATGAGCCGCTCTTTGCCGTGCTGTAGTATTTTGCAATCTCCACATACTCGTTAAGCGACACGCTCAAAGGTATATCGCCAAAGGTAAGTATCTCGGCAAGGGCCACCTGCATAATCACCACATCCATAAATGCGAAACGCGACATATCCCAGTTCTTTGAGTTCTGCGCCATCAGTTCGCGATACTCATCGGCCTTTGAAACCGCATTGCGGAAGAGTTTGCGTGCAAAATCCATATCATTCACGTCTTTGTACTCGGGCAGCAGCTGCTGGTCGGCACCGGCGCTCTCCTCAAAACGCTTGATGGTCTTAAGCACAAAAGTATCCACAATGGACTTGTCATCGTTCCAATAGAGGCTCTGCTCCTCGAGAAGAGCATCGAGTTCCTCGTTGTCAAAGACAAACGCCTTGTATAGTTTGCGCCACAACTCGCGATCCTCCTCATACGATGATGTTTCGCTTGCCATATACTCCTTATATATATCACTATCCTCTATTTTATCGAGTAAACGACGTAGGAGGTCGGAATGTTCAACCCAGTTCACCTTGCTCTTTTCGGCAAACTTGCAAAGCGCGGTGTTGGCCTCGAGCTGGGCGATGAAACGGTTGTTTACAAATTTGAGATTGGGATTTATATCGCTGTCGGTGGGACGTAACTTCAAACTTTTGAACGAAATGCGGTCGGCCGCATAGTGTGTTACTCCTGCCATAAGCAGTAAAAGGTAGTTGTATAGGTCGTATGCTTTAGAGAGGCTGAAGAACACCTCATCTTCGGCGGCTTTCATACTTTTGCCGCTGTTTTTGTAGTAGGCATACAATATTTGAACTACTTTAAGACGAATGAGAACTCTGTTAATCATAAATTATATTATCTGATTGGGTGCAAAGGTCGCATTTTCTTGCGACACAAGCAAGCAAAAAGGTTATTTTCTTTATATAAACACTATTTATTACGTTTAAGGAACAGACGCCTGTTCACCGTGCAGGGAAGCTCCTCCTCGTAGTGCGTGACGAACAAGGTTGTTTTTCCGGGACGCTGCGTGAAAGCCTCTATTACGGCACGCACCATACGGCGGTTGTATGTATCGAGCCCGTGCAGCGGTTCGTCAAGGATGATAAGCGAAGGGTCCTTTACAAATGCGCGGGCAAGGAGCACAAGGCGCTGTTCGCCGCTCGATATCTTAAGGAACGACCTGTTGCGCAAGTGCGACAACCCGAATGTCTCCAACCACCAATCGCACGCAGCCAACTCGCTTTCAGAGGTATTCACATAGAGCCCTATGCTATCGTGCAGGCCCGATGCCACAATATCTATCACAGGCAGATTGCGCAGGTAAGAGCGGTGCATTTCGGGGCTCACATAACCTATATTCTTCTTTATCTCCCATATACTCTCGCCGGTGCCGCGTTTGCGCCCGAAGAGGGAGATATCGCAGGCATACGACTGCAGGTTATCGGCACATACGAGGCTCAACAGCGTGGATTTACCCGCACCATTCTCGCCCGAAAGAGCCCACACATCCCCCTGCTCCACCACCCAATCGAGGCCGGCAAGTATCGTTCTGTCATCGTACTTCACTGTAACATTGTTAAGGCGCACCACCTCGCCGCCGGCTTCGTAATTGTGCGCAGTTTTTGAGGGCAACGACAGCACCCTCTGCTGTGCTTTTTTAATGGCGGCGACATCATACACAATGTCGAGGCGAGCCAGATATTCGTCGCGCGACACCTTGTCACCCACACGCATATCTTCGACAGGCAATACACTCGTTATGAATTGCGGTATATCGTCGAGCATCGAGAGCACCAGAATGATTTGCAGATTGCCGCGCGAAGCAAGGCGTGCAAGCACGCTGCACAGGAGGTCCCTTGTAGATGCATCGAGCCCTATGAAGGGGTTGTCTATCACCAACAGGCGGGGCGAAGCAAGCAATGCCTGCGCAAGCTGGAATTTGCGCAACTCGCCGCTGCTGAGCAGCACAATGCGCTTATCCAGCAGATGCTCAAGAGCAAACATTCCGATAACCTCGTCAAAGAGCTCCCCGTCGGTCACATCGCCCAAAAGAGCACGCACGGTGGGGATAGCCTCGTCCTGGTCGTGGGTATTCCAGCGCAACTGATAGCAATAGTTGGCATCGGCCGAGCCGTATGTATCGCGGAACGTAATATATTTTACATTTTCATAGACGCGTTGCGAGCGAGAAGGGAAAAAATCGTACTCCAGAGTACCCTTACACAATGGATAACGCCCCAAAAGCACATCGACCAAAAGGCTCTTGCCGGCACCGTTGGGGCCCACGATGGCAAGATGCTCGCCCTTTCTCAACAACAGAGATAGCGGGGCTGCGAAATGCGCTGTGGCATCGCGTGTAACGCCATCCCTTAAACATATCATATAATCTTCACTCATAGTTTCTAAAAAAAACGGCTGCAAAATTACAAAAAAAAGCGGGAACCACGAAACTATTTTACATACAAGAAAGAAGCGCAAAAGGCACGAAAAAGAAAAATTCAACACGCATAAACACAAAAAATAATAAAAAATATTGATTTTTTAATTTATTTTAATCATATTTGAAACCGATAACTACATATAACACAAGATTATTACGATGGAAGACTACAAAAAAGGCAACGCAAACGACACCGAGAAAGAGATTGTACACTCACAAACCATCAAGGCGGGTAAAAGAATCTATTACATTGATGTGAAGAAAAACAGGAAAGAGGAGATGTACCTTTCTATAACCGAAAGCAAGAAAATTGTGAGTGGTGAGGGTGACAACGCATCCGTGTCCTTTGAAAAACACAAGATATTCCTCTATCGCGAAGATTTTGAAAAATTTGCAACCAGCCTTAAGGAGGCTATCGACTTTGTGGTTGCCGAGCAGGGTGAGTATCGCCCGCGACGCGCCGAACAGCAGGCAAGCAGCGATGAGCCCGACAATTTAAGCATCGACATAGAGTTTTAAGCGCGATTAACCACCGCATTACTTGTTTATTTGAAAAATAAAGCGTACCTTTGTGCCCGCTTTAGAGACATCGTGTGATGGCGAATTAAGCAAAATTATCAATCTTAATTTAGAGTAACACATTTTTAATTATGAAAACAATCAGCATCAGCGGTTCTGCAAGAACCGTGGTTGGTAAAAAAGCTACCAACGCATTGCGCAAGGAGGGCCTCGTACCCTGCTGCATCTACGGAGTACAGAAAGACAGTGAAGGCAAGCCCGCAACAAAGGCTTTCAGCGTAACAACAGAGGGCCTTCGCAAGCTCGTTTACACACCCGATATCCACGTTGTAGAGCTCACAATCGACGGCACAACAACAAAGGCTATCCTCAAGGACATCCAGTTCCACCCCGTTAAGGACACTATCCTCCACGTAGATTTCTACGAGATTACCGAGGAGAAACCCATCGTTATGGCAGTTCCCGTGAAATTGCAGGGATTGGCCGAGGGTGTACGCGCCGGTGGTAAATTGGTACAGTTGCAGCGTTACCTCAAGGTTAAGGCTATCTACACATCTATCCCCGAGATTTTGACAGTAGACGTAACTCCCCTTGCACTTGGTAAGTCTATCAAGGTGTGCGACCTCTCATTCGAGGGCTTGGAGTTGGTAACTGCAAAGGAGGCTCTTGTATGCGCTGTTAAGACAACACGTGCTTCACAGGCAGCAGCCGCAGCCGCAGCGAAGTAATACCGACCGCAGGAAATGAAATATCTTATTGTAGGCCTGGGTAACATCGGACAAGAGTACGAAGGCACCCGCCACAATATCGGATTCACAGTATTGGACACTTTTGCAAAAGTGTCCAATACTATTTTTTCGGACAAACGTTACGGCTTTGTGGCCGAGGCATCGGTGCGCGGACGCAAGCTCATACTGTTGAAGCCATCCACCTATATGAACCTCAGCGGCAATGCCGTGCGCTACTGGATGCAGGCCGAAAAGATTCCATTGGAGAATGTTCTTGTCATAGTAGACGACCTGGCACTGCCGGTGGGCACACTACGCCTCAAAGGGCAAGGCAGCGACGGCGGACACAACGGACTAAAGCACATTGCAGCCACCTTAGGCACCACGGCATATGCCCGCTTGCGTGTGGGAATAGGCAATAATTTTGGAAAAGGACACCAGGTGGATTTTGTACTTGGAGCATTCGACAGCGAGGAGCAGAAAGCTATTGACGAGCAGCTTGCCACAACCACGGAGATAATAAAAAGTTTCTGTTTTGCAGGCCTGGCACGCACAATGAACCAGTTCAACAAAAAAGGAGCAGGCAAAGAATGAGCGAGCAGGCACGCATAGATAAATGGCTGTGGGCGGTGCGCATCTACAAGACGCGCAGCATAGCCGCCGAAGCCTGCAAAAAGGGGCACATAAGCATAGGCGAACGCAGCGTGAAACCATCGCACACCGTGCGTGTGGGCGATGTGGTGAAGGTGAAGAAAGCACCCATAACATACTCCTTCCGCGTGCTGAAGGCCGCCGAGAACCGCGTGGGAGCCAAGCTGGTACCCGAACTGATGGAGAATATCACCCCGCAGGAGCAATACGAGATTCTCGAAATGAGCAAGATAAGCGGTTTCACCGACAGGCAAAAAGGCACAGGCCGCCCCACCAAAAAGGAGCGCCGCGAAATAGACCGCTTCTCCGAGGAGGCATTCGATATTGATTTTGACGAATTTGATTTTGATACCTTATAATAAAACGGGCCGGCTTAAGCCGGCCCGTTTTATTATAAGTGCAGCAAAAGCACTTTTTCTCATTTATTCAGTTTAGAGAGGAAACGCTCCACATCCACGACAAAACGCACGTGAGTACCCTCGCCTATGAACCCCACACCATCGTGGGCAGCCACCTTAAAAAGAAGTTTGCGCCCATCAACCGAAAGCAATTCGGCTGTGGCGGAAACCGTGGCACCTATGCCGGTGGGTTTGGTATGCGTAACATTTATCTCGGAGCCCACGGTGGTTGAGCCATCGGGCAGACAAGGAGCAACAGCGTTCATTGCAGCATTCTCCATAAGTGCCACCATAGAGGGGGTGGCAAAAACATCGAGCCCGCCCGAGCCCACTGCCGAAGCGCAATTGGCCTTATCCACCACCACCGAACTCGTATATTTCAATCCTTTTTCAAGCATATCGTTCTATTTTAAGTCCTTTACCATTGCCGCAATGTTCACAATTGTCATCACAGCCTTCTCCATCACCTGAACCGACACAAATTCGTAGCGACTATGAAAATTTATGCCGCCGGCAAACAGGTTGGGGCAAGGAAGGCCCATAAACGACAGCTGTGCGCCATCGGTGCCGCCACGAATGGGCTTTACAACAGGTTTCACACCGGCCTGAACCATTGCCATTTTGGCAAGGTCTATTATGTACATCTTGGGCTCCACCTGCTCGCGCATATTACGATATTGCTCCTTAAGCGTGAGCGTTACAACCCCTGCACCATATTTGGCTTTAATGCCGTCGGCCACCTTGCTTATAAATGCCATACGACGCTCAAAGGTTTCACGGCAATGGTCGCGTATGATATACGACACCTCGGCAGAATCCACCCCGCCGTTTATGCTCATAAGGTGATAAAAGCCCTGATAGCCATCGGTGCATTCGGGCGATTCGGTAGCGGGAATGGAGCTGACAATCTCTGTTGCCACGCGTAACGCATTGAGCATCTTACCTTTGGCATAACCGGGGTGCACATTACAGCCCTGTATGGCGAAGGAGGCCGAACCTGCGTTGAAATTTTCGAACTCTATCTCACCCTCGGCGCTTCCATCCACGGTATATGCCCAATCGCAGCCAAAAAGCGGAACATTGAAATTATGAGCACCGCGCCCAATCTCCTCGTCGGGATTAAACGCTATGCGTATCTTGCCGTGTTCTATTTCGGGGTGAGCCTGAAGATACTCCACAGCCGATACAATTTCGGCAATGCCGGCCTTATCGTCGGCGCCAAGCAACGTGTGGCCGTCTGTCACCACCAAATCGTCGCCCTTGTAATTCAGAATCTCGGGAAAATCGTTTACCGAGAGTATTATATCCTCTTTTTCATCCAGCACTACATTACCGCCGCCATAAGAGTGCACCACACGTGGTTTCACATCCCTTCCGCTCATATCGGGGCTGGTATCGAGGTGCGAAATAAAACCAATCACAGGCAGCTCCTTGGTGCTGTTCGACGGCAGCGTGGCATAGAGGTAACCTTTGTCGTCGAGCACTATTTCGGCAAGGCCCATCGACTGTAGTTCCTCTTTGAGATACTGCGCAAAGGTCATCTGCCCCGGCGTTGTGGGTACTGTAGTGGCATCGTCGCACGACTCGGTGTCAAAGGTTACATACTTCAAAAAGCGCTGCAACATTTTATCTTTAATCTCACTCATAATAAAAAGTAGTCTTTATTTTTTGTAAAAATAGCCATTTAGTGCGTTAAGCGCAAATTTTACAGCCAAATCTTTTCAACTATTTGAACACAGCCGAAAAACCAAGAAAAAAGAAATATTGTTTCATATAGAACAACGCATTAAACCATATATATTATGAAAATAAAAAGAGTAAAAGCCAGTGAGATTTTAGATTCACGGGGAACACCCACCGTGGGAGTATGCATCACACTCGAAGATGGCACTGCAGCAAGCGCATCGGTGCCGTCGGGAGCATCTACAGGAGAAAACGAAGCGCTGGAACTGCGCGACCGCGACGAACGATACGGCGGGAATGGTGTTCTTAAGGCCGTAAAGAACGTGAACCGCGAAATTGCACCCATAATAGAGGGCATATCGGTTTTTTCGCAACGCGAGATAGATTATAAAATGATTGAAGCCGACGGCACCGACAATAAAAGCGTACTGGGCGCAAATGCAATACTGGGCGTGTCGCTTGCCGCGGCAAAAGCAGCAGCGGCCGCACTGCACACACCACTGTATCGCTACATTGGCGGTGTAAATGCACACATATTGCCAACGCCAATGATAAATATCATAAACGGCGGCAAGCACTCCGACTCACCCATAGCATTCCAGGAATTTATGATACGCCCCATAGGCGCAAACAGCATAAGCGAGGCAGTGCGTATGGGCGCAGAGGTTTTCCAGGCGCTGAAAAGAGTGTTACATAAAAGAGGACTGAGCACTGCCGTGGGCGACGAAGGAGGGTTTGCCCCGCAGTTGCGAGGCATAGAAGATGCGCTCGACTGCATAGTGACTGCTATAAAAGAGGCCGGCTACAAACCGAAAGACGACATAAGCATTGCGCTCGATTGCGCCGCATCGGAGTTTTTTCACGATGGAGTTTACGACTACGGAACATTTGAAAGCGACAGCAAAAGATTTACCGCTGCAGAGCAGATAAAATATCTGACACACCTGATAGAGAAATACCCTATAGACAGCATAGAAGATGGTATGAGCGAAAACGATTGGGAGGGGTGGCAGGAACTCACAAAAGCGATAGGAAAGCGTTGCAACCTTGTGGGAGACGACCTCTTTGTCACCAACAGCAGATTTTTGCAAAAGGGAATAAACGATAAATGCGCCAACAGCATACTGATAAAGCCTAACCAGATAGGCACGCTTACCGAAACGCTCGACACCATTGAACTTGCCAAACGCAACGGATACCGAACCATCATAAGCCACCGCTCGGGCGAAACCGAGGATACGTTTATTGCCGACCTTGCTGTAGCAACAAATGCGGGGCAGATAAAAACCGGTTCGATGAGCCGCAGCGAGAGGATTGCAAAATACAACCGTCTGTTGCAGATTGAAGAGGAGCTTGGCAAGCTGTCGAAATACAACAAATCACTTTAGCTAACAGATGTCAAATAATTGTGTTACAAAGTATAACAATACAAACACACCGCCCTGCCACAGTTGTGACAGGGCGGCTCTCATACAATCATTTATAGTGCGCCTGGAAAAGGAACACTATGGGAGCAGTCGTTAAAGCTTTTTATACAATAACATAGCTAATATCTTATATACAAACACATTATCAAATGGCAATACGTTGCGTCTGCAAATTCAAATAATTCATAATGGCACTCTCTATGAGCTCGTGCCCGGCATCATTGGGGTGTATTCCATCCTCGCATATATAATCGGCATAATTCTTGCGCTCAAGAAAAACCGATGTAATATCAATGACAGGAACACGCTTAATAGCACCCAAACGAAAAATTTCCATATTATAACGTTCGTGCCAACGGTCGATGGTGAGCACCGTGCCACCCAACCAGCTGAGAATATTATCACCATTAAGACCTTTGGACACGTGCGCAAAAAATCGGTTTGGTTCAAGCACCGGGAGCGACAACAATACAGGCTTTGCACCCAACGATTTAGCAAAATCTATTAGTTCAGAATAGAGCTTTACGAACAGGCTTATCGGAGTATTAGAGCAATGCTCTTCGCGCGGATTCTCGGCTATTGCAGCCCAGTTGAAATCGCAATCGTTGCCGCCATACTCAAAGAGAACATAGTCGCTACGCTTCACCTTGTCGGCATAGCGCGAAACAAACTTCATTCCTTGCGACACCACCCCGCCAAAACGGGCAAAATTCTCAACCTCTATCCCAAGGTTCCTGCGGCAACGGGCTGCAAAACCCATATCGCTTATTTTATATTTTATACCATCGGCAGGGCTGTTCTCCTTGTCAACCACAATACCTTTCATCACCGAATCGCCAAAAGCACATACCGTTTTCAAATCTATTTTCATAACCGTTTTTGTTTTATCGGGTGCAAAAGTATGCACACATACCATTTGAACAAAAACAGAGGGAACTACGACCGCATTTCGGGGCATTTCAAGCCGATTAGGGGCGAAATCGGCCTATTTGTGGCGAAAAACAATAAACGAAAGATTGCTGATGTAAGCGTTTCTTTTGTGTGGCAACAAAAAAAAGCGGGCATCTTAAAAAGATGCCCGCCTATGGGGTGGGTAAGCTACCTACATCGCGCCGCTACAACCAACTACCTTTGCTGCGGTCAAGCCCTGGAGGATTCACTAGGAGCTGGCCGTATAGGACTTACCCATACTGCGTGCAAAGGTACAATTTTTTTTTATTCCCGCAAAATTTAGAGCAACAAAATCTCGAATCAACCAATTAACAGGCCGCCATACACGCTCACGATATCGACCGGATGCGTAATTACGGAATAACAATTCACATATATAAACATCTAAAAACAATTTATAGCAAAAATCCAAAAAATATTGCAAAAACGTTATTAAATATAAATTTTATTATTACTTTTGCGCATCCCGTATTTTATAAATAAGGAAAGAGCACCAACGAGTGCAGCAATATATCTGGTTTTTGCAAACAAGCGTTGCAAAAGCCTATATATTTTTATGTGAGAACACAAAAAACATAAAACTTTTATTATTAACTTAATTCATTTATTATGAAGAAATTTTTACTTTCAATTCTTTGCTTGTTCAGCATTGTAGCAGTACAAGCAGATGAGGTAACATTCGACTTCACCAATCCCGCAGGACTTACACCTGCCATAGGTGATGAGATGTTTGAAGATGCCGGAAATGATGCGTTTGCATTTAATATCTCCGGTACAACTTTCACAGCAAACGGTATTACCATTAACACAACCGATGGTTCTACAGCATCACGTATTTGGAAGTCGGCAAAAGGTGTTTACGATTTGCGCGTTTACAAAACCGCAACAATGACCGTTGCAGCTCCCAGCGGCACAACAATCGAGAACATCACATTAGAAGGAGCAACCGTTGCCAATATTACAGCCAACGTTGGCGCATATGACAACAAGGTATGGACAGGTTCGGCAAGCGAGGTTGTATTCACTTGGGATGGCAGTGCTAAAACACAGAAAATCAACACCATCACCGTAACTTATTCTGCCGAGGTTAGCGGCGCTACTCTTTCAAAGCCCGTTGCATCGGTTGAGCCCGGCACTATCTACAACACAACAACTGTTGAGTTGAGCAGCGAGAGCGAGGGCACAATCCACTACACCATCGATGGCACAGAGCCCACAGCAGAGTCGGCTGTTTACAGCGAGGCTATTGCAGTGAGCGAGTTCGGCGCAACAACAGTTATCAAGGCTGTGGTTATCAACGGCGACAAATACAGCGATGTTGCAACATTCTCTTACGCACTCGGCGTTGCAGCCCCCGTATTCTCAATTGAAGGCGGTGTTTATGAGAAACTGAGCGGTGCAAATGCATTGACATTCTCAACAGAGACCAATGGTGCTACAATTCTTTACAACAACCGTGGTGGCGACCCCAGAACAGAGGGTTCAAAAACTTGGGGCAGCCTTTCGGTTCTTTCAACTGCAGTAGTTCAGGCTGTTGCTTTTGTTACCAACGCCGAGGGCGACTCTATCTTCAGTAACGTAGTAAAAGAGTATTACACAATCTCTCCCGTTAAGCCCTTCAAGGTTGCTACCGAGATTGTAAGCGGCACTAAATACCTCATCAACTATGAGGGTGTTATTGGTGAGCCCCACTACACAACAACCAACTATGGTTATCTGTACACAGAGGATGCAACCGTAAACGGCGACTTCATCGAGACAAACGAGTACTATGGTTTCACAATCACAGAGACCGAGACTACAGGCGAGTACACCATTATGGATGCCAACAACCGCTACTACTATATGAAGGGTTCTTACAATAACTTTAATGCAACCGATGACATTACCGAGATTGGCGATGCTGCCATCTGGACAATCGCTATCGAGGACGATTGCACTGCAACCATCACCAACAAGGCTACAGGTAAGAACATTTCATACAGCACACAATACAATAACTTCGAGTCTATCGAGGGCGGTGCAAACCTTCCTATACTCTACGCTATGCGCGAGTACCCCACTCTCACTATCACTCCTGCAAACTGGGAGACAGTTGAGAGCATCACAAAGGTTGTTGTAACTTGTGAGGAGGGCATTGCACTCAACGAGACAGAGGAGCTCTATGCTACATACCGCGACCCCGATTGGAACATGGGCCTCGACTTTGGTTTAGGCAAAGTGAGCGAAGATGGCAAGAGCGTTGTTTACGAGCTTGAGACTCCCCTCACCGCCAATGGCGATTATATGATTACATTCCCTGCCGGTCTCTTCACTTTGGACCCCAACGGCTTGGCTGTTGCAAGCGAAAACGAGTCTCTTGGCCTCACCGTTGACAACCCCAACGTATTGGAGCTTGTATATGCCAACCCCGATGGCGAGGGCGCAGTTAAGAGCATCGAGTACCTCTACTTCGAGTTCAGCCAGGATATTTTTGACAGCGTAAATGGTGCTGTTATCACAGATGCAAACGGCAAGGAATATCCCTTGAGCGTTACATACACCGACAGTTGGGGCGAGAATACTCCATACAACGCATTGTGCTTGAAGACAGCAGAGCCTATCACAGAGCCCGGTACATACACATTCGTATTGAAGAAGGAGTACATATACGCCGGCACAGACGTTAGAATCGCAGAGGATATCACTTACATATTCACAATCGTTGAAGGCTTGAAGGTTACAAGCATCTCACCTGTACAGGGTACTGAAATCAGTTCTATCAACGAAATCGTTGTAGAGTTCAACCAGGAGGTATCTTGCTGGGCCGAGGCTTTCTATGTAACAGGCCCCGATGGTGCAGAGTATTTCTTCGTTAACTCATACGACGAGAGCGTTCCCTACAACACATTGCGTATGGTTTCAGAGACTCCTATCACAGTGGCAGGTGAATACCAGATTTATGTTTCTGAAGTATATCCTATGGGCAGCTGGAGCGACTCATTCAGCGGCATCTTCACCATCAATTTCGATGGCAGCTCTATCGTAACAGGCGTTGACAAGGTAGAGGCTGAGGGTGAGAAGGTAATCTTCGACCTCACAGGCCGCCGCGTTAAGGAGATTAACAAGGCCGGTATCTACATCATCAATGGTGTTAAAACAGTTGTTGAGTAATAATACTCAATAAACTATACCCCAAGCAGGTGCAACCGCGGTTGCACCTGCTTTTTTACTATATTACACCGACACACCCGTCTATATATATTTTCTATAATAGGATATTTTTACTATCTTCGCCCGCGAAAACAAAAATAACAAACATTTATGGAACAGGAAAAAGAGAAAAGCATTGGCGAGAGAGCGATGTTCTACGGAACAATATTCGGTGGTGTGATGATAGCCACCAATATATTCTACCTGCTTGGCCTGGAATCGCAAGCATTCTCCCTTCTGTTCATCATATTCATATTATCATCGCCCATAATAGCGGGCAACCTTGCTGTCGGTTACCGCAAGAAGGAGCGTGACGACAAGATTAGCTTTGCGCAGGCTTGGACATTCCTCATTATTATGTATATGTGTGCTGCCATTCTCACAGCCATTGCGCAGTTCATTTATTTCACTTTTCTTGACAACGGCTACTTTATGGGTACTGTTTTGCAGCAGTTCGACACGCTCGTACATATGGAGCAGATAGACGCAATCCTACGCAACGAACTGGCAAAGACAGCCGAGTTGCTGCGCTCACTCAGCAACCGCGACATCATATTGCAGATTTTCACTACAAATATCATCATTTCGCCCATCATTACATTTTTTATAGCTATCTTCGTGCGTAAAAACGTGAGCCAATAACCATATATCGGAAACAGAAACTAACAATACAATATGGATATATCCGTAATAATACCGCTATACAACGAAGCTGAGTCGCTCCCCGAGCTGTCGGAATGGATTGCGCGCATAATGAAGGAGCACTCATACTCGTATGAAATCATCTTCATAAACGACGGCAGTACCGACGATTCGTGGAACGTGATAGAGCGCTTGAGTGAGAAGAACCCCGCCATACACGGAATAAAATTCCGCCGCAATTACGGCAAGTCGCCGGCCCTGTATTGCGGGTTCGAGCGTGCCCGGGGCAACGTGGTGATAACAATGGATGCCGACCTGCAGGACAGCCCCGACGAAATACCCATCCTGTACCGAATGATTACCGAGGAGGGGTACGACCTTGTTTCGGGTTATAAACAGAAACGATACGACCCACTGAGCAAAACACTGCCCACCAAGCTGTTCAACGCCACGGCACGCAAGGTATCGGGCATAAAGAACCTGCACGACTTCAACTGCGGGCTCAAGGCTTACCGCAACGAGGTTGTAAAGAGCATAGAGGTATATGGCGATATGCACCGATATATCCCCTACCTGGCCAAGAACGCCGGATACTCCAAGATAGGCGAGCTTGTGGTGCACCACCAGGCAAGGAAATATGGCAAGAGCAAGTTTGGCATAAGCCGCTTTTTCCACGGCTACCTCGACCTTATGTCGTTGTGGTTCCTTTCAAAATTCGGTTACCGCCCTATGCACATATTCGGCCTGTGGGGAACCATAATGTTCTTCATCGGTTTCATATCGGCATTCATATTGGGCGCCAACAAACTATACTCGCTTGCCTGCGACCACCCTGCACGCCTTGTGACCGACTCGCCCTACTTCTACATAGCGCTCACTATGATGATTTTAGGCACACAGCTGTTCCTCACCGGCTTCATTGCCGAACTTGTGAGCCGCACTTCGCAGGAACGCAACAAATACAACGTAGCTAAAGAATTTTGATAGAGATGAAATATAAAAAAGGATATACTACAACTGCGATGGCAATACTACTGCTTTGCATTGCCGCCATTGCCGCGTGCGACAACGGCTACGACTGCGAGCTCAACAACACATCGTACAACAACATCGGGTTCTACACCATTGAAGATGGCAAGGAGCAACCCTATGCATACCCCGCACCGCTCTCCGTGTCGCTTATGATAAACGGCGAGGACCGTGTAATGATAAACCACATAACCGATGCCGGCGAGGTGCAGCTGCCTATGAGTTATACACAGGATTGCGACACCGTGGTGTTTCACTACGAGGACAACCTGTGCGATTCGCTCTACATAGACCACACAAACAACCCCTATTACCAGTCGATGGAGTGCGGCACGCTTATGTTCCACCAAATAGAAGGAGTAAAGCACACCAATATGTGGATAGAAAAAGCCACAATTGAGAACAAGAATGTAAATTTTGAAGGAAATGAAAATATTAAAATATATTTTTATAAGTAGCATATTGCTATCCCTGCCTCATATTGCACCCGCACAGGAGCAGAGCGAAACCGCCAAACCGTGGGAGTTCAAGGGTGTGAGCGTTTCGGCCGACCTGTTTGGCTACATAGGCCGCATAATGAACGACTATACAAGTTCCGAGGTGGCCGTGTCGGCAAATTTCGGTAACCGTTTTTTCCCCGTAGTAGAGGTGGGTTATGGCAGCACCGACACCACCGACGAAACAACAGGCATCTACTACAAGTCGCAAGCACCATATTTCCGCGCAGGCCTCGATTACAATTTTCTTTACAAAAAGAGCGGCGAACTGAGCAACTACAAAATAATAGGTTTGGTGCGTTATGGCCAAACCACAGCCAAATACGATGTCACCACTCCACCCCTCACCGACCCTGTGTGGGGCAGCGAGGCTACATTGTCGCTTACCGACGTGGAAGCATCCTGTTCGTGGATGGAATTCGGTGTTGGCGTGCAAGTGAAGATATGGAAGAACCTTCATATGGGCTGGAGCATAAGATACAAATCGCTCATCAAAGATGGCAAAGGCGACCGGTCTGAGGTGTGGTACATACCCGGATATGGCGAGAACAAGAGTGGCTGTTTCGGTGGCACATACACCATTATCTATAATATTCCATTCGGTAAATAAGAGGCTATGAAAGCGTGGCAGATAATATTTCTCATTTTTCTTATTGTGGGCAGCGTGTATGTTATAAACCGCAATACACCCTACAAGAGCAACAGTGGCAAGACATTCGGCACATATTATAATATAATATACCAGAGCGACAAGGATATGCACGATGCAATAAAGGCCACCCTTGCACGGGTAGATGGCTCGCTATCCACGTTCAACAAGCAATCGGTAATAAGCGCCATAAACAACAACCGCGATATTGTGCCCGATGCAATGTTCACGCAGGTGTTCACCCTTGCTCAAGAGATTTCCGGGAAGACCGATGGTGCATTCGACATCACTGTGGCACCCCTTGTAAACGCCTGGGGATTCGGCTTCAAGAACGGCCTGCCGGCCGACTCGGCAGCCATAGATTCACTGCGTCGATATGTGGGATACAGTACCGTGTCGCTGCAAAATGGCAAAATAACTAAAACCCACCCGCAAACAATGCTCGACTGCAGCGCCATAGCCAAAGGATATGGCTGCGATGCTGTTGCCCGCACACTCGACGAAGCCGGCATAACCAACTATATGGTGGAGATTGGCGGAGAAATCGTTACCAAAGGAAAGAACGATAAAGGAAAGAAGTGGGCAGTGGGCATAAACAAGCCCATAGACGATGCCACGGGACAAAACAACAGCTTGCAGGAGATTATACGCATAAGCGGCAAGAGTATGGCCACATCGGGCAACTACCGCAATTTCCGCTACGAGGGCGGGCGCAAGGTGTCGCACACCGTGAGCCCCAAGAGCGGCTACCCCGTGGAGCACAGCCTGCTGTCGGCCACTGTAATTGCCGACGACTGCGCCACAGCCGATGCGCTTGCCACAGCCTTTATGGTTATGGGGGTTGAAGAGGCGCTGTCGTTCTGTCAAAACGACACAAGCATAGATGCCTATTTCATATACAGCGACGAAAACGGCACTCTGCAAACGTGCGAAACCGACGGATTCAAAAGATACAAACAACAATAACGCAAAAGGGGCTTGCAGTGGCAAGCCCCTTTTGCGTTATTTGCATCACCTTTATTTAATGCTGTCGATAAGATACGACAAGTTCGATGTAAACAGTTTTACAGATATTGCCAGAAGAATGATACCAAAGAACTTGCGGGTGAAATAAACACCACCCTTGCCAAGTATGCGGCTTATACGTTTTGTGGCATTGAGCATAACAAACACCACCACGGCATTGGCAAGCAGAGCAAGGATAATATTGGGCGATGAATATTCCGCTTTTAGTGAAATGAGCGTGGTGAACGAGCCGGCACCTGCAAGCAGCGGGAACACCAACGGCACGTAGGTGGCATCATTGCCCACCACCGAGGTATCCTTGAATATTTCAATGTCGAGCACCATTTCAAGCGACATAAGGAAAATAACCAATGCACCGGCAACTGCAAACGAGTTGACGTCCACGCTAAAGAGCCTCAATAGGACATCGCCCATAAAAAAGAAGATAAGCATCAATCCAAAGGCATATAGTGTGGCCTTCCACGCATTTATTGTTTTACCTCTGTCGCGCAGGCTCATTACCATAGGCATAATGCCTATCGGGTCTATCACCGCAAACAGCACGATAAATGCACTCAAAAAATCAATCCAGCTAATTGTTGAAAGCATAATATTTGGTTTTTAGCAACATCGCAAATTTACTCATAAATATTTTCACAGCCAACAAAGGCCGTTATTTTTATATTTTTTTGAGCATAAGAGTATTATTCCACGTACGCATTAAAAATAATAACAAAAAAACGAGGCTATTTGCAAAAAAAGCAGTATCTTTGCGCCCGAATTCTATCAACATAATGTCTAACTCATTAAAGTAAAACAAATTATGAGCACAGAAAATTTAACCGGTACTCCCGATTTTAACTGGGAGTCTTATGAAAGAGGAGAGAACATCTCAGGTCTTTCATACGAGCAGTTGGAGCAGGCCTACAATGGCACTCTCAACAAAGTATCAAGCAGCGAAGTGGTAAACGGTACCGTTATCGCTATCAACAAGCGTGAGGTTATAGTTGACATCAACTACAAACAGGACGCTATCATCCCCATCAGCGAGTTCCGCTACAACCCCGATTTGAAGGTGGGCGACCAGGTAGAGGTTTACATTGAGAACCTCGAGGACAAGAAAGGCCAGCTTAACCTTTCACACAAGAAAGCTCGCGCAAGCCGTTCTTGGGAGCTTGTAAACAAAGCTATGGAAGAGCAGGCTGTTGTTAAGGGCTACATCAAGTGCCGCACAAAGGGTGGTATGATTGTAGACGTATTCGGCATCGAGGCATTCTTGCCCGGTTCACAGATTGACGTTAAGCCTATCCGCGATTACGATGCATATGTGGGCCAGACCGAGGATTTCAAAATTGTTAAGATTAACCAGGAATTCAAGAACGTTGTTGTATCTCACAAAGCTCTCATCGAGGCTGAGCTCGAGGAGCAGAAGAAGAAGATTATCAGCACATTGGAGAAGGGCCAGGTACTCGAGGGTACCGTTAAGAACATCACATCTTACGGTGTATTCATCGACCTCGGTGGCGTTGACGGTCTTATCCACATCACAGACCTCTCTTGGGGCCGCGTGAACGAGCCTACCGACATTGTATCTCTCGACCAGAAGATCAACGTTGTTATCCTCGATTTCGACGACGAGAAGAAGCGCATCGCTCTCGGTTTGAAGCAGCTCACTCCCCATCCTTGGGATGCTATCGATCCTAACTTGAAGGTAGGCGATATCGTTAAGGGTAAAGTTGTTGTTATGGCCGACTATGGTGCATTCATCGAGATTGCTCCCGGCGTTGAGGGCCTTATCCACGTTTCAGAGATGTCTTGGAACCAGCACTTGCGTTCGGCTCAGGACTTTATGAAGGTGGGCGACGAGATAGAGGCTGTTGTATTGACACTCGACCGCGACGAGCGCAAGATGTCACTCGGTATCAAACAGCTCAAAGAGGATCCCTGGACAAACATCGACGAGAAATATCCCGTTGGTTCAAAACACACTGCAAAAGTGCGTAACTTCACAAACTTCGGTATCTTCGTTGAGATTGAGGAGGGCGTAGATGGCCTTATCCACATC
>JAFVSR010000035.1 GCA_017503645.1 Bacteroidaceae bacterium | reverse complement strand
GGGTTGGAGGTGTCGTTCACAAGGGGGCGTGCGGTAACTTGCGCCACATATTTCACGTTCTTGTAGCGTTTGAGCTTGGCAACGATATTGTATGGCACAATGCATTGCGGTGTCATAAGGCCATACTGCGAGTATGCTATGTTACCACCGTTGAGCACCGCATCGGAGGGGTGTTGCTCCTCGGAAAGCTGGTACAGCACAAAGTCGTATATGAACTGACGTGTAACGGTGAGGCCTCTGTAGTTGAATGTGGGCTCGGTCCACGAGAATCGGGGGTTGGATGTAGGGAAATAGGCTGTGTAGTATCCCTCGTTATCGTCAAAACCCGAAACACCGGCATTGCCGTCGTTTATGTATGTTATGTTGTTGAACGATGGCGGATTGGCTGTGTAGCATATATCGAAGAAGCAGATACCCTCGCCCAGATAGTCGCCGGGGTCGTTGAAATCGGTATAGTTGCTTTTTGCCGTAATCTTAAGGCCGTAGTGTCCCTCGGGCAGAAGGCCGAACACACCGCTGTTGCTACCATTTTGGAATGCATCGTACAGGTAACCGCCACCAAAACTTTCGGTTCCGGCATCGTACTGGCGGAACATATTATAGAGGTCGGTTTGTGTGAGCACACGCGACTGGCCCGGTTGCAAAGGTATGTATATGGGCATAGAACGGCTTGCCACGGTGGCAATGTACGAGTCGCTGTTGGGCCATATATCCACAGCGTTATCAATGGGGCCCTCTATGCGGGCTTCGAGGCGCACGGGCAGGAACTCGCTTGCGCTGTTGTTTGTAACCACTATGTTAAAGAAACGACCCGGGTCGCTCATATATACTCCACCCTGTGCGGGCAATGGGTTCTGCCTGCGCTGCACTGTCACCGATACCTGCGCAAACAAACCGGTTGCGCACAACAGCATACATACGATATATGAAAGTAACCTGTGTTTTATCATAATCTTATCTATTTGCGTATTCTTTTTCTGTCCTAAAATGTAGAAGCCTCTACACTGTTCATCTTGCTGCGGTTCTCGTTGTTCTTCTGCTTCTGATACTCGAGCATCTGGCGTTCACGCACTGCGCTACGCGAGAAGTCGGAGTAAAATTCATACTTGCCATAGCGGGTAACCTCCTCCTTGGCCCTGCGTTTTATGCTGAATGCGGTAAAGGAGAAGCTGTAACTGAACGAGCAGGTAAAATCGTATCCCTTGTCGCGCTGGTACTGGTCGAGCACCAGATTGGTGTTTGCATATCGGCTGTAGTTGAGATTAAGAGTGAAATTGTGTACCCTGGCCAGCGTATATACCGCCGACATATTGGCTGCCATTGTGATGCTCTTGTCGGCTTCCATACGGTTATCCACGAGCGAGGCCGATGCATTGAGCGACAGGTTCCTCTCCTTGAGCAATGCCTTTGAGGCACTGAGCGTATAGACACTTGTGGTGTATTTTGAATTGTATCCTTCGGACGCCTGATAGCTGTAGTTGAAACTGAAATTGGTCTCTATAGGTATCACTGCAAGGGAGTAGTTTGAACCCAATGCCATTGTACCCACATCGCCGGTTCCCGCAATTGTCCTGTTCTTATCCTCGTTAAGCGAATAGTTACCTGTGAACGAAAGGTAGTGTCCAAGAGTTTCGGTGTTTGTATTGTAGGAGAGCGTACCCGAATAGCTGCTCATACAGCGGTTGATGCGCGTTGTTTCATCTACCTTGGCCGTACCATCGTACTGGCACTGACGGAAGCCGTTATAGTTGGCCGACAACGACAGCTTGCTACCTATAGGGAGCGATGCATTGAGTGCATAATTCAATCCTCTTGTGGTATATAACTGCTCGCCCGATATATTATCCTCCTGGAACGAGAAGTTGCCACCGAGCGACAGGTTGCCCAGACGCAGGTTGGCTGCTGTTCCCACGTTGTGGTAGTTGTTGTTCATATAGGAGACACCCATACTCATATAGTCGGGCTGTATATGCTTGTAAAAGAGCGAGAGCGATACCAAGCGGAAGGTGGCAGCCAGGGTGAGGTCGCCTGCCCAACGCATAAGCGAGGTGTAACGCACATCGAAGAGGTTGTTGTATTTATCGGTATCGCCACCTGTGAGTTGCGGCGCCTTGGTATCGGTAGAAAATATCGAAGTGGCCACATTACCCGTGAGCGACAGCTGCTTGAATATCTGCCAGCGGCCACGCAAGCCTATCACGACATTCTCCTGCGCAAAGACCTCGTCATACCAAATTTCATCGATAGAGGACTGATGGTCCTGTGAGCGGAAAAGATACAAATCGACAAAATTGCGGCTGCTGCCATATCCCACCTTCAAGCCCCAGCCCGAGCGCTTATATACCGGCTTGCCCGATGGCATTTCGCCGGGTTCAAAATTGACAGCCTCGCGCAAGATACCATAAAAGAGACCAAAGCGGAAGCCCGATGTGGGGCTCTTGTATTCGATACCCATTCCGTTGAAGGGAAGGTTATATACGTAGGCCGAGAAGGGCATTGAGCGGCGGCCCAAATGGAGTGTCCACCCCTTGTATGTGGGGCTGAAGTTGAATGCAAACTGTGGATGCGAGAATGAATAGTTATTACAGCTGTAATAGAAAGCAAAAGGCATATTGTAGCCATAAAGGTTCACATTCATATTGGCATACATAGAGTAGTTCAACGGC
>JAFVSR010000002.1 GCA_017503645.1 Bacteroidaceae bacterium | reverse complement strand
TTTGTTGTTACGCTTGCCCGAAAAATACTCATTTACGCTTAGTAAACTGCGTTTTTTCGGGCTTCGCAAGCCTAAAAATAGCTCTTTTTATCCAACCTCCCTACAAACGTGGGTGACCCATTTCACTTTTGGGTCACCCACCTATCTGTTTACAATGCTTTTACTCATCTTTCACGTGACTCCCTTTAAGTGTAGGCAGGCATATATGATATTTGACCGCAAGCAAGCGTGTAAGGAATACCGCAATACCGCAAATGGTGTGGGTGACAAGCACGTCGGCACCGGCCCACATACATATACCGAATGCAATACCGCCTATTACACAGGCCATAGCATAAATCTCCTTGCGGAAAATAAGCGGTATCTCGTTTATGAATACATCGCGAATAACGCCGCCGGCTGCGCCCGTCATAGTTCCCATTACAATACCTACCCATAGCGGGAAACCGCAATCTATACTCTTTTGAATACCCACCACCGTGAACAGGGCAAGCCCCACGGCGTCAAATATAAATATGGTGTTGTGCATATGTATGAGCCATTTTCCAAAGAGTATTACCCACAGCAATGCCAAGCCCGACCAGCAAAGGTAAATGGGGTCGGTCATCCAAAACGGGGTAACGCCCAGCATCATATCGCGGAATGTACCGCCGCCTATGGCCGTGGCCACACCCACAACATAGGCGCCAAACCAATCGAAATGTTTTGCCGATGCGAGGCGTATACCGCTTATGGCAAATGCAAATGTTCCCACAAACTCAAAAATAGTGGGCATTTTAAGTGCCGAAAAATAGTCTATTATTGCAGTGATAAATGAAAAAACCATATCTTTTCCTTTTTTTGCGCAGCGAAGATAAAGATAAAAAAAATATCGTGGTATCAAGAAGCGGCTTAAATTTATAAAAATGTTCTCTTATAGAGGTCATAACGCTTGTTTTGCTT
Source organism: Bacteroidaceae bacterium (assembly GCA_017503645.1). Lineage (GTDB taxonomy): Bacteria > Bacteroidota > Bacteroidia > Bacteroidales > Bacteroidaceae > HGM04593. Next base: position 38,422 of record JAFVSR010000002.1, on the reverse strand, counting down.
TTTTTATGTTCAAAAATGTCTGTTCCTTTCTTCTTCTGCAGTTGCATAGCCCGCTATGCGCCCTACAAAAAACAGACATCCTATTCTTGCTCTATAAAAAACCTGGCGAGATAAATATAAACAACTTCCAACAAATACGTTTTTTATTGATTATTCCTCTTTGCCACATAAAATACCGCCGACGGGTTGCCGTCGGCGGTGGTAGTTATTTCTTTATTGCAGGAAACCTCAAAATTTTATCTGTGGTATGTTGGTGTAATTACCACGAACAATGCGAAAAGCGCCGGAAACCCCGGTAAACGCCGAACTGTTGACCATAGTTTCCTGTGGCATATATACGGTGTGCAGTTTGGGGCAGCGCTCCACGGCCCAAGCGTCTATTTTGGCTGTGCCGGGAACAAATGTGATGGTCTCCAAATTGGGGAGGTCTTTGATTACACACTCTTTGTCGAACAGTGCTATAGGCTTCAGTTCCAGATGTTTTGCATAGGGCGCAATAAATTTTAGATTCCCTGCCTTGTCATATACACCCGTTGAGAATGATTCGAAATGTGTGCTCTCGGGGTCAATGTAAATGCTCTCTATTACTGAATACTTTGTTAATCCCACCATTCCTTCGCCAAAGGAGGCAATGTTTGTGCCAACATAAATCTCCTTTACGCTTGCGGCAACCTTCACGGGGTTTAGGTTCGATACTATGAAACCTCCGGCACTGAAGGGTATGGTTACCGACTCTGCACCCTCTTTAATGCTGTTTACATTTAGTTGTGCTTCGTAGTATGTGTATGTGCAATACTCATCTTCAAATAGTGGCACGCTAATTGATGTCGGCTCGTATTGGCTGTTGCTCGAATATGCCGAGCTCCTGAAGTAGTGGTTATTTGTGGGGTCGCTTGCATACCAACGGTCGTTGAAATATACATTGCACCAAGCGTGGCCACCTGCGGGGATATAGCCATTGGTCAACACGCAGGGAACGCCTTGTGTGTGTAACATTACTTTCATAAGATTGGCATATCCTTGGCATATGCCTACTCTGTTCTTGAATACGGGGTAGGGGTCTTGGTCGTACCCATAGTCGTATCTTATATTTTTCACCAACCAACCGTGCACGTCGTTGTGTATCTCCTCGTGTGTGGTGCAACCGGCCACAAGCTCGTCTGTAAATGCTTTAATTTCGGCATATTGCTCATTGGTTATGTTTACATCGGTAAGTGAAAGCCCAATTTCGGGGCCGGCTGCTTGCAGCAACTTAAAAACTTTGTATCCGTTGGTTCTTTTTGACAGGTCGGTTGAGCCATCATCCTCGGCAAAAGATTTGGTTGCAACGGGCTCGTCTATGGAGCCTATGCCCATATTGCTGTCGTCGTTGCAATTCAAAAAAAGTGTTGCTGTAAATAGCAATGCAAATAATTGGTAAAAATGTTTCATATAAATTGTAGTTTTGAAATTATTCTCTATTGTGAAAAATATTATTTACAAACATAATCATTGCTGCCCGATATTTTACCAAATAAAACTTTTTTAACACTAATTTATATCTAAAATCCCGCAAATTAAGGGATAAATAAAATAAACTCTCTATCTTTGGTGAGATATAAATTTGTCCGTAAGAACTCTTCTTAAATAGTTTGCCTATGCACGAATATTCGGCCTCTGAAGATAGATATTCGCAGAACAGTGCTCTGTACAGGCGTTGTGGTAACAGTGGTGTGCTTTTACCCGCAATAAGTCTTGGATTATGGCAAAATTTTGGGGCTGACACTCCTATTGATGATTGCCGTAAAATATTAAGATACGCTTTCGATAACGGAATCACCCATTTCGACCTTGCCGATAATTACGGCCCTCCCCCGGGCTGTGCCGAAAGGGTGTTGGGCCAAATCTTAAAACAGGATTTTTCGTCGTATCGCGACGAATTGTTCATAGCCACAAAGGCGGGGTACGATATGTGGCAGGGGCCTTATGGCAGTTGGGGCTCTCGTAAACACATTATGGCCGGTATTGACCAAAGTCTGCAACGAATGGGGCTCGATTATGTAGATTTGTTCTACACTCATCGCTACGATCCCGTAACACCGCTTGACGAAACTTTGCAAGCGCTTGTAGATATTGTGCGTGCCGGTAAAGCCCTCTACATAGGTATTTCGCGTTGGCCGCTTCACGCACTTAAATATGCTAACGACTATTTGCGCTCACGCGATGTTCCGCCGTTGATATATCAGGGGCGTTTGAATCTGCTCGACAGGGCTGTGGCCGAGGAGGGTATTTGCGACTATTGTGCCGAGAACGGCATTGGTTTCATCTCCTTTTCGGCATTGGCGCAGGGGCTGCTCACCCCTCGTTACCTCAATGGAATACCGCAGGAGTCAAGAATGGCAAAAAATGGTTCGCTCACGCCCGATAAATTAACCCCCGAGTTGCTCGCCTATCTCAAAGAATTGAGTGCAATAGCCGAAAAACGTGGCGAGCCGCTCGCGGCAATGTCGCTTGCTTGGGTACTTTCCCAAAAAGGCGTAACATCTGTTCTCGTGGGGGCACGCAGCGTGGAGCAACTGTCGCAAAGTATTTATAGCCTGAATGTATTCCCCGATGGGCTTGCCGATTTGCCTTTGTATGGAAATAAAGTGTTCTAAATATTATTCTATATGGTTGATAAAAGTGAGGAACTGTGGCTCTCGTGGGCCAAAGAACTGCAATTCATAGCGCAATCGGCACTTGCATACTGCAAGGATAAGTTCGACCGCGAGCGCTTTGAACGTGTGCGTGAAATTTCGGCCGAGATTATGAGTGCAAAAAGTGGTCTGTCGCTCGAAAAAGTAAAAGCATTGTTTTGCAACGAGGTGGGTTTCCAAACTCCCAAAATGGATTCGCGCGGAGTGATAATAGAGAACGGCAAGTTCTTGCTTGTGCAAGAATCGAACGGTGCGTGGAGCCTGCCCGGTGGTTGGGTTGATGCAAACCAAACCGCTGCCACAAATGTGGTGAAGGAGGTGCGCGAGGAGTCGGGCCTTGTGGTGGAGCCCGTGCGCGTGCTGGCACTGCTCGAGCGCAATCGCCATCACAAGCCACCGTTCCCCTATAACGTGTGCAAGGTGTTCTTCTTGTGCGAGGTTAAAGGCGGTGCATTTGAACCTAACAACGAAACTACGGCCAGCGGCTATTTCTCCATAGATGCTTTGCCCCCGCTTGCCGAAGAAAAATGCACGCGCGAGGAACTGGAACTATGTTTGAGAGTATATAACAACCCTGCCGAGGGCCCGGTGTTTGAATAGAGATATGAATAGAATTGTATTGTCTATAGTGCTTGTCTTTGCATTGCTCGCACCTGCCCACGCGCAGAGTCGCAGTGCCGTGGAAACCTCCACCGATGTGTTGATGTTTCTCCCGGGTGCTGTGGGTGCGGGCGTGTCGCTGCTCAAAAACGACACCAAGGGCTTTTGGCAGCTTGCAGGTAGCGGTGCCACGGCGGTGGCTGCATCGTACCTATTAAAATATACCGTTCATAAGAAACGCCCCGATGGCAGCGACAATAAATCCTTCCCCTCCAACCACACGGCAGCAGCCTTTGCGGGTGCAGCCTATTTGCAACGCCGCTATGGCTGGGAGTGGGGCGCACCGGCCTACGCAGTGGGTGCCTACGTTGCGTGGGGGCGAGTCTATGCCAAACGGCACGACTTTTGGGATGTTCTCGCAGGCGCGGCAATAGGCGTGGGCAGTGCATATATCTATACCCGCCCTTTTGCACGGGAGCATAATTTGGTTGTGGCCCCTGCCTTTACCCCCGATGGTGCCCCTGCATTCTATTTTTCAATGAACTTTTGATTAAGTTTAAGAGGTGTTAGAGTATTTTATAGACGAAAAATATTACCTTTGCCAAAAATAGGTTGCACCTTTGGAATAAAACAGGTAATAAATATAAGTCTATTTGTCATTCCGAACTTTGGGTTGGGAATCTCAAATAGAGGATAGAAATATTTGCAATATGATAAAACAGGAATGGAAAGATAAAGGCTTTGTCGATGAGGCTGTTCCCGCAGGCATTGACCTCAAAGCCGAGATACGCAAACTGTGTAAAGAGAAGAATGCGGTTATTCTGGCCCATTATTATACCGAGGGCGAAATACAGGACGTTGCCGATTTTGTGGGCGACAGCCTTGCCCTTGCACAGCAGGCCGAAAAGACCGAGGCCGACATCATAGTTATGTGCGGTGTGCACTTTATGGCCGAAACCAATAAAATCCTCTGCCCCCATAAATTGGTGCTTCTGCCCGACCTTAATGCCGGTTGCTCTCTTGCCGACAGCTGCCCTGCCGAGGAACTTGCCGCCTTCAAACGCGAGCATCCCGACTACAAGGTGGTGGCCTATGTAAATACATCGGCTGCGGTCAAGGCGCTCACCGACATTGTGGTGACATCTTCTAACGCCCGTGCGGTAGTAGATTCCTTCGACAAGGATGAAAAAATTCTGTTTGCCCCCGACAAGAACCTTGGTGGCTACTTGAATGCTGTAACAGGCCGCAGTATGAAGCTGTGGAACGGTGGTTGCCACGTGCACGAACAATTCTCCATTGAGAAGATTGTGGAGCTCAAAGCCACGCACCCCGATGCCAAAGTACTTGCGCACCCCGAGTGCAAGAGCGGTGTGCTTGCGCTGGCCGACTACATTGGCTCCACTGCCAATATCCTGAAATATGCACAGGAGAGCGATGCGCAGGAGTTTATTGTGGCCACCGAAAGCGGTATTCTGCACGAAATGGTTAAATGTTGCCCGCAAAAAACGTTTATCCCAGTGCCTCCCACCACAGGCCCTTGCGCCTGCAACGAGTGCAATTATATGCGCCTGAACACTCTGCCCAAGCTATACAACTGTCTTAAGTATGAGTGGCCCTTCGTGGAGCTCGATGAGGCTATGCGTGCCGATGCCTTGCGCCCCATAGAGCGTATGCTCGAGTTGTCAAAGAACTTGAAATAATATAAAGGATATAGATAAAAAAGGATTGGCGATGCAGCTGCATCGCCAATCCTTTTTTATCTATTGTGCGCTGTTACTTGCCAAAGCGTTGGCGCAGTGTGTTTATCATATCCACGGTCATAGAATCGAGGTCATACGATGGCTTCCAATCCCACTCGTTGCGTGCGCAAGAGTCGTCCATCTTGTTGGGCCAGGAGTCGGCAATGGCCTGACGCACGGGGTCGAACTCATAGTGCATCTTGAAGTCGGGGATATACTTTTGAATGGCGGCCTTTATGATTTCGGGGTCGAAACTCATTGATGCCACGTTGAAAGCATTGCGGTGAATGAGGCGCGCAGGGTCGGCGTTCATAATGTCAATGGCTGCTTTTAGGGCATCGGGCATATACATCATATCCATAAATGTGCCGGCCTGAATGGGGCAGGCAAAATCCTCGCCCTTAACGGCTGCATAGTAAATCTCCACGGCATAATCGGTGGTGCCGCCGCCCGGGAGTGTCACGTTGGAAATGAGGCCGGGGAAACGCACCGCACGGGTATCAACGCCATATTTTGTAAAGTAGTAGTCGCTCAAAAGTTCGGTAGCCACTTTGGTTACGCCATACATTGTCTTGGGGCGCTGTATGGTGTCCTGGGGCGTGTTGTCGCGTGGTGTGTTGGGGCCGAACGAGCCAATGGAGCTGGGTGTGAATACCGCACATTTCTTTTCGCGGGCAATCTCCAATATGTTTATAAGGCCGTTCATCTGAATATCCCACGCAAGCAAAGGCTTCGACTCGGCTACTGCCGACAGCAGGGCTGCAAGGTTATATATGGTATCAATCTCATATTTCTCCACAACCTCGGCAAGCTGCTTGGCATCGCACACATTGGCAATGGCTGCAGGGCCGCTCTCCAAAAGCACACCTTTGGGCTCGGCACCGGGTATGTAACCGGCAACAATGTTGCCATTGGGAATCTGCTTGCGCAGTGTCATCGTAAGCTCGGAACCTATCTGTCCTGTGGAACCGATAACAAGAACATTTTTCATAATTATACTATATTAGCTTTATCTGTTTGCATAATGTTAAACCACTGCGAATATACATCTAAAATTTCTTTTATACCCCTCTTTATTTGCTTTTTTTAGTTAAAAAACGCTCTGTGCTTCACTATTATTTTCATAGTTGAAAAGATTGTGAAATTTTATTCCAAATATATGTAAAAAAGCGCTTGTACGTTCCCTGTCCGCGATATACCATTTTCAGATATATTACAATCTGCACCGATATTTATTTGTGAAATTTGTGAATTTTATAATAAAAAGAGGTACATTTGCGTGTTCGAAAAACGAATAGTGAAATTATAAAAAAGATAAAAAATGTACGGTAAATTTCAACAACACCTAAAAGATGAGTTGGCCGCAATAGATGCAGCCGGCTTGTACAAAAGAGAGCGCAATATAGCCTCGCAGCAGTTTGCCGAGATTACTCTCGAGGATGGTTCAAAGGCATTGAACTTCTGTGCCAACAACTATTTGGGCCTTTCAAACAACCCCCGCCTCATAAAGGCTGCCGAGGAGGCAATGGAGGAGCGTGGCTTTGGTATGTCGTCGGTACGTTTCATTTGCGGAACACAGGACTACCATAAGCAGCTCGAAAAGGCAGTGTCGGATTATTTCAAAACCGAGGATACCATCCTCTATGCTGCCTGTTTCGATGCCAATGGCGGTCTTTTTGAACCCCTCTTTACAGCCGAGGATGCCATTATATCCGACTCGCTGAACCACGCATCAATCATCGACGGCGTGCGTTTGTGCAAGGCACAGCGCTACCGCTATGCCAATGCCGATATGGCCGACCTTGAGCGTTGCTTGCAAGAGGCACAGGCACAGCGTTACCGCATTATAGTAACCGATGGCGTTTTCTCTATGGACGGAAACGTGGCACCTATGGATAAAATTTGCGACTTGGCCGAGAAATACGATGCCCTTGTTATGGTAGATGAGAGCCACTCGGCAGGCGTTGTGGGTGCTACAGGCCACGGCGTGGCCGAGCAGTTCGATTGCTATGGCCGCATAGATATCTTCACCGGTACACTTGGTAAGGCGTTTGGCGGTGCAGTAGGTGGTTTCACCACAGGTCGCAAGGAGATTATAGATATGTTGCGCCAGCGTTCGCGCCCCTATCTCTTCTCCAACTCATTGCCCCCTTCGGTGGTTGGTGCATCTATCGAGATGTTCAAGATGCTTGCCGAGAGCGATGCATTGCACACCAAGTTGCAGAACAATGTGAACTATTTCCGCGACAAGATGCTTGCCGCAGGCTTCGATATCAAGCCCACACAGTCGGCAATCTGCGCCGTAATGCTCTACGACGCTCCTCTGTCGCAGGTGTTTGCACAGAAGATGGCCGAGGAGGGTATCTTCGTAACCGGTTTCTACTATCCCGTGGTTCCCAAAGGTCAGGCACGCATTCGTGTTCAGTTGTCGGCCGCTCACGAGCCCGAGCACTTGGATAAGGCCATTGCAGCCTTCATCAAGGTGGGTAAGGAGCTTGGCGTGATAAAGTAAAATGCACTCATATACAAAATGAAGATGACTAAAAAGTGTATTTTTGCGTTACGCTTGCCTTCAAAATCCTCATTTACGCCCAGTAAACTGCGGTTTTTCAGGCTGCGCAAGCCTTAAACTACATCTTTTTATTCATCTCCCTGCAAAATGAGGCTGCTAAAAAATACTTTTTAGTCAGCCTCATTTTTTTGTTGTGAATAGCAATTGTTTTATTCCACGGAAATTTCAAATGTGCTTGCCGGCAGCCCCTCGCTGTTCACAAGGTTGGCGGTGGTGTAGGGTTGCCAGCCATAGCGGGCGCGGTAGGGCACTGCAATGTCGCAGTTCCTTATGCGCACCTTGTTGCCCATAATCTCCACCTTCTCGGCAGGCAGGTAGCTCCCCCTCTCTCCTGCAATCTCAAATGTGCGCAGGGGCAGGCCGTCGCTGCTTGCAAGGCCGTTGGCATTGGAGAAGGTGAGTATAAGGCTGTTGCCTTTTCTCTCTGCTTTCTCTATTGTGGGGCCGGCGGGTGTTACGTGCTTCATCCCGTATGTGTTGTGCAGGGCCTGCCTTGCAAGCCTCTCGCCAACAGGCTTTTTGTCTGTGGGGTGCACGTTCCATCGGTCGCCCTTGTCGCTCGACACTGCAAGAGCACAATTCTCTATGCTGCCTGCCAAGCGGCGTTGCGAATCGCGGAAATGGGGCCAGGTGGGGCGCTCTATGCTCGACAGCTGTACAAAATAGAAGGGCATTGAGGGGTTATCCCACGTTTGACGCCAACAATCGACAAGGGTGGGGAATATCTCCTCGTGCAGTTCCACGTTGTGGGCATTGGATTCTCCCTGATACCATATTGCGCCCTTTATGGGGTACGATGCAATGGGGGCTATACCGGTTTCATACAGATATGTGGGCTCGTAGGGATGGCGTTGCAGGGGGTTGTTGCTCTTTTTAATATTCTGCGATGCTCGGCCGCGGCACCACTCCTGTATCATATCGTTGTTGCGCCAGTTGTAGAGAATCTCCAACAGACGGGGATGCCATTCGAGCGTGTTGCGCGCAATGAACGCCTCGGCCGGCGCGCCACCCACTGCGTTGCATATAAGGCCCACAGGCACACCAAGCGAGTCGGCAAGCATTGCGCCAAAATGGTATGCCACGGCCGAGAAGTCGTTTACACTCTCTTTGTCGGCCTTTTGCCACTTTGTGGGCAGGTAATAATCGTGCTCGTTAAGTTTCACAAGCTCCTCGGCAGGCCACTCTATATTGTCGGTTACTACACGTGGTTTCATATCGTAGAGGCGCACCTCTTTCTTCTCGCAACCCTCGAGGCTTGCGGCAGCGTGCGAGCTCTCTTTCACCATAAACGCCATATTGGATTGCCCCGAACAGAGCCACACCTCGCCCACAGCAATGTTCTTATACTCAATCTTCTCCTTGCCGCACTCAATGGTCAGAGTATGGCTCTTGCCATCGGCTCTCATTGGCTTGAAACGTACCTGCCAACTGCCATCTGTTGCCGCTTTGGCCTTAATCTTCTGCCTGCCTATGCGCGCGGTAACCTTCTCGCCTGCATTGGCTGTGCCTTTGAGAACAAACGGCACCCCGCGTTGAATAACCATATTGTCGCTGTAAATGGCGGGCAGCGAAAGGCCACCGAAATCTCCCGTAATGGCCGAATATACCCTTTTTGCTATGATGCCGGCTCCTTGTTCGTTGGGGTGCAGTGCATCGGGCATAAGGTCGGGGCGGTGGTACAGCTGCTCCTGCAGGTCGATGAGTTCAACCTCGGCAAGCTCGGCCACATCCTCTATGGCTTTTTGGATTTGTGCATACCAGTCGCGTGTGCCGCTCTTGAATCGTTTGTGCCAATGGAATATGGGCGTCATACGGCACACCCATATTTTAACATCGGGGTTTATGTTGCGCAGCGTGTCTATGAGTGACAAATAGTCGGGGATAAACTCGTCGCGGTAGTTGGGCCAGTTGCGAGGGTCGGTGTCGTTTAGGCCCAAATGTATTATGGCAATGTCGGGGGCAAAATCGAGTGCCGCCTTATATTCGGTTTGCTTGGTGTACGGGCGGTGTCCCTTGTTTAGCAGGGTAGCTTCCGATTTACCAAAATTGCCCACTTCGTAGCCATCGCCAAGCAGTGTGCCCAGCTGTGTGGGGTATGATGTCTTGGCGGGGTTGCTGTGCCCGTAACCATATGTGACACTGTTGCCGATGCAAGCAACCTTTATCTTCTCTTGTGCGCCGACTGCAAGCGTAACGGCAAGCAGCAGAGTGAGTAGCAGTGTACGTTTCATTGTCTTGTATTATTGTTTTTGCGAAGATAATACTATTGCGGAAAGAAAAAAATAGCAGGGGTGATGTTTTCTCTATTTTCAATGTGTAAATTTAGAACTTCTTTTTTGTGCAGTGTAAGTAAAAAAATAATATATTTGCCCATTGGAAATATAAATTCTAAAAACATATATAGATGAAAAAGTTATTTTTTATTGCCGCAGCGGCATTGCTGCTTGTCTCTTGCGGCAACTCCTACATAGAGGAGTATGAGGCCATTTGCAGCGATGCAAAAGAGCAGGTAGAGGCCGCTTCGTCGGTTAAGGAGATAATGAGTATTATGAGGCAGATGAGAAGCGATATACGGGAGCTCAACGAGGAGTACCCCGAGGAGGCCGAAAAATACAAAACCCTTAATATGGACGATGAGGATGCATATGAAATTTGTCAACGTCGTTTGAGAGCCTCTAACGCGGTAAATGCAAAAGCAGCAGCAATGCGCCGCAAAATATTGGATGCCCAAAAGTAAAATACTTGGCATATAAAAAAGAGGCAACCGACACTCGCGAGTGTCGGTTGCCTCTTTTTTATATGTGGGTGTTGGTTACTCCTCAACGCCATCGTAGAAATGTTTGGCGAAATTCCAGCCAAACACTGCGTAATAGCGCGACAGATGCTTGGCGCGCTCTATAAACTCATTTGTGTCCTTCTTCTCGGGTGCGGGGTTGCTCCAGCCGATTTCGGCAAGGGCGCCCAAGCGGGGCAGTGCCATATATTGCAACTGCATAGGGGTGGGGATATATTCGCACCACAGGTTGCCCTGTACACCCAATATGTATTTCTGCTGCTCGGCAGTGAGCTTGTCGTATGGGTTTAGCGAGTAGCTCTTTGCAAGGGGTACGTAACCGCCTATGGCATCGGGCTCGTCTTTGCGGTCCTTGGTCTGGAAATAGTCGAGGTAGCAGAAATCATTGGGTGTCATTATGGCATAATTGCCTTTTTGTGCAGCCTTAATACCGCCCGATGCTCCTCGCCACGACATAATGGTGGCGCTTTGGCTCACTCCGCCTTCGAGAATCTCATCCCAACCGATAAGTTTGCGGCCGTGCTTGTTCAAATATTCCTCTATGCGGTGTGTCACATACGACTGCAGTTCGGCCTCGTTCTTCAAACCATTCTCCTTTATGCGCTGTTGGCACAACGGGCACACCTTCCACTCGTCGCGTGGTGCTTCGTCGCCGCCTATGTGTATATATTCGCCGGGGAACAGTTTTATCACCTCGCCCAGAACATCCTCCCAGAATTTGAAGGTACTCTCCTTTCCTGCACAGGCAATCTGGGGCGATACTCCCCAGTACGACCAGGTCTTGTAGTTGCCCTCCTCGCCGCGGCAACCGAGCCAGGGGTAGGCGCACAGCGCTCCCAAAGAGTGTCCGGGAATCTCAATCTCGGGGATTATTGTTATGAAGCGCTCGGCAGCATATTTTACAATCTCCTTGATATCCTTCTGCGAGTAATATCCGCCGTAAGGTATTCCGTCGAGCCCCTCGTTGTGCCCTGTGGTGGTCTGCTCGCGCAGGCTGCCAATTTCGGTGAGCAATGGATATTTCTTTATCTCAATGCGCCAGCCCTGGTCCTCGGTGAGGTGCCAGTGGAAGCGGTTCATCTTGTGCATAGCCATTATGTCTATAACCTCCTTCACGGTCTCTACGCTCCAGAAATGGCGTGAGCAGTCGAGCATAAATCCGCGGTATGCAAAATGGGGCGCATCCTCAACCTTCATAGCGGGCAGTTTCACCACCTCCAGGTCTATAGGTGTTTCAAAAGCCTGTACGGGAATAATCTGCTTCAGAGTCTGCAATGCGTAGAATGCTCCTGCGGCGCTTTTTGCCTGTATAATAATGTTCTCGGGCGCAATATCCAATATATAACCCTCTGTTGCAAGCGAGTTGTTCTTTCTGATGATGATGTTGTTGTCACCTTTTACGCTTGTTGCCGTCTTAAGTTTCTCGCCAAGCAGCTCCTGTACTATGCGGTTGACCTCTTTGGTTATGCTTTTTGCATCGCTGTCGCCCAACAGGTTCACGATTTTTGTATCGGGGGTGAGCTCAAAAAAACAATTTGCAAGCCCCATTGTCGTTTTTGTGGGCTTGGGCAAGATGCTTGGTGCATCGGTGATTTGTGCGTGAATGTTTGCCGCAAGTATGACGGCAAGCAGTGATAATAGAACTTTCTTCATATTGTTGTATATTTTGTTTTTTATAATTTGTTGGCGAAGATACTCCAAATCCTCAAAGAAGGCAAAATAAAACCTGTTTTTTGTTTTTTTGTCACTATTTTATACCACTTGTTCTTTTTTTTCTATATATTCGCAAAGTTGAAACTTTTGGAAAAGAACTTATAACTTAAAACAATAACGATATGCTTAACGAAAAGTATGTAATTGGAATCGACCTTGGTGGTACGAACACCGTGATAGGTCTTGTAGATGCAAAAGGTCACATCCTTGCAAAAGATGACACTACAAAAACACAGGCACACCCCGAGATTGAGGAGTACACCGATACCATTGCACGCGTGATAGACAAACTTGCCACCGAGTGCGATGTAAAGGGAAAAATAGAGGGTATAGGTATAGGTGCGCCTATGGCAAATTACTATACCGGTGAGATTGTAAACGCTGCAAACCTTCCCTGGAAGGGCATTGTGCCCCTGGGCTGGCTCATAGAGAGTAAAACGGGAATCCCCACCAAAGTAACAAACGATGCCAACGCAGCAGCCATTGGCGAAATGAAATATGGCGTTGCACAGGGTATGAAGGATTTTGTCTATATCACACTTGGTACAGGTGTAGGTAGCGGTATTGTTGCCAACGGACAGCTCATTTACGGTCACGACGGCTTTGCCGGTGAGCTTGGTCACGTTACGGCTCCCGTGCTCGAGGGCCGCGCTTGCGGCTGTGGTCGTGTGGATTGTTTGGAGACATACGCATCGGCTACAGGTATCGTGCGCACAGCAAAGAAATGGCTTGTGGAGCGCGACCAACCCAGCACCTTGCGCAGCATCTGCATAAACGAACTCACATCCAAAATGTTGTTCGATGCAGCCATGGCCGGCGACGAACTTGCCAAGGAAATCTTTGAATTCACAGGCCACGTGCTTGGCGATGCCTTCTGCAACTTCATCGCCTTCTCGGCTCCCGAGGCTATTGTGATCTTCGGCGGTCTTGCCAACGCCGGCGACTTATTGCTTGAACCCATTCGTAAACGTATGAACGAAAATGTGGTGTTCTTGTGGAAAGACAAGGTGAAAGTGCTTAAATCTTCGCTCCCCGGTGCCGATGCTGCCGTTCTTGGTGCTTCTGCTCTCGGTTGGAAAGAATAATGTTTTTTCGTAAATATTGGTTAATTAGGCGGGCCTTGCCCGCCTAATTTTGTATTGTATCATAAAAAAACTATATATAATATTAAAAAAACGCGTTGCCGTGGCCTCTATTATATAAAAAATCTTATATTTGCCTATGGAAATGTGTTTTTGACAAAATTTATTATAAATCTATATAGCTATGAATGATTTTTTTGACAAAACCAAGCAGATGCTGTGCCTCTCAATGGCAGGTGCAGCGGTAATGCCTTTTGCAGGGTGTAGTGAACAGGTGAAGGAGCAAAAGCCCTTGAATATTCTTTATATTATGTGCGACGACCACTCCTACAAGACAATTAGCGCCTACGACACAACCTACATACAAACCCCGAATATCGACCGCATAGCGGCTGACGGCGTGCGTTTTACAAACAGCTTTGTGGCCAACTCCATAAGCGGCCCTTCGCGTGCCTGTATGCTCACCGGCAAACATAGCTTCACCAACGGTTTCACCGATAACAGCTCTTCGTTCGACGGCAGCCAGCAAACATTCCCCAAGCTGTTGCAGCAGCAGGGCTACGAAACAGCCGTCATAGGTAAGTGGCACCTCACATCGGACCCCACAGGCTTCAATCATTGGGATATCCTCATAGGGCAGGGCGACTACTACAACCCCACGTTTATATGCAATGGCGAGAAGGTGCAGCGCAAGGGCTATGCAACCAATGTCACCACAGACCTTGCCATCGAGTGGCTCTCTTCGCAGCGCGACAAGAACAAACCGTTCTGTCTGCTTCTGCATCACAAGGCGCCCCACCGCACCTGGATGCCCGATACTTGTGACTTCGATCTCTTTACCGACACCAACTTCCCGTTGCCCGAAACCTTCTACGACGACTACAAGGGCCGCCGTGCCGCTTCGGAGCAAAAGATGTCCATCTCCAAGGATATGGATATAATATACGACCTTAAGATGGCCGACAAGGACAGCACAATACACTCGCGTGCCGACCTCGAGGAGTGGGGCCGCCGTATGTATCGCACTATGGACCCCGAACAGAAGGCTGCCTGGGATGCCCACTACGACAAGGTGATAGCTGCCTTTAAGGCTGCCGGGCTCAAGGGCAAGGAACTCGATGCCTGGAAATTCCAGCAATATATGCGCGACTATCTGCGTGTGATTACTTCGGTAGATAGAAACATTGGTGTGGTGCTCGACTATCTTGAGGCCAACGACCTTATGGACAACACCCTCATCGTCTATACATCGGACCAGGGATTTTATATGGGTGAACACGGCTGGTTCGACAAGCGCTTTATGTACGAGGAGTCCTTCCGCACTCCGTTGCTTATGCGCCTTCCCGGTGGCGTGAAGGGCGATGTGACACAGCTTGTGCAGAATATCGACTATGCGCCCACAATATTGGAGGCTGCCGGTGTTCCCGTGCCCGCCGATATTCAGGGAGAGTCTTTGCTGCCGCTCCTGAAAGGCGAGCAGTGGAACCCCAAACGCGACGCTCTATACTACCACTATTATGAATATCCCGCCGAGCACGCAGTGCGCCCGCATTACGGTGTGCGCACCGAGCAGTACAAACTCATCCATTTCTATGGCGAGAATTACAGCGAGTGGGAGCTCTTCGACCTTGCTGCAGACAAGAACGAATTGAACAATATTTACGGCCAAGCCGGCACAGAACAGCTTACCGACAGCCTTAAAGCAAAATTGCGCAACCTGCAGATAATGTATGGCGAGCAGCAATTCATACAAGAATAAAACGTAATGAAGAGTAACAAGAGGAACAATTTGAACCTCGTCGATGTTGCAAAGATGAGGCGCGCACCGGCCTTCGGCACTATGGTAAAGCCGATAGGCTCGGCGTGCAACCTCGACTGCAACTATTGTTACTACCGCGACAAGGCCGACATATACAACGGCTCTATGCCCAAGATGAGCGACGAACTGCTCGAAACGTACATACGGCAGTACATAGAGGGCGCATCGCAGCAGAATATAAGTTTCTGTTGGCACGGTGGCGAGCCGCTTATGGCGGGCCTTCCCTTCTTTGAGAAGGCAATGGAGCTGCAAAAGAAATATGCAGGCGACAAGACAATAGAGAACACCTTGCAGACAAACGGCATACTGGTGAACGAGGATTGGTGCCGCTTTTTTGCCGACAACAATTTCCTTGTGGGCCTCTCGCTCGACGGTCCCGAGGATATACACGATGCATTTCGCCGCGACTGCGGCGGTGCCCCCACCTTCTCCCGCGTTATGAAGGCGGCCGAGTTGTTTACACAGCGTGGCGTGGAGTTCAATTTGCTATCCACCGTGAACAAACGCAGCGAGGGGCGTGGAGCCGAAGTATATAAGTTCCTCCGTTCCATAAACCACTTTATGCAATTCCTGCCCGTGGTGGAATATGTGAAGCTGCGTGAGGGGCGCAGGCCGCTCATAGTTTCGCCCGACGAGGAGGATGCCGTTGAGGCTCCTTGGTCGGTGTCGGCCCTCGGCTACGGCCGCTTTATGTGCGATGTGTTCGATGAATGGATAAAACGTGACGTGGGCAGCTACTTTGTGCAGCTGTTCGATATTACACTCTCCAACTGGTACGGTGTGCCGCCATCGCTTTGCGCCTTCTGCGACGTGTGTGGCGACGGCCTTGTGGTGGAACACAACGGCGATGTCTATTCGTGCGACCACTTCGTATATCCCGAATACCGCTTGGGCAACATCACCGAGAAACCTTTGGTGGATATGTACAGGAGCGAGGAGCAACAGGCATTCGGCCGCGACAAGCGCGAGGCATTGCCTATGGAGTGCAAGCGTTGCAACTACTATTTCCTGTGCAAGGGCGAGTGCCCCAAGCACCGCTTTGGCTATGCAAAGAACGGCGAACCATATATGAATGTGCTGTGTGAGGGTTACAAAATGTTTTTCAAACACAGCGATTCGGCAATGCGTTATATGAAAACAATGCTCGACAAAGGAGAGTCGCCGGCACTTGTTATGAACCGCGAAAAATAAAAGAATAACATATATATAATGTATAACTAACAAAAAGAAATAATATGAACCCAAAATTTGTACTTCCAAAGATAGGCGAGTTGCCTGTCTCTGCATCACTCGAGAGTATATGCAAATTCGAGAAGGTGCCCACCATTATATCACCCACAGCTGCCGAAGGTGCGCAGCGCGCTGCCGATATGGTGGTAAAAGCGATAAACAACCACAAGGTTGACGGTCTCTTTGTGTTAGGTCTTTCAACGGGCCGCACTCCGTTGGGCCTCTACACCGAGTTGGTTAACCGCTACAAGGCGGGCGAGGTGAGTTTCAAGAACGTGGAGGTTTACAGCCTCGACGAGTTCTATCCTATGACTCCCGAAAACCCCCAGAGCCGCAATCACCGCGTGTACGAGGATTTCCTCAAGTATGTAGATATAGATCCCAAGAATGTACATTTCCCCGACGGCACAGTACCTCGCGAGCAGGTGAATGAGTATTGCAATAAGTATGAGCAGATGGTGCGTGGCAAGGTTGATTTGATGATTATGGGCGTGGGCGAGCTTGGCCAGGTTGGTTTCAACGAACCCGGTACATACTCAAAATCCACAACCCGTCTTGTGCAATTGAGCTACAATTCGCGCCGCACACAAAACAAGTTCTTCTCAAATCCCAACGATGTGCCCAAAACAGCAATCACTATGGGTATGGACACCATAATGAGTGCCAAAAAGGTGGTGCTTATGATGTGGGGTGAGGAGAAAACCGCCATAGCAAAAGAACTTATCGAGGGCGTTGTGTCCGAAAATTATCCGGCAACATACCTGCAGGAGCACCGCAACATACAGGTGGTGATAGACGAGGCTGCGGCGCAGGAACTCACCCGCGTCAAGGAGCCGTGGCTTGTTGCACCACCCACAGAGTGGACCTCCAAGCTCATACGCAAGGCTGTTATCTGGCTCTGCCAGGTGGTAGATAAACCCATCCTTAAATTAACCTATCAGGATTATATCAAAAACTCATTGTCCGACCTCCTGGAGCGTGTCGATACCTACGACCAGATAAACATCAGAGTGTTTAATGAGTTGCAGCATATAATATCGGGTTGGCCCGGTGGCAAACCTAATGCCGACGACAGCACACGCCCCGTCTCATCTACACCCTTCCCCAAACGCGTGATAATATTCTCGCCGCACCCCGACGATGATGTTATCTCAATGGGTGGCACCTTCAACCGCCTCATAGAGCAGGGGCACGATGTGCACGTTGCATATCAGACATCGGGTAACGTGGCCGTTTACGACGATGTGGTGTTGCAGAACATCGACACAGCCCGCGAAATGGGCTTTGGCGACAAGTTCGACGAGATACGCGAAATCATTGCCAACAAAAAGCCCGGCGAGCCCGAGCCGCGCGCTCTGCTCAACCTCAAGGGTGCCATACGCCGTGCCGAGGCACGCGCAGCCTGCCGCTCCATCGGTCTCGACGACCGCACAAACGCTCACTTCCTTAACCTCCCATTCTACGAGACGGGCGGCATAAAGAAAGGGCAGTTGAGCGACGATGACATTGAGATTGTAAAGGCTCTTATGCGCCAGGTGAAGCCCCACCAGATTTACGCCGCCGGCGACCTCACCGACCCTCACGGAACACACCGTGTATGCATAGAGGCCGTTCTGCGTGCCTGGGAAGAGGTTAAAGACGAGGATTGGGCCAAGGAGTGCCACATCTGGCTCTACCGCGGTGCTTGGCAGGAGTGGGATTTGGCAGTTGCCGATATGGCAGTGCCGTTGAGCCCCGAGGAGATGATACGCAAGCGCCATGCCATCTTCCGCCACCTGTCGCAGAAGGATATTGTTCCCTTCCCCGGCGAGGATGCACGCGAGTTCTGGCAACGTGCCGAGGATCGTATGCAGGGCACTGCGCAGTTGTTCGATAAAATCGGCTTGGCCGAGTATCAGGCAATTGAGGTGTTTGTGAAGTTGCTGTAAAGGTTTGATAATATTAAACAGGTAAAAGCAGGGCCAAGCCCTGCTTTTATTGTATATACATACATTATATGTGTTGCAAGTTGTATATATATCATAAAAAGTTCTATTTATCCTTAAAATGCCTGCAAAAAATTTACTTAATATATCATAATTTATATATTTGTAAATTGGAGTAGTTTGCCTTTGCAACTGTTCCAAGCAGAAAGAGATATAAACGATAAAACTTAGAACTAACCGTTAAAAATTAATTTATGAGAAGAAAGTTACTTGTGATACTGGCCCTTGTGTGCGCCGTGTGCGTGTGGGCCGATGAACCTTTCCGTAATCATCGCTTCGATTCTTTCAAGGTGCTTGCACCTGCTGAGGGCAGCATCTTGTTCCTGGGTAACAGCATTACGGATATGCATTGCTGGCCCGAGGCCTTCAAAACCTCCGAGGGCAACTATCTGCCCATTGTGAACCGTGGCGTTTCGGGAACATACTCCACCGAGCAGAGTAATAATTTGGAGAGTTATTTGGTCAATAAACCTAAAAAGGTCTTTATGATGATAGGTACAAACGACCTTGCATCGAGTGGTGGCCTTAATTTTACGGGAGAGCAGATTCTTGCTTATGTAAAGAGCATTGTGGAGCGCATACAAATGCGTTACCCCGATACAAAAATCTATCTCTACAGTATTCTCAACAATAACACGTCGAACCGTCAGCAGGAGCGTTGGCTGCACACCAACGAGCTGGTGAAGGCTTATGCCGAGGGTAGTGAGAATGTCACATACATCGACCTCTATGCCAAGCTCACAGGCATTGCAAGCGGTGGTGTGTGGAGCTACGACTATCTGCATCTTACTGCCGCAGCCTATAAGGTGTGGTGCGAAACCATCTGCCAAAATCTCGAGGAGGGCGAGGATTACAAGGTTGAAACCGTGTATGCTGCCAACACATCCGAGGTGCAGAACAATGGTGGGCTTGGTGGTGCAAACGGTATGCGTGCCACATACTTCAGTATGATGCCCATTGCTGCCGATGACATTCTTGTATTTGGCGATGAAATGGTGAAAAACGGCGAGTGGCAGGAGTTGCTTGGCAATCTCAATATAAAGAACCGTGGAACAGCCTGGGGTTATGGCGGCGACATTGCAACTACATCCAAGTTGGTCGATGCCACATATGCCCAAACCGGTGCTTCAAAGACCGATGCAAAGGCCATATTCCTGTACACAGGTACAGCCGATGCCAACGGCACCACCGACTTGGAGACCGTAAAAGCCAACTACAAGGCGCTGGTCGATAAGATAGTGGAGAAGTCGCCCACATCAAAACTCTATTTGATGAGCCTCTGCCCCACGAACAATGCCGACGACAACAGTAACCGCATTTCGGTGCTCAACGCTTATATGGAGTCCATTGCAGGCGAAAGCGACAAGATAGGATATGTAGATATATACACTCCATTGCTCAACGGCACTGTAGCCAACACTGCATATTTCTACCCCAACAACTATTTGGGCGGTAAGGGATACGTAAAGGTGGCAGCGCAGATGAAGGCAGCTCTTGAGGCCGACTTCCCCTCGCTTGCATTAAGCGTGATTAGCGACGATGAGGCTGCAAAGCGCCACACCCAGGCCGGTTTGCGCAACCAGGTATCGCAGGCTATAGCAAAGGGCCTTATGGTTGAAGAGGGTACCGAGGTGGGCCAATACGATGCAACCAAGATGGCTGCCTTTGCAACAGAGGCAGCAAAAGCCAACACCCTGCTTGCCAAAGCCGAAATATCAACCGACGAGGCAAGTGCGCAGGCAACAGCCATCAACAACATATTGTTGACAGCCTTGTCTATGCCCACCGCCAGCACCGATGGTGCCGAGCATTGGTACCAACTGACATCGCTCCGTTCGGCCGACCGCTACATTGCTCCCGAGGGCAAAGGTGACGTGGGCATCGTGGGCTCGCTCACCGAGGGCCAATATGCAAGTTCTATGTGGAAATTCGTGAGCCGTGGCGACAATACATTCGACATTGTGAACCGCGAGTACAATACCTATTTGAACCCTGTAGCCAATTACAACACACAGCTGTTCGCAGCCACCGCACGCCCCACAAAGGGATGGACAGTGAGCTATGCCAACACAATGGGCTATTATATCATATCTTCGGGCGAGGTGCAGCTGAACCAGACAGGCTCGCCCCAGAACTATGCCCTTTACAACTGGAGCGCAAATGCCAACAAGGGAACCGACCGTGCCGACCAGGGCTGCCAACTGAAGATAACCGTGGCACCCGAGCCCGCCGAGCGCCCATCTACCCCCGCATCCATCGAGTATGTGGTTGACAAGGCCAACGGTAACCTCTACCGCGGCACATCGGCCAACCAGGCGTGGAACAGCGCGTGGAAGAGCAATGCTACTCCGCAGCTGCAGTTCTCTTGCGGTGCCAACAATATGAACTGGCAGGGCAACAACGTGCAGATGATGACCGGCTCGGCCACAACATCAACCTACACCCTCGCACCCCCTGCGGGCTATGTGATAGAGGAGTATAGCTTCACATTTGCCAACAACGGCCACAGCACAGGCCTCTCACTCACAATGAGCGACGGCAAAGCCTACACCACAAGCACCGTGGCAAAAACTCTGAGTGCTACCAAACAGAAACTCTCAAGCGTGTCGTTCACGCTGTCCGGTGCCAACGGCAATGGCGTTGTACTCACCGATTTTACCGTTAAGGTAAAGGAGGACAAGCAGGAAAAACCCCAAGTGAGCACCGAGGAGAACCAATATTGGTACTACATTACAAGTGCTGCCACAAACACCTATTGCAAGGATAAGGTAATCTACTACGACCGCGAAGCGGAGCGTATGCGATTTGGTGACAAATCCTTCAGTGCCGACCGCGTCTGGAGTTTCTGGGAGAAAGACGGCAAACTTGCCATTAAGAACTACCGTGGCGAATACATAGGTACTGCAGGCGGTGGTACAGGCGGAAGCACCGCGTTTGGCATTGCAACAGGTGCCAACCACATATACACCATACAAAGTGCATATGACTACTTTATAATAAAAGATACCGGCGTGGAGTTGCACGCACAGGAGGCGGGCCAGGTGATTGTGCGCTGGGGTTCGGCGGCAGGCAATGCCTCGTTGTGGAGATTCGACGAGGTGGATGTAAGTTCTCCCGAAGCCATGGTGTCCAATACCTCCGTGCAGCAAGGTAAAGTGAGCACCGGTATAGGTAATGTGAACCAACCCATCGTGCGCTCAAACATACGCGTGAGCGGCCTCACAGGCAGCTGCGATTTTCAGGGTGTCAAAGGTAAGTTCATAGGTACCAACAGTGCCGACATTACCAACGTGAAGGCATACTTTGCCACAAACGCACGCGAACTGTTTATAGATGCAGAAAACAAGATGACGTGGCGCGAACAGAACGGCGAGCAGTATGGCGAAGCAGTGAGCCTCGCAAGCGACGGCACATTCACCATAACCGGCAGCAAGGAATTGCTCCCCGGTGACCACTACCTGTGGATAACATACGACATCGCAACCGATGCCAAAGAGGGTAACACTGTGGATGCAGAAATTCTGGGCTATACCGTCGATGGCAATGAGATAGAAGAGGCAATAGGCAACCCCGCCCACGCAGTCACAATATTCCTATCCGAAGGTGCCGTGCTTATGCCTATGGACAAGGGCTCGCTCTACTATCGTATTCCCGCAATAACCGTGACACGCGACGGCAAACGCCTTGTAACCCTTACCGACGACCGCAAGGGGCACAACAGCGACCTTCCCTCGCACTGCTACCTTGTGGCGCAGTACTCCGAGGACCTTGGAAAAACTTGGAGCGACCCCGTAACCGTAGCAGGTACAGCCACCACCGGTGGCAACTATGGTCACGGCGATGCTTCAATCGTTACCAACCGCGACAATGGCGAGATTGTGGGTATTATGACCAGTGCCGGCACATATGGTCACGGCTTCTTTGCAGGAACAGCAGCCGAGCCTCCCCGTTGGAAAACAATTACCAGCCGCGACGGTGGTCTCACCTGGGAAGCACCCGTGGACCACACCGACGACCTATTTGGTGCCAACTGCTCGAACCCCAACACGAACTCCTGGAAGAGCGGCTTCTCGGGCTCGGGTGCCGCATTGCAGAAACGCGATGGCACACTCGTGTCGAGCTTTGTGAACCGCGAGGCCGACAACAGCCAGAATTTCTACTTCTTTATGAGTGACGACGGTGGTAAAAATTGGTATGTGAGTGGCACAAGCGGAACAAAGTCTGCCGATGAACCCAAAACACTTGAGCGCAACAACGGCGACCTCGCCATCAGCGTGCGTGCAAGCGGCTACAACTACTACAACTACACATCGGACAACGGTGCCACTTGGCATAACCCCTCGCAGACACGTTTCACAAGCGGTATCAGTGGTAATGCTTGCGACGGCGAGTATATGGTGTGGTGTTCCACATTGGAGGGTAACCCCTGGGATATCGCATTGCAGACACTGCCCAACAGCGGCAGCCGTCAAAATGTAAGCATCGCACTCTCTACCGACGAGGGTGCCACTTTCGGCAGCCCTAAAACAATATGCCCCCGAGGCTCGGCCTACAGCGCAGCAGTTGTTCTGCCCGATGGCACCCTTGGCGTGTATTACGAGGAGAACGGCCTGTTTGGCGGCTACACAATGCGTTTCGTGCGTTTCTCGCTCGACTGGGCAAGTGGCGGCAAATACAAGTTCACCGATGAGGCTCCCTTCAAACCCATTAAATCTACAGCCGACACCACAGGCGTGGATAGCATTGAGGCAGAGGGTACATCGGCAGGCGATGGCCGCATATACGATATTTTTGGCCGTCCTGTGGAGAACCCCACAAAAGGTATATATATCATCAACGGCAAAAAGGTTGTATATTAAGCACAAGCGAAATAGATTTTTACAAGTCAACTAAATATAATAAAATATGATAAGAAAAATTTTTATGTTAGCTGTCGCCCTATTGACAACAGCTATCTCGTTTGCCGACGGGCCGTTCCGTAATCACAGGTACGACGCCTTTAAGGTGTTGCCCGTAAATTCGGAGCAGATAGTGTTTATTGGAAACAGTATTACCAATATGCACGAATGGTGGGAGGCCTTTGGCAATCACAACGTAGTAAACCGAGGCGTTTCGGGTGCAGTTACCGATGAAGCTCTTGCCAACATCGAGGCTATTGCTGCCGGAAAGCCCAAGAAGGTGTTCATTATGCTCGGAACAAACGACTTGGGAACATCGGGTATAAACACAACCGAACATGTTCTCACCAATATAACATTGATTGTAGAGCGTTTCAAGCAGACATCGCCCAATACTGAAATTTATGTACAAAGCATACTGCCCAGCACAAGCGGAATACGCACTCTCGATGCGTTGAGTGCGGCAAATACGGCTTTGAAGACTATGTGTACCGAAAAGGGCGCAACATACATCGACCTATGGGAGGCGATGCAGGGTATTACCAACAACACCCTTTCCTATGACAACCTGCACCTTACATCGGACGGGTACAAAATCTGGTGCAACATTATTGCGCCCTATGTAATGGACGATGATAATGCTACATCGGTTTATGGTACAGAGGCACAAGCCAACGGTGGCTTGGGTGGTGCCAACGGAATGCGCGCCACAGTATTTAGTAAGTTGCCCGTGAACAGTGATGACATTCTCATCATAGGTGACGAGATGGTTAACGGCGGCGAGTGGCACGAACTGCTCAAAAGCAACAAGATAAAGAACCGCGGAACCACTTGGGGTTATCCCGGCCCATCGCTTGCCGATATGCTGAAGATGGTAGATGCCATATTTGCCGGCGGTGGCACACCCGCGCAGGTGTTTCTCTATGCAGGCGTGAGCGATGTGAACGGCAGCACAGCTCTTGAAACCGTTCTTGCAAGCTACAAGAGTGTTGTTACTAAGATACAGGGATATTCTCCCAATACAAAGATTACCCTTATGAGCCTGCAGCCCACAGCAACTGCGGCAACAAATACAGGCAGAGTGGTACCATTCAACGAACTGCTTTCTGCATATGCAGCCGAGAGTACAGCCGACAATATTGAGTACCTTGACATTTATACCGATTTTGTGAGCAACAATGTTGCCAACACTGTATATTTCACCGGCAACTATCTCTATGGCAAAGGCTATGTTAAAGTAGCACAAAAAATTGCTGCCGCTATCAATGAGCAGGGCATCACCGCAATCACCGACGACGAGGCCAACAGCCTTTACACCCGTTTCACCAACCGCACAGCACTTGGCACAGCCATTGTTACAGCGGCAAGCCTTCCCGAAGGCGACGGAGTGGGCGAATACACCACTGCCAACCTTGCGGCTGTAAAGGAGAAGATTGCAGCAGCATATGCAGCCCTTGCAGCATCTACAACATCAAGCGATGTGTTTACCACAGAAAAAACGAACCTCTCAACTGCAACAACCGAATTGTTGCCCCAAATAAACATGCCGGTAACCAGCGATGCAAATTCCGCATCGTGGTATCAGCTCTACACGCCCAACCGCGAAAACCGTTACCTTGCAAGTAATGGAGCCGGTGAAGGTGCAATAGGTATGACAGCTAACACCTATGCCCGCACAATGTGGAAATTCGTTACCCGCACCGATGGCAAGCTCGACATTATAAACCGCGAGGACAATTCATACCTTGCCCCTACTGCAGCATACAACAACCAGATTACCACAAGCACAGAACAGCCCGAAAACGGTTGGGAACTGAGTTACTCGAATACCGCAGGTCTGTTCATCGTTCACAGCGGAATAG
Source organism: Bacteroidaceae bacterium (assembly GCA_017503645.1). Classification (GTDB taxonomy): domain Bacteria; phylum Bacteroidota; class Bacteroidia; order Bacteroidales; family Bacteroidaceae; genus HGM04593. The sequence continues at coordinate 13,453 of JAFVSR010000002.1, read as the reverse complement.
TGCAGCTTAACCAAACCGGCAGTGGACAAAGCTACAAGATTTACAATTGGAGCAGCGGTAATAGCGGTACAGACCGTGCCGATACAGGCTGCCAGTACAAAATAGCGCTCTACACAGGCGACCCCGAGGTGGAACCCGTTGTTCCCACGGACGATAACTTCCAAAATGTTATTACCGACCTTAACAGTCTCACCGAAGGCTGGTACAAAATGCGTGTTGTAACAGGTTCCGATGCTACTATGCAAGGCTATATAACCGCAGGCAATAATAATATTTTGAATGCAAACACAGCCTATCGCCAAAATGCAAGCAACTTTTATCCCTTGAAGATTGGTGCTTACGACGCAGAAAAGCCTGCAACTGCTTGGTTGAAAGTGAAGAAGATAGGTAACAAATATCTTATTCAGGCAATAAGCGGCTTGGGCATATTGGAGCCCTGTACTGCTACACGCTCGTTGGAAAGCGGTAATACCACTCTCACTATGAGTTACGGCGGCTTTACTACCGTTGATAAGTGGAGTTACTACAACCCCGGAGCAAACACCGAGCAACCATATGTGGGCAAGGCATCAAGCACCAGCCACAAATATGCTTTTGCTCCCGTGAGCGCGAGTGAGCTTGCCGCATACGATATATACACCGTATCTATAAGCGGCGTGGAGAATGCGACCGAAATTGGCAGCGACCCCTCTGTGACCTACACAGGCAGCGCAGCCATTGGCGGTATATCAAAAGTGTTCAATAACGGATACTTCTTCTTCCCCACAGGCACCGTTCCTGTGGCAAGCGACTTCACCGTTCCCACAGGGTTGAAGATGACTGTTGATACAAGCAGCAAGCGACTCATTGTAGCAGTGCCCACTGAACTTGAACCTATAGTAACCGTCGATGCCCTCACCTTTGCAACATATCCCTATGAGTTAAGAAAGAGCGATGCTGCCAAACTGTTTGCAACCACCGACGTTACCATTGCAATGGAGGTTACAATGCCCGCATCATTCAACGGCCGCCGTGCATTCATCAGTGCAGGCGACCCCACACAGGCAGCGGTATCTACCGCCACAAAGGACAATTCCCCCTATTTTGCCTATGGCCATTATGGCGCAAATGTAGCATACCTGGCATCGTCAAATGGTGGCGACCGCTTTACCACAAAATTGGCATCACTCACAGCAAACACCGTGAGCAAGGTGGTTATTGTTGTGGACCAGACAAACAACAATTACAAAGTATATGTCGATGGCACACTTCATCAGGAGCAGGCATTCCCCGTAGTTGGCTACGTTCTGCAGACATTCAAAAAACTTGCCGATAACGATAATGCGAAAATATACATTGGTGGTGGTGTAACAAGCAACAATAGCAGTTTCGAGGTATTCCAGGGCAAGATACACACTGTGCAGTTCTTCGACAGAGCATTGACTACCGACGAGATAGCGTCTATCGAGTACCCTGCAAGCAAATACTTCTTTGCTGCCAACACCAAGCAGAGCGACGGTACATACATCGACCGTTACCTCTATGTAAATGGCAGCAATCTTGCCAATGCCGAAGGCTATGAACTCGATAATGCCAACTACGAATGGTCGCTCATACTTAACGGCACCGATGCCTACTACCTGAAGAACGGCAGCGGTAAGTATCTCTCATACGCCGGCACAAGCCTCAAGGTTGCCGACAGCGAGTACAGTTTCCAGTTCAAGAACGATGCAGTACACACAGGCGTGGGCGCAATGTCGCTCTACAACCCCACCTCAACAGGCGGTAAATATATGGTTATGGCCGCTACCGGTGCAAGTTTCAACCAGACAAGCAGCGCAATAAACAACGGCACTTGGTGCTCCGATTATATACTCACTTCGGTTGCCAAGGCATCTATCGGTTATCCCGCCCTCACGGTTGCCATAAACGATGCAACCAACCTTTTGGGCAGAACAACCGAAGGCACTAACCCGGGCCACTTCACCACCGCGAGCCGCACAGCATTGCAAGAGGCAATAGATGCTGCAATAATAAAGAATGCAACTGACGGCCTCACCGACGACGAGGTTACAGCTGCTGTAGCAGCTCTTGAAGCTGCCATTGCAACTTACGAGGCAGCCCGTTGCGAGGTACAGTACTCAACTGCAGATAACCCTGTGTGGTACTACATACTGTCGGCTGCAACCAACGATTATTGCACAGGTAAGGCAATGAAGAAGAATGCAAGCGGCCCGCTCACATTCGGCACTAAACAGCTCGACCCCAATATGGTGTGGCGTTTCGAGAAGGGCAGCAACGGCAAAGTGGCCATCTGCAACTACGCCGGCGGTTACATCTCGAAGTCGCAGGAGAACGGCAATGCCGCAGCAGGTATTACCGAAACTGCTGCATACAACTACACCATAACCGCTTGGAGTGGAACTTCACTTGGTAACAAGGGCTTCACTATCCAATCGGATGCAAGTAGCAACCCGTTGCACGCACAAAATGCAAATTCAATCATTGTTACTTGGGCGGCAGCCGACAACGGCGCATCGCTCTGGTCTTTCGAGCCTCTCGCAGCCGAGGATATTGCTTCAACTGCGCAGCTCTCTTCTACAACCGTACAGCTTGGCCTCACCGCCACTGGTATCGGCAACGAGAAAGAGCCCTTGTTGCGCATTGGTATGACAGTTACAGGCCTTAATGGTTATGCAACACTACAGAACATCAAGGGTACAATCACCAACAGCAGTGCAGTAGAGAAACTCTATATCTATTCGGTAGCCGATATATATGAATACCGCAAGGATAGAACAGATGCCACCCTTATGGGCGAGGCAACACCTGCCGCTGACGGCTCGTTCGATATCGCATTTACCAATGCACAGACATTGCCTTTGGGCAACTCGCCCTACTATTGGTTGGTTGCAGACATAAGCGAGGAAGCAGCAGAGGGCACCGTAATCGATGCAGCAATAACAAGCTACACCATTAACGGTGGAACTGTTCTTGAGAGCGCAGGCAACCCCGCAAACAGCACCACGGTGTTCCTCACAACAAGCACCGTTGAGTATTGCAATACATACGATTCGCGTTACTACCGCATCCCTGCCATTGCAACAGCAATGAACGGCTGGTTGGTTGCCGTTGCCGACAAGCGCTTTGGCAGCATAAACGACCTCCCCAACAATATTGATGTTGTAGCACGCGTGAGCAAGGACAACGGAAAGACCTGGACCGAGCCCGTTACCATTGCCGGAACAGCAGAGCTCGGTGGCGATTACGGTCACGGCGATCCCGCAATTGTTACCGACCGCATCACAGGCGACATCATCGTTCTTGTAACATCGAAGAAGGGCTTCTACTCGGGAACACCCGATGATCCCACCCGCCTCAAATGCATCATAAGCCACGACAACGGTCTCACTTGGGATGCTCCCGTTGATATCACCGACCAGATTTATGGCAGCGGATGCAGCGACCCTGTGCGCAAGAACTGGTATTCAATGTTCTTCAGTTCGGGCGCAGCCCTGCAGACAAGCAAGGGAACGCTTATGTGCGTAGCTCCTGTGGCAACAACAAGTAATTTCAGCCACTCGCTGTTCGAGGCGCATATTATGCGTTCCGAGGACCACGGAAAGACCTGGACCTGTAACGCAGTACCCGCGCTCACCGATGCCGACGAGTCGAAGATTGTAGAGCTCAACGACGGCCGCTTGCTCGTTAAGTCGCGCAAGCAGGGTGGTGGTAATGTATATTACGCAATATCCGATGACGACGGCAAAACGTGGACTCCCCGCGCACAATTCGCCGGAGTTTACGACCCGGGTTGCAACGGCGATATAATACGCCTTACATCAACAGGCAAGGACGAGGGTGCAAACCGTTTGCTCCTTTCTGTACCCGATGCGACCTCGCGCAAAAACGTAACAGTATATTTGAGTACCGACGAGGCTGAAACGTGGCCCGTGAAGAAGAGCATATGCCCCGGCGGCTCGGCCTATTCTACTATGACCGTGCTCGAAGATGGAACAATCGGTATGTACCTCGAAGAAGATGCTCTTGAAGGTGGTTATCAGATGCGTTATGTACGCTTCTCGCTCAACTGGCTCACAGGCGGAAGCGATGAGGTGGACAGCGATAAGTTCAATGCTGCCCGTGTGAAAGAGGCACAAGCGCTTGCAGGCAAGCTCCCCGAAATAGCCGCTGAAGTTAATGCAGGCTCCGAGGGTGCTGCCATAGGTAGCTATGTGACAAAATACAACACCACTGCCGATGTGGAGGAAGCATTGGCACAGGCTACAACATCGGCCGATCTGCAAACAATACAAGATGCCCTTACCGCATATATGGGAACATATTCAGTTCAGCCGGTATTGCCAACAGGTGGAAAATTCTATACCATAAGTAATAATGGCAACTATATCCAAGGCGCGACAACAAACGATGGCAAGATAGCAATGAACACCACCAATCGGGCAGCTGCAATTTTCTATCTCGATGGGAATCATCTGCTCTCATACAGCAACGGTCAGTATATAGGCCTGAATGCAAATGATTGGGCTTTTGAGGCTGTAGGTTCCAACGATATTTCGGAAATCACGTTTGCCGTAAGCGCAAATGTAGGAGAATGTAATATAAAATCGGCCGACCGCTGGTTGCACAGCAGCGACAGATATGTGAATCGTTGTACAAACAATACCTGTGGCGCAGCGCATAATTGGGTGATTACCGAAGTGACCTCTCTCCCCGTAACTATCGGCTTGGTAGGTTATTCAACATTCTATGCCCCTGTAGCAGTGGAGATACCCGATGGCGTTACTGCATACCGTGCAGTTATAAACGGCGACTACATCGACCTACACGCTTTCGAGGGCACAATTCCTGCCGGCCAGGCTGTGATACTCCAAGGTGATGCAAACACATACAATTTCACCATCACCGCAGATGTAGAGTTCACAGGCGAGAATCACCTGTTAGGCACAACAAAGAAGATTGCCACAAGCAGTGTGGATAACCCCTACACACTGCAAACCGATGTTACAGCAGCAACCGGCGTGGTTATGCGCAAGTACAACGGTACAAACATCAACGGCTTTAAAATGTATATGAGCATAAGCGATGCACAAGCCTCGGCACTGAACTTCCGTTTCCCCGGCACAACCGGCATTGACAGCTTTGAGGCAGTGGGTGCAGGCGATGGCCGCGTGTACGACCTCTTCGGTCGCCCCGTGCAGAGCCCCACAAAGGGAATATATGTAATTGACGGCAAAAAGGTAATTTATTAAAATAGCTATGAAGAAGTATTATTTGACACCTGTTATGGTGTGTTTGAACATTGATTGCGAAACTCTTATTGCAGCAAGCATTGCAATAGACAAGAATAGCTCAGGCGAAGAGCAACTTACAAACAAGCAGCAAGGCACTTGGGGCAATTTGTGGAATAAGTAAATAACACGTTAAAACATACATTTATGCACCCGCCTCGACTACGTAGTCGAGGCGGGCTTATTGTTTACGGTAGAAAGGTGTGTGCAGAAATGTGCATATATATTTGCACCTGTAATTCGGATATTTAATCAAAATAAGCATTTGTAATTCGGATTTTCAAGCATATTTAGAAGTAAACAAAATAGGAATGATTTATCTGCTTGATTTCTTTAAAATGCTTTGGAGCGGAGAAATAATCTAACCCGAAAAGAAATAGAGAGAGAACCATAAAAAGTTCTCTCTCGTTTATTTACCACCCGGGATGCAATGCTCTTCCTGGGTTCAGTTCAACATTCCTTTGGTGCTTCCACTCTTTGACCTTCTTTTGGTACTCAATATAACGTGTATCGGTAGCTTCTACATACTCAAGATTGTCGCTTTGAAAGTTGGTGGGGTTGTTGTCCCTGTGTAGTATCACTGGGGATTTTAGGCTGTATTTATCTCCATCCACATAACCAGCAGCAGCCATCAGGTCCTCAATAAATAATCATCTTTGTTTTTTAAGATTTCACCTATTAGGGTTTGGGCGGGATTGGACTGCGTTTCGTGTGTGTGGGGATATTTTTTTGTCTGTAGACAAAAAATGCAAATTTTAGCAAAAAATATGCCTAAATTATATATATTTGTGTTTTAATAAAATATCATCAATATTATAAAAAACCATCACAAAATGAAACAACAAACAATCATGAGAAGCCTATTTTGCCTCCTCGTAATGGCAATGGCTTTTGTTGCTCGGGCTCAAGAACAGGGCAACTACTTTGTTCAGCATGGTGCGGATGTGACTGTGAATCACAATCAACATTACCCCATCATGGTGGGCGTAAGCAATGTGCGTGGCGACCAGCAGGCGATAAACAACATCGCTTCGGCTCCCCGCTGCCAGGCTTACTTTGACAAAACCGACATCGTATTTGAGGTAAAAAGTGGCGAAACAGTAACTCCCCAAATCGTAATCAACGGCAGTTTTATGCACGGATATGTATATGTCGATTGGAATGAGAATGGACTGTTTGATGTAAATCTCACAGGCGATGGCCCCTACATCAAGGGAAATGGCAATGAGCTTATGTGTTGGTCGCTTTATGACAAAGGTGGCAACGGAAACTCGGGCTGGAATAGTGCAGGTCTCGCTGTAAGTGGCGATGTCCTGACTCCCGGTTCATTCCGCGTGCCCGAAGGCCTTGAGGTGGGTTCTACATATCGTATGCGATATTGTATTATGTGGAACTGCATTGACCCCACAGGAGCAAGCTATGCAAATTATATCTCCGACGGAGCTTCTATCATCGATGTTACATTGAAAATTTCAGGCATTGCAAGCGGTGACGATTTGTATGAATACCCTATTAATGAGTACACCGAACCTCGCGTAGGTACTACACCCGATGCCGCATCGTGGAACGCCCTGCCTGACGGCCTCATTGCTTCGTGGGGCTCACGCGACATTCATTACAAGTTGCACGAAGTACCCGAGCACGTACAGCAGGATGCTGCTACATTGAGAGCGTGGAAAGGCGAGCGTGCAAACATACAGGCTGTGCTTTACAGCAAGACAGACCAGGGCACTCTCTCGGTTCGTATGACCGAATGGAAAAAGAATGGGGCTGCCACAGGTATCGACAAAGCGGGCGATGCACGTTTTGTAAATTACGTGATTACCGACGATTTCGCTTCGTGCGGCAACCATAGTATGAGTTATCCTACTTGGCTTGTGGCAGATGTTATAGACCAGGACAAGCCTCACGCTGTTCCTGCTATGGAGACACGCCCTGTGTGGTGTACTATCGAGGTTCCCCGCGAGATTGCTGCCGGCGAGTACACCACAGCACTCGAGGTTGTGAACGAGGAAGGTAACGTAGTAAAGAGCCTTGCGCTCACAATCGTTGTGGACAGCCACTCACTCCCCATAGTTGCGGAGCAGAAATTCCACCTCGACTTCTGGCAACAGCCTTATGCGGTAAGCCGTTACTATAGTGCAAAGCGTTGGAGCGATGAGCACATTGAGGCTCTACGCCCCTACCTGAAGGCTCTTGGTCGTGCAGGCCAGCGTGTCGTATCTACGATTCTTTTCTATGAGCCTTGGGGAGAGCAGACACACGACCTCTTTGACCCTATGGTTGAGACCATCAAAAAGGCTGACGGCTCTTGGGATTATGACTACACTGTATTTGACAAATATGTAGAACTCTGTGCAGAATGTGGCATAGACAAGTACATCAACTGTTTCTCTATGGTTCCCTGGGATATGAGCTTCCGTTACTGGGACGAGGAGAGCGAGAGCTACACCAGCCTCACTACAACCACATCTACGGAGGAGTATCGCGACTTGTGGAGCAACTTCCTCACAGCCTTCAAAGCACACCTCGTTGAGAAAGGTTGGTTTGAGAAGACAAACATCGCTCTTGACGAGCGTCAAGAGGCAGATATGCTCAACGCTTATAATATAGCGAATGCGTTAGGCTTCAATATGGCTCTTGCAGGTAACTATCACAGCTCGTTGTGCGACAAGTTCAGAGACCTGTGTGTACAGCTTGGTCAAGAGGGCCAATTCACTGCCGCCCAGCTTGCCGACCGCAAAGCAAAAGGCTGGGTAAGCACCTTGTACACAAGCTGCGCAAATGATGAGCCCAACATCTATTCAAACTCATACCCCGCAGAGGCAGCCTTCTTGCCTATCTACGCAGCCAAGATGAACCTCGACGGATACCTCCACTGGGCTTGGATGAACTGGGACGAACACCCCTTGACCGACAGCCGTTTCCGCAAGTTTGGTTCAGGCGACACATACTGCTACTATCCTGGTAATCGTTCAAGCATACGTTTTGAGCGTCTTATCGAGGGTATTCACCAATATGAGAAAATTCAGATTTTGCGTGAAGAGTATAGCAACGACCTTGACAAGACCTATACACTGAACACCCTTCTCAATCGCTTCGATGCTGCAAATGTTGCAGGAGAGGAGTGTGCAGCCATTGTCGATGACCTTGAGGCGTTCCTCAATGGTGTAGATGTTGAGGTGCCCGCAGCTCCCACTATCGCAACTGGCTATTATCATATGATTAGCAAGGCTACCGACCGCCGTGAGCACCTTTATAACGATGCGACACTCTCGGGTAACGGCAATCGCTTAACATTGCAGTCCGATGCAATGGTAAACACAAACAACGGTATTTGGTATATTACTTCTCTCGGAGGTGGTAAGGTTGGCATCAAGAACGGAGATGGTAACCCCATCGTGGCAGGTGGTAGCGGTGCATCCCTTATGGGCTCTTACACCCAGCTCACCATCGCCAGCACACAAGAAACCGATGGTGTATGCTACTACTATTTCGATTCGGCACTTAACTGTGCAAACAGCTCATACAGCGTGAGTGGCGTACATCACCTCACAACCTGGGCGGCAGGTCCTGCAACAGCAAACGACAACCTATGGCGCTTCGAGCCTGTAAACGTCGAGGGCAAGACTATCTATCAGGTGGAGATTGACCACGCAGACGGATATGTAGTATATAACAATGGCACAACAGTGCAGAACGCTTTTAATGGCGGTTTCTTTATTACCGATGGAGCTATCACAGAGGCACAGCTTTCGGGTGCTATCGTAGGTAACGACCTCAAAGACGGTGCACGTATTACTATCGAGGGCAATACCATTACCCTCACAGGCGTAAAACCTCGCATTGTAAAACAAGACCTTTACAACACCAGTAAGGGCGACGGTGTAATCCCCCCTTACCGTATTCCCGGTATCACAACAGCAAACAACGGTCGTCTCATCACGGCTGCAGCTCGTCTTGTATGTGGTACCGACCCAGGTTTTGGCCAGGTGGATGTTGTGTGCCGTACCAGCGACAACAACGGTGAGACCTGGAGCGATATGATTGAGGTGGCTGTGGGTACAGGAGAGGAGTCGGCAGAACGTAATATTTTCGAGACAGCTTTTGGTGACCCTGCTATCGTAGCCGACCGCACCAGCAGTGAGGTTTTGGTTATTGCTGTTGCCGGATGTACTCAATATGGTAACAGCCGCACTACCCGTCAGAACCCAAACATGATTGCCACCATTCATAGTACCGACAACGGTAACACTTGGGGAACCCCTGTCGATGTAACCGAGCCCATTTACAGCCTATTCGACAGTGGCAATCCTATGCAGGCGGCTTTTGTGGGTGGTGGTAAGGTATTTCAGAGCCGCATCGTAAGAAAGGACCGATATTATCGTCTCTATGCAGCTATGTGTGCCCGCCCCAATGGTAATCGCGTCATCTATTCTGATGACTTTGGCCGTACTTGGCACGCTCTTGGTGGAGCGTCGGCTCTTCCCGCGCCTGGTGGTGACGAGCCCAAATGTGAGGAGCTGCCCGACGGCCGTGTGATACTTTCGAGCCGCGTAACAGGTGGACGCATCTATAACATATATACATACACAAATACTCTCACAGCCGAGGGCTCGTGGGAGGGTGATGTGATGAGCACATTCGAAGGTGCAGGTCACTCTGCCGGTAGCAACTCAACCAACGGTGAGATGCTTATCGTGCCCGTTGTACGTAATAGCGACAATAGCGAGATGTACCTTGCTCTGCAGTCACTCCCCACAGGTGGTGGCCGTAGCAATGTCGGTATCTTCTACAAGGAACTCGCCGATGCCTCTGATATAAATAGCGTAAGTGCTTTGGCTACAGGATGGGATGGTTTCTTTGAGGTAACCACCAAATCATCGGCATACAGCTCTATGGATTTGCAGGCCGACAACCGCATCGGCTTCATTTACGAGGAGACTCTCACAAGTTGGGGCAAAAGAGACAACCCTGTATCAACCTGTTTCCCCAATGGCGAGGGACAGCACAACTTCGACGGATTCGATAACATTTATGTAGCTTACGACCTTGAATACCTCACAGGTGGTGCATACAGCATCAAACGTAACGTAGACCGTCGTACTTATATAAGAAACTACTTTACTGCGATTACAGCAGATGCAAGCGATGAAATAAAGGCAGCGATGGCTAACGCCCTCGATGCTCTCAGCCCCGAGCCCACAACACAGCAGATTGACTACCTCTACAACCTTAAGGCTGTTGCAGAGGAGGGTGACGAGGCTTGGTATTACATCCGTTTTCAAGAAAAACGCAGTGGCTCTAATTTCGCAGTAAATTCTTGGGCTTATCTTGGTGATAACCTTCAATTTTCGGATACACAGTTAAAGAGCGACACCCAGCTGTGGAGAAAGATACCCACAGGAGAGGGGACGTTCCATATCATAAGCAAAACCGGAAAATATCTGGTACCTGCGAGTAGTATCACCACAAGCACAACACAGTCTTCTGCTGCTTGGAGCATCGAAGACTCAGAGACCGAGGGTTTGCAAGTAATATTCAACGGCTCTGTACCCTGTCAGATGCACGCCTTGAAGACCAAAGCACTCACAAACTGGGGTTATAACAGTCTTGGCGATGGTACAGGAGCCCGCAAGAACGATTCAGGTTGTAACTTTGGTTTTGTGGAGGCTGCCAAGCTATCAGATCTCACAGCTTTCGATGCAGAGGCCGGTAAAATTGGTTACTACACCGACGCTGTTATCGCTACCTATAAGGAGGCTGCCGCCGCTGCTATGACTGCTGAACAAATTGCCACAGCAAAGGCTGCTATATTAGCTTCTACAGAGCGTAATATGCCCGTAAGCGGTAAGGCATATACATTCAAAAATGTACAGAAGGATGGTACAACCGTATGCTGGCTCACCTATAATCCTTCAAGCGGACTTATAGAAGCCACAACCACAGAGGCCAATGCAACACCTTTCGTGTGCCGCTTATTGCAGAATGGCAAATATGTATTCGTGTGCAACGACGGCAAATATATGACCTGGCGTGGTGGAGACTCGGGTAATACAGGCGTTAGAGAAGCGTACGACGCCACAACTGCTGCGTACACCGATGTTACTATATCAAAGATGACAACAGGCAGCAATATTACAGGCGACCTCACCAATACTTGCTATGTAAATATCTATGCTCGCCGTAATGCCAACGGTGATGGTTGCGTTATCATCAAGAAGAGCGATTTGTCTTTTGACAAATCAAGTGCTCCTTACTATACCGACGCATACTCTTCTGCAATCATTATGGAGGAAGCCACCTATGCCAACACTCCCAAACTCAACAGCGTGGGTCAGGGCGAACTATTGTCAGAAGACCTGCATAACACCTATATGGCTACATTCAGTGCGCCTTTTCCCACTGTTGCACCCGAGGGCGTAACTGCATACTATGCAACAAAAGAGAATGAGTATGTAACCCTTAATGCGATTAGCACAGAAGAATCTATCCCCGCTAATACCGGCGTAATTCTTATAGCTGAACAAAACGGCAATGCAGTTATGCTCCCTGCAGCAGGCGAAACAGCTGCCTCTATCGGCACCAACCTCTTTGGTCACTCGGCAGGCGCAGACAAATCGATGAATGGTATTGCCAACGCATACTTGCTGACTAATGGAGCACAAGGAGTAGGTTTCTACCGTTGTTCGGGTGGAACATTGTCTGCTAACAAGTCATACCTACAGCTTGAGAGTGCACAGCAGGCTATAAGTATAAGTTTTGCAAATGGCACTACAAGCATCGAAGGTATCGAACTCGATTCAGAGAAGCCTGCGCTCATATACGACTTTATGGGCCGCCGTGTGAAGAATATCGGCAAGGGTATGTATATTGTGAATGGTAAAAAAATTGTTAAGTAACTGTCGCTTTTTAAAACTATGAGCAAAAGATTATATATTGCTCCGGATGTGGAGATTATCAAAATAGGCCCTTATGTAGCGGTCGCAGCTTCTATTACAATTGGCGAAGGTGAAGCCAGTGCTGAACAATCGTTCGCAAATGAAAAACGTGGGGCGTGGGGCAATGTTTGGAATAAGTAAATAACACGTTAAAACATACATTTATGCACCCGCCCCGGCTGTAGCCGAGGCGGGCTTATTGTTTACGGTAGAGAGGTGTGTGCAGAAATGTGCATACCTTTTTGTTTACAACGCCTTATTTATTTTATAAATTAAAATTATCACTTTTGCGAATAATTCAAAAAACGTGTATTATATTTGCAGTAGGATTGCAGATAGATTTGTTATTACAATGAAAATATATTTTGAAGATGTCGCATTAGAGGAACTATATATAAGTGGCGCAACAACGGACAGCCGCTACCGTAAATTGGCAAAGGATGTCGTAAAGCAATATGTAAAGGTTGTGAACTATATAAGGGCTGCCCGTCGCATAGAAGACCTCTATTGCATCAAATCCCTTCATTACGAGAAGAAAAAAGGAGATTTGAAAGGTGTTGATGCAGTTTGGATAAATAGGCAGTATCGTTTGTTATTCAATAGTTCTCCTAATGAAGAGGGTATAGTAGTTAACGCATTATTGTTTGAAATATCGAAACATTATGAATAAGGAAAGTTTGACACCGTTTGTGGCAACTCACCCGGGAGAAATGATTAAGGATGAGTTGAAAGAGAGAAAAATGACACAAAAGCAGTTGGCAGAACAAACCGGAATCAAAGCATCTGTTTTGAGTGAGACAATTAACGGCAAGCGTTCTGTTTCATTGAATGTTGCAGTTGCTCTTGAGAAGGCACTCGGAATTCCGGCTGATGTCTGGATGAATATGCAGACACAGTATGACTTGGATATGGCCAACATTGCTACTCGTGGCAACGAAAGTGAAAAAGTGGAGGTGATAATTCCCGTTAAAGACCGTAATTTACTCAAAGAGATTGCCCGCAAATTCGGATGGGCCTGTATGTTGTGATACGCAAATAAGGAGAAAAACTCCCCCGAAACCGCCTATAATCGAGGTGCTTCCGGGGGTGTTGTACAACACTCGCTTTTCGCAACCCACGCGGCACCACTGGCGCGGCGCTTCGCGTGACCTTTTGCTGCTCGCATTGTCGATTCTGATAGTAAAATTGACAACACTCGCTTTTCGCAACCCACGCGGCACC
>JAFVSR010000034.1 GCA_017503645.1 Bacteroidaceae bacterium | reverse complement strand
GTTAGCAACCCTTTGGATTGCTAACACAAGATAGGCAATGATTGCAAAAATCAATTGTCTTCCTTAACGTGTGTAAAGTTATAAAATATATTGATTTTTCTTTGGATTTTAACACAGTATCTTTTCAGTTATGAAAAGAAAGGATAAAAAGAATTAAACAAAGAAAGGCTCACGGGCCACCGAGGATATTAAAGAAAACTTAATTGTTTCTATACTTGTCTATCAATGCTATTTATTAGGGTATCACCCATAATTTGCAGGTGCCCCTTTCCTTGCCTTGCGCAGGCCGCGAATAGGTATAAAAACAATTTCGGGCGGCCGTTAGCAGCCGCCCGAAATTCAATTTTCATATACCTTTATTTATTGATGCACGTCGCGCAACAGGTCGTTTACAGTCTTTACCGGGTTGAAGGTAACCAAAGGCACCTCCACGAAAATTGTGTTCCAGTCGCTCATAGCACCGTTCCACAAACCGGGAAGTTCCATAGCCTTGAGCTCGCGGCCATTCTTCGATTTGTGAGAGATAAAGCCGGTGTTCTTGTCAACATATGTGGGAAGATCGAATTTCTCGCCCTTGTAGTTCTTCACGGCACATACAAGGTCAACGGGGTTGAAGTGTGTACCATTCTCAAACATTGCCTTCGACTCGGCGTTGTTCATATCAATCTGCGAGCTCTCGAGAATCTGCAACGACACCGTGCCATCCTGGTTATATGCGAGGAACGGGCCACCACCGGGCTCACCCACATTCTTCACCATACCGCAAACACGCATCGGACGGTTAAGTTTCTTGCGAAGATAGAGAACAAGGTCGCAATCCTCCATATCCTTTATTTCAAGGTGGCGGCACATTAAATCCTGTTGCAGGAAGCGTACAATCTCCATCACCTGCTCGTGTGTATATTTGCCGCTGTCTATGAGGTTCAAATATTCGAATGCCTGCTGCTGCTTCTGCACCAAGATGCCCGCAAGCAGTTTCTTATATGTAACGGTGTCGGGCTTCAAACGGTCGGGCACCACGTTATCGATGTTCTTTATGAAGATTACATCGGCGTCAATATCGTTGAGGTTTTCAATGAGCGCTCCGTGACCACCCGGGCGGAACACAAGAGCACCGTTCTCGCGGAAGGGTTGGTTGTCGGCATCTGCAGCAATGGTATCGGTGCTCTGCTTCTGCTCCGAGAAACAGATGTCATATGTTACACCGAACAGTTGCTCATAGTACTCCTTGCGCTCGGCAACAAGTTCCTGGAAGAGCGCCTTGTGGTTGGGCGACACGGTAAAGTGCAATTTCACTTTGCCATCGGTGGCAGCATAAAGAGCGCCCTCTACAAAGTGTTCCTCGGCTGCTGTGCGTGCGCCGGCTTCATATGTATGGAATTTGAGCAGGCCCTTGGGCAGGGAGCCGTAGTTCATACCTGTGAAATCGAGCAGGTTGAAAACCACCTCTTTATACTTGCCTGCGGCTACAAGTTCCTTAATTGTTGCACCATTGTTCTTTGAGCAGGCAGCATCGAGGTCGCCATAGAAAGCAAACTTTTCGATGTTGGCAAAGAAATTCTTCTCGAAATCGGTTGTGGGTACATCGTAGTCGGCACTGAGGAACGAGAAGAGGTCCTTGAACATACGGCTGGCAGCACCCGATGCGGGAACAAACTTAAGAATCTCCTTGCCCGATGCGCAATAGCCATCCCACGCTGCAAGCGCAGCATCAATCTCGCTCTGCGAGGGAGAACAGATACCCTCCCCTATTGTTGCCGCTGCCTCAATAGGCAGGAAAGGGAAACCGATTTTGAATTTTTCCAACTGCTCGGCAACCTGCTGTGCCGAAATTCCTTTTTTGCTCAAAAGAGCCTGGTCTGCTTTACTTATCATAGTGGTTAGAATTAGTAGTTTCTTAAGTTCGCGCACAATAAAGCATTGTACAAATGCGAAGATAAACCATTTTTTGAGAAAATACAATTATTACAATAAAAGTTGGTTCCAATTATAAGAAATTTGGCTATATTTGCAATAAACAGCGAAAAGAGTATGGAGAAGACGAGCGCATTTACACAAGAGGAAAAATCAGAGATATTCGAACTGAACAAGGTACTTAGAAAAAGTATCGAAGGAAAGCTGTTACCCACCGACTATAGGTTCATTAAAAACCAAATTGAAAAAGCCATTGCCCAAGGCAAGATGGTGCGCGACAATTTTGGTTTTCACCCCGTGGTGGTGGATATGCACACCGCAGCGCTTGTGGGGCAGGAGATTGGACACCACCGCGAAATAATCATAAGCATAATGCTCAACCGCTGCGTGCAGTTGGGTGTAACAACCATAGACGAGATTAACGAGCATTATGGCGAGGGAGTGACCAAGATACTCACCAACCTCACGCAGATAAACAGCCTCTACACCAAGAGCCCCACCATTGAAACGGAGAATTTCCGCAACCTGCTCCTCTCGTTTGCCAACGATATGCGCATCATCCTCATAATGATAGCAAGCCGCCTGGTGCTGCTGCGCCGTCTGCGCACATCGACCGACACCGAGGCACGCAAGCAGGTGGCCGGCGAGGCTTCGAAACTATACATACCGCTGGCCCACAAGCTCGGTTTCTACAAACTGAAATCGGAGATGGAGGACCTTGCACTGCGATACACCGAGAGCGAGATATATGCCGAGCTCAGCCGCAAGCTCGAGGAGACTGCCGCATCGCGCGAGGACTACATTGCAGGCTTTATAAAACCCATAGACAGCAAACTGCGCGCACTGCCCCACCTGAAATACCGCATAAAAGGGCGCACCAAGAGCATAAACTCCATTTGGCAGAAGATGAAACGCCAGCAGCGCCCGTTTGAGCAGATATACGACCTGTTTGCCATACGCATAATTATAGACAGCGAACCGCAGAACGAAAAGAGCGAGTGCTGGCAGGCATATTCCATAATAGCCGATATGTACACCCCCAACCCCCACCGCTTGCGCGACTGGCTGTCGGTACCCAAGAGCAACGGTTACGAGTCGTTGCACACAACGGTGATGGGCCCCGAAGGCCGTTGGGTTGAGGTGCAGATACGTACCGAGCGTATGGATGCCATTGCCGAGCACGGCCTTGCCGCACACTGGCGTTACAAGGGAATAAAGAGCGAAAAAGGGCTCGACAACCTGCTCGCTTCCATCCGCGACACTCTGGAGAACCTGAGCGAGGAGGATGTGAGCGACAACAAGTTCAAGATGGAGTTGTACAAAGACGAAATCTTCATCTTCACACCCAAAGGCGACCTCTACCGCCTTCCGAAGGGAGCCACAATACTGGATTTCGCCTTCAGCATACACACAGGGCTTGGTTGCAAATGCACCGGTGCGCTTGTGAACGGACGCAACGTACCTATGCGCCACGCACTGAGCAACGGCGACCAGGTGGAGATTATAACGTCGAACAGCCAAACACCCAAACAGGCGTGGTTATCCATTGCCAAAACAGGACGTGCCCGCGCCAAGATACGCCAGGCACTTAAGGAGATTACCGCCCGCCAGGCCGACATTGCCCGCGAAATGCTCATACGCAAATTCAAGAACCACAAGATTGAGTACGACGAGGCGATGATGGACCACCTCATACGCAAAATGGGATATAAACGCCTCACCGACTTCTACCAATGCATAGCCGAGGGGGGCATAGATGTGAGCGATGTATTCAAAAAATACCAGGAGCTCACCACACCGCAGAACGACGGCAACGAGGTGAGCCATAGTGCAGGCGGCTATGTATTCTCGGCCGACAAGGAGGCCGGCATCGGCGGCGACGTGCTTGTGATAGAGCGCAACCTCAAAGGGGTAGATTACAAACTTGCAAAATGCTGCAACCCCATATTCGGCGACGAGATTTTCGGCTTCGTAACCATACACGACGGCATATCAATCCACCGCAAGGATTGCGCCAACGCCAAGCAACTGCACGAGCGTTACCCCTACCGCATAATAGACGCCCGCTGGAGCGAGATAGACAAGAACAATGCCCTCTATCCTGTTACGTTGCGCATCCTGGGGCACGACGACATAGGCATAGTAAACAACATAACCTCTATAATCTCACAAGAGAAGGGAGTCATTCTGCGCGGAATAAACATAGAGTCGCACGACACACTATTTTCGGGTACTCTGTCGCTGCTCATAGACGACAATGCCAAGTTGCGCAAGCTCAGCGACAAGATAGAGGCCGTGAAAGGCGTGAAACAGGTGAAGAGAGGTTAAAAAAAGTATAAAGGGGCTGCAAACGGAAAAATTAAAATACCTTTGCAAGAGGAAAAACATCCCATTAGGAAAAAGTTATATGAGAAACATACTTTTTATCATACTTGCCATAACTATGAGCACTGCTGTTATGGCGCAAAAAAAGAGAGCCGAAATAGAATTTGAAACCACCGAGATAAATATGGGCACCTTCGAGGCCGATTCGGCCGTAATAGAGTGCGCCTTTGTATATAAAAACACAGGTGAGGCTCCGCTCTACATACACCGCGTGATACCCACTTGCGGATGCACAAATGTGCGTTTCCCCACATCGCCCGTGGCACCGGGCGGCAACGACACCATCTTCATAACCTACAACGGCACAAACAAGTCGCCGGGCTATGTGCGCAAGAGCATACCGGTGCACAGCAATGCCACCGACGAGATTGTAAGGCTCAAGATTTTTGGCAAGATGCTACCCGCCAAGGTGGTGGAGATTCCGGAAGTAGAAGAAATAGTGGAAATTAAATAGCAAAAAAATAACCGAGGCGCGCCTCGGTTATTTTTTGGTATTACCTGCATTGGCTCGCTTTGCTTTTCGTGCACCGCAGGGCATCACATTCAGGGATGCTTCCTGCGACGTTCACTGCAAAGCTCGCCGATAACAAAACTTGTTTTGTTATTCATATATTAAAACACCAACTTCTCCACAAACGAGGATTTGTCGGCCACGCGCCCCTCTATGTAATATACAAGCGAGCCATCCTCGGCCGCGTCGCAGTGACGGAAAATCTCCACCGTGTCGCCGGCCTTTACCTCATTGTTGAAATTTATCACAAGTTCCTTGAGGTGACGCGAAGTGGTGACATCGAGCTCCACTGCGTTCATTGCCCACTCGGTATATTTCACATTGTTCACGTGACCTATCATATCGAGGTCGGAATAATCTACCTTGTGGCTCACTACGTGAACAGGCTCCACACCACGGGGCATTGTAATCTTGGGAGCAGGTTCGGCTATGGCATTGTCGGTTATGCATTTGCCCTCATCCTCGGCAAGTTCGGAATATTTTGCAAGCCTGCGTGTATCTATGTCAATAACAAGCCACGATGTGGTTGCCGAAACAAGTTTTTCGTTGCACTCCTTGTCGAACATTTCAAAATCACGCAGATATTGGAAGCCCACTGCTCCTTTATGCCACGACTGCATACACACATTCTCCCTCCACTTGGGCAGGCGGTGAAATTGAACGTGCATACGGGCAAGCACCCAAGCCTTGCGGGTAACCTGCATAGAGTCGTACCCCACACCCAGGTAATCGGCGTGTATGTTTGCAGCCTCTTGTGCATAGTTTAGGAACGACGTAGCCTTCATTGTAGATGAGGAATCCACATCGAAACTCGGTATTCGTTTTATTGCATTATATTTTTCAACCATAATTATATTTTTAGGTATTACAATTATCAAAGACAATTCATCAAGCGGCGTTTAACAGCCTCGGTGTCGAGTAATATTTTTATAAACTCGCGTGCCGAAGCCTTCTGGTATGCGCCACGCAGGCTCAGCAGCGATGCCTGCATCACATTGCCCGGCTCATCTATGGGAACTGCCTTGAAGCGCGTGTTGCCAAACACTGCCGACGTGGAAAGGATTGTGGCATAGTTGCCCGTGGCCACCACCTGCAACAATATGTTTGTTTCGTTGAGTTCAAGTTTGGAGGATAGCGCAAAATCCTTACCCTCCATAAGCCTGTCGAGCATACTGCGTGCCTGCAGGCCCACCGACGGCAGCACCAAATTACAGTTTTGCAATGCATCGAGAGTCACCTTTGAGCAACGGGCAAGCGGGTGTTCGTTATCCACCACCACGGCAAGGGTGTTATCGAACAGAGGCATAGCCTCTATCTCGGTAGAGTCCTTAAGCGGCTTGTAAGAGAGCACGAAATCGAGTTTGCGCGCGTGCAGCAACTCAAGCAGTTCGGCCATAGTCTTATAACAAATCTCCAATTTTATTCCTGGGTACTCGTGCATAAAACGCATAAGCCCCTCGGTGAGCACCGTGCTCAAGCTGTACGTGACACCCACACGCAGTGTGCCTGTCTTTACGTTTTGCAGGTCGTTGAGGCGTTGCACACTATCCTCGGCATCCTGTATTGTGCGCTGTGCAAAGGGGAGGAACTCTTCGCCCGCCTCGGTGAGCGATATATGACGGCTGTTGCGCAGAAAGAGTGTAAACCCAAGCTCACATTCCAATTGCTTAATCTGCTGCGACAGCGTGCTCTGCGTGATGAACAAATGTTTTGCCGCCTCGGAAAAGTTGAGATACTCGGCGCTCTTTACAAAATATTTCAGTTGTCGTAGTTCCATTATGCTCTTTTCATTGACACACGCGAAGATAAGAAATCCGGCCCACAAAACGGTTAAGTTGTTCAAAAATTTAACCGTTTTGCAGGCCGGAGCCGTTATTTAAGAATAAATCTTGTTCTTTATGCAACTAAACAGCTACTTAGAAGCCTATGAAAATGAGCATACCGTAACCAAGTACAAGGCCAAGGAGACCAATGGTTATACCCACCTTCATCATATCCTTCTGCTCTATGAAACCGGTTGAGTGAGCAATGGCATTGGGAGGTGTACTGATGGGGAGAATCATAGACACCGACGATGCAATGGCAATACCCACCAACATAGCCTGAGGACCGCCAACGCCGTCGAGTGCGCTGCCAAGACCGCTTGCTACCACACCAAGCACGGGCACCAACAACGATGTTGCCGCAGAGTGCGAAATGAAGTTAGAGAAGCCGAAGCAGATGACACCGGCAAGAATCATAACCATAATGGGCGAGAAGTTGTCGAAGGGAACCGACTTAACAATGAGGCTGCTCAACGAAGCATCGCCACCATAGTTGAGCGCTACACCGAGGGCAAAACCACCGGCTACCATCCACAGCACGCTCCAGTTGATTTCCTCGAGGTCGCGACGTGTGAGAACGCCTGTTGCACAGAATATGGCAATAGGAATCATCGCTACCACGTTTGTATCAATACCCCACATATCGGTACCGAACATCCACATAAATATTGTGAGAGCAAATGCTATTACTACCGACCAGGTCTGGTAATTCCACTTAATTTCGCCCTCAATCTCAATCTTGATATTCTTCTGCTTGAAAGGGAAGAGAACGCGCAACAACACCCAGGCAAGGAAAAGGAGCAGAATAACAAAGGGAGCCATCTTTATGGTCCAATCCACAAAACTGATGCCCATACCCTGCGATGCAAGATAGTCGAGCGCAATCATATTGGGAGGTGTACCAATGGGGGTCATCATACCGCCAAGGTTGGCACCCACGGGAATAGCCAGCGCAAGAGCAATGCGGCCCTTACCATCGGCAGGAAGTGAGCGCAATACGGGGGTGAGGAATGCAAGCATCATAGCTGCTGTTGCGGTATTGCTCACAAATGCCGAGAAGATGGCTGTAACGAGCATAAAACCAAGAAGCACAACCTCGGACCTTGTACCAAAGGGTTTCAACAATACACGGGCAAGCGCCACATCGAGTTTCACTTTAGTGAGACCAATCGCAAGCACGAATCCACCGATGAAGAGCATAATGGTGGGGTTCGAGAAACAGGCGAAGATGCTCTTGAAGGGAACAAGGCCCGATGTATCCTCGGGGCGCAAGAAACTGAACGTACTCGTGGAGACGGTGAACAACATAATTGTAACCACAATCATAGATGTCACCCACGAAGGCATTGTTTCGGTGAGCCACATAAGAGCGGCAAACACGAACAAAGCAATAATACGCTTGTGAATAACTGTGAGGCCCTCGAGCCCAATCTCGTGGTAGGTTTCGGTGGGTATCAACGCCACCACCATTGTAACTGCTACGATGAGAATGAGCTTCAGCGTTGCCAGAGGCAACTTTCTTTCTCTTTTATGGGATTTATCTTTCTGGATTTTCTCCAAGACGTTAAATCCCTGAAAATTTTTAAACATAAATTATAATTATTTGATTAGTTAATAATTTTCATCACAAAAGCCGCAGGGCCTGTGCCTCCAAAAAACAGGCAAGTGTTTCCACAAACTATTTTGCAAAAATAACACTCTTTTCATTCTTTTTGCATTTATTGTATTCATTTTTTTCTATTGCAGCTATAGAAATTACCGATAAATCGAAACAAACAGGCGTTGATTGCTAAAAAACGCTAAAAAGAGCCCACTATAATATATATTATTAGTATCTTTGCAGTCTACGACTGCGAAAATAGGCTGCACTCGCGGTAAATAGCTAAAGTAAACTTTGCTATTTGCTCGTTGGCACTATCTTTGCAAAACAACGACTGCGAAAATAGGCTGCACTCGCAGTAAATAGCCAAAGTAAACTTTGCTATTTGCTCGTTGGCACTATCTTTGCAAAACTGCGACCGCGAAAATAGGCTGCACTCGCGGTAAATAGCCAAAGTAAACTTTGCTATTTGCTCGTTGGCACTATCTTTGCAAAACAACGACTGCGAAAATAGGCTGCACTCGCGGTAAATAGCCAAAGTAAACTTTGCTATTTGCTCGTTGGCACTATCTTTGCAAAACTGCGACTGCGAAAATAGGCTGCACTCGCGGTAAATAGCCAAAGTAAACTTTGCTATTTGCTCGTTGGCACTATCTTTGCAAAACTGCGACTGCGAAAATAGGCTGCACTCGCAGTAAATAGCCAAAGTAAACTTTGCTATTTGCTCGTTGGCACTATCTTTGCACCATAAACAATGAAAAGAATTATTATATAATATGAAAGCATTTGTATTTCCCGGACAGGGAGCGCAATTCACAGGAATGGGAAAGGAGCTGTACGACTGCAATCCCGTTGCAAAAGAGCTTTTTGAAAAAGCAAACGAAATTTTAGGATTCAGAATCACCGATATTATGTTCGAGGGCAGCGACGAGGAGCTGAAGCAGACCAAGGTGACACAACCCGCCGTTTTTATACACTCTGTTGTGTCGGCGCTTGCTTTGGGCGAAGAGTTCGCCCCCGAAATGGTGGCAGGCCATTCGCTTGGCGAGTTCTCGGCACTCACAGCCGCAGGAGCGCTATCATTCGAAGATGGCCTTAAACTTGTGTATAAACGCGCACTCGCTATGCAAAAGGCTTGCGAAATGCAGAAATCGACAATGGCAGCCATCCTTGCCCTCACCGATGAACAGGTTGAGAGTATCTGTGCCCAAGTGAGCGCAAGCGGCCACACCGTGGTTGCCGCCAACTACAACTGCCCGGGGCAGGTGGTAATCAGCGGCGACGCCGAGGGCATTGCAAAGGCCTGCGAGGCAATGAAGGCTGCGGGCGCCAAGCGCGCACTGCCCCTTGCCGTGAGCGGAGCGTTCCACTCACCCCTTATGCAGCCCGCTAAAGAGGAATTAGAGGCAGCAATCGTTGCTACCACATTCAGCGCACCCAAGTGCCCCGTATATCAGAACGTGGATGCAAAACCCCACACCTGCCCCCAAGAGATTAAGCAGAACCTCATTGCGCAACTCACATCGCCCGTACGCTGGACAGCATCGGTGCAGCAGATGATAGCCGACGGTGCCACATCGTTCACTGAATGTGGCCCCGGAGCTGTATTACAAGGAATGATTAAGAAAATTGCACCTGCTACAGGTGCCGAAAACATAGAACTATGTCACGCATAATAATATACCAGTTACTACCCCGCCTTTTCGGTAACAGCAACGCAGGCTGCGTTGCGGGCGGCACAATAGAGCAAAACGGTTGCGGTAAATTCAACGACATCACCACAAAGGCGCTGCGCGCAATACGCGAGTTGGGCGTCACCCACGTGTGGTACACCGGAATAATAGAACACACCACCCGCAGCGATTACAGCAAATATGGCATCGAGAGCACCCACCCCGCCACAGTGAAGGGCGAGGCCGGCTCGCCATACGCAATCAAGGACTACTACGACTGCGACCCCGACCTTGCTGTAAACGTGGAGAAACGCCGCGAGGAGTTCCGCGACCTTGTTGTCCGCACACACAAGGCAGGGATGAAGGTTATTATGGACTTCATACCCAACCACGTGGCACGCCACTACAAGAGCGACAACCGCCCCGCCGGCACATACGACTTTGGCGAGTTCGACGACAAGGGAGCCTTCTTTATGGGGCACAACAATTTCTATTATTTAGGCGAGCAATCCTATGGCTGCAACATCGATGCACAGGACGGCGCCCCCGAGCCCTACAGCGAGAACCCCCTTCGTGCCACCGGCAACGACTGCTTTGGCAGCCCCTCGCGCAACGACTGGTACGACACCGTGAAGCTAAACTACGGAATAGACTACCGCAGCGGCAACCGCCAGTTCTCACCCGTGCCCAACACCTGGGTGAAGATGCTCAAGATTCTTCAATACTGGGCAGCACAGGGGGTGGATGGCTTCCGTTGCGATATGATTGAGATGACTCCCGTGGAATTCTGGCAGTGGGCACTCCCCAAAATAAAGGCCGAGTACCCCGAAATGATTTTCATAGGCGAGATATACCAGCCCCACATCTACCGCACCTTCATAAAAGATGGCTGTTTCGACTATCTTTACGACAAAGTGGGCCTCTACGATATGCTCAAAGCGGTTATGAGCGGGCAGACATCGGCAAGCAACATCACATACGCCCTGCAGCAGACAGCCGACATACGCGGCAATATGCTCACATTCTTGGAGAACCACGACGAACAGCGCATAGCATCGGATTTCTTTGCCACAAAGGCCGAGCGTGCCCTTGCAGCGCTCATTGTTTCGGTGGCCATAGGCAAGCAGCCCTTTATGCTGTATGCGGGCCAGGAGCTTGGCGAGCGCGGAATGGACAAAGAGGGCTACAGCGGTGTCGATGGCCGCACCACCATATTCGACTATTGGAGCGTGGATACCCTGCGCCGATGGAAGGGCGATGGCAATTACGACACTACCCTGCTCACCGCAGAGGAGAAGGAGTTGCAGGCCTTTTATGCCAAACTGCTTAAGCTATGCAACAGCAGCGAGGCGTTGCAGCAAGGCGAGTTCTACGACCTGCAGTATGCCAACCCCTGGAGCGACACATACGACAGCAACCACATCTACTCCTTCCTGCGCGGCAGCGAAAACGAGCTGTTGCTCATTGTAACCAACTTCAGCGACACGGCACGCGACTGCCGTGTGACAATACCCGAAGAGGCATACGCATACTTTGGTCTCTCGAGCAGCAGCAACACGGTAAAAGCCACCGAACTGCTCACAGGCGAGAAGATGAGCATCGTGCTCAACTCGGCCGAAAAGATTTCGGTAAACGTTCCTGCCAACAGCGGTGTTATTATAAAGATGAACAAATAACCTTTTACGATAATGAGAAAGATTGTAACAATGGCGGCACTGCTTGTAGCCACCCTATTTGCAAGTGCACAGGCACAGCTCGACTACAAGACAATAAAAGATATTGTGGAGAACGAGAAACAGTACTACAACGATATCCTTAATGTCTATTTGAACGACGACCCCTATATACGCGTGGACGATTATGCACTTGTATATTACGGCCAGTCGTTCCTCCCTGCCTACAACGGCGGCAACGACAAGAACGAGGAGGCGCTCAAGAGCTACGCAGCCGAGGGCAAGTTGCTTGAGCAATACGAAACGGCAAAAAAGATTCTCGAGTACAACCCCGTGAGCCTCAATGCCCTGTTCTATGCCTGGCGTGCATCGGAGGAGCTTATAAAGCCCCAGGAAGAGACAAATTCATACCTTAAAAAATACCTCGGCATCCTGGATATGATTACCACAATGGGCGACGGCAAAAGCAGCAGCACCCCGTTCCGCGTGATAAGCCCCGACGACCAGGACCACATACTCTATGGCAAATTAGATATCGAGAAGGTGGTTTCGCGCAACCTCGACACACAAACACTGTGCAACATCATCACCGTTGAACCCACCGAGAAATTCACATCGCGCCGCGTATATATCGATGTGAGCCGCTACCTCTCGCACACAGCCAAAAGCATAAAGTAAGTGAAACGCTTGCTCAAAATAATAGGTATTGCTATGCTTGCACTCTTTGTTGCAAGCATAGCAATAGTTGTTTTGTACAAGTTTGTGCCACCACCCGTCACACCGCTTATGCTGGAGCGCCAAAGCAGCGACAACGCCCCCATACACTACTACTGGAGACCGCTGAAGGAAATCACCCCCGACCTTGCACTCGCCGTGGTGGCATCGGAGGACAACCTCTTCACCACCCACAACGGGTTCGACTTCGAGCAGATAAAGATAGCACGCGAGGAGGCCGAAAAGGGAAAGAAACTGCGCGGAGCAAGCACCATAAGCCAACAGACAGCCAAGAACGTATTCTTGTGGAACGGCCGCTCCTGGCTGCGCAAAGGATTGGAGGCCTACTTCACCGTGCTCATAGAACTAATATGGGGCAAGGAGCGCATAATGGAGGTGTACCTCAACTGCATAGAGATGGGCAACGGCATCTATGGCGCCGCCGCAGTGGCTAAGCACCATTTCAAAACCACCCCCGCAAAGCTCACCCGCGCACAATGCGCCCTCATAGCCGCCACCCTGCCCAACCCCCGCCGTTTCAGTTCCAAGAAACCTTCGAAATATATGCTTCAACGCCAAAAAGCAATACTAAAGAATATGAAGAACATCTGGAAGGTGGAGTATGATAAATAGACAAAGACTAATAATCCCGAGTTGCGTGCCACTCGGGATTATAGGTTTTTTTGTCATTTCGAACACATAGTGGAGAAATCTCAGCATACACACCGGAGATACTTCACATTCGTTCAGTATGTTACGTATTGTAACTAAATTCTTTGAATACTCCTCCTCTTGCTTTAAGAGGGCAGTGCGGAGCCACAGCACTGCTTGCGACGACGGGACCTTTAGGCCCCCAAAGGAGTGCCGAAGGCCGACCGCCCCGAGGTGGAGGAGTTTATAACTCTACAACACCACCTTTTTACCATCAATGATATAAACACCACCCTTGGCAGGCTCGTTTACGGGGCGGCCATAAAGGTCGTATATCGCACCATCATCGAAGCCCTCGATGTTGTCGGGAGAAATCTCTGTAACGCCGGTAGGGATATCCGAAATGAAGAAAAAGTCTTTCCACTGCTCGGCAGCTTGGTAGTCTGCAATGCTCTCATTGGGCACCATAAGCGTACAATTCCACTTGTTTATATCCTCCAATGCTTGTGCCTCGCAAACAGGCGGTACCATAGCGTGTGCATAAATGGTTGTAACATTGCTGCAGTCGGAGAAGGCCTCTTGCCCAATACTGCTGACGTTTGCTCCCACAATTAAGTAATCAAGGTTACTGCAACCACTGAAGGCCCACTTACCGATGGACTTTACCCCGTTACCTATTTGCACATTCTTTAGCCCCGTGCAACCATAGAACTCGTTATCATAAATTTGTTCCTCAACATCGGTTATAACAACGCTTCTTAACGAACTGTTACGGTAGAATGGAGAAGTCTTGTAACTTATCTTGCCACCGACATATACAGAGTCGAGGGGGCAATCGGCAAACAGGGGCGATGAGCCATTGGGACCCAAGGACAATGCAGCTGTTCTATTCTCTATAATTACATCTGCAAGCGATGAACACCCCGCAAAGGCATAATTGCCAATACTTACTACTGCTCGCGGTATTTTGATTTCGGGCAACACTCTGCAACCACTAAAGGCATATTCACCAATAGTCTTTATACTATCAGACAGAACAACACTGTTTAATGCCGAACAGTTATAGAAAACGTAGCTATTCAATGATGTAACGCTGTTTGGTATTATTATTTCTTTCAACGAGGAACAGGCATAGAAAGCACTTTTGCCAATAGATGTAATACCATCGCCCAAAGTTATCTCAGAAGCCCCTGTGCAACCACAGAAGACATTATCACCTACAGAACCATCGTTGGAGATTGCTATATCATTTAACCCTGTGCAACCATAGAAGGCCTTATTACCTATAGAACCGTCGTTGAAGATTTCTAATTTCGCGGGACCGCTTGTTGCACTACCCTCAAAAGCTGATGCGCCAATATTACCTTTATTGCTGATTGTTATTTCATTTAACCCTGTGCAACCATAGAAGGCCTTATCACCTATAGAACCGTCGTTGGAGATTTCTAATTTTGCAGAACCGCTTGTTGCACTGCCCTCAAAGGCTGATGCACTAATATCACCTTTATTGCTGATTGTTATTTCATTTAACCCTGTGCAGCCATAAAAGGCCTTATCACCTATAGAACCGTCGTTGGAGATTTCAATTTTTGCAGAACCGCTTGTTGCACTGCTCTCAAAGGCTGATGCACCAATATCACCTTTATTGCTGATTGTTATTTCATTTAACCCTGTGCAGCCATAGAAGGCCTTATCACCTATAGAACCGTCGTTGGAGATTGTGAGATTCTTAATATTCTTGTTTTTGTAACAAGTATATGGCATCAACTTTTTAACATTCATCGCAATATTCTTGTACAACACCGTTTTGCCAATATTTACAGTTTCTATTGCAGCGTCATATATACAATCTATAGCATCACAAGTTCTCTCTGCCGGGCTCACAGGCACATACTTTATACCATCTATCTCGAACAATGAACTTATATATGGATATACCACAACATTACTAAGTTGAGTGTACTGATTATTGGCTACATAATTTATTTTACCTGCTGCGTAGGAGTAACCACTCGGTGGCGTATTTGTTAACCATATTGTTTTTGCTATATCACAATCACTGAACGCATACTCTCCAATCGTTGTTACGCTATTGGGGATTGTTACGCTTGTAAGGCCGGTGCAACCACTGAACGCCCAATCTCCAATACTTGTTACGCTGTTGGGTATTGTAATGCTTGTAAGGCTTGGGCAATTCTTGAACGCACAGCGTCCAATAGTTGTTACGCTGTTGGGGATTGTTACGCTTGTGAGGCCGGTGCAACGATAGAACGCACTGTTCCCTATAGTTGTTACGCTATTTGGGATTGTAATGCTTGTAAGGCCGGTGCAACCACTGAACGCCCAATCTCCAATACTTGTTACGCTATTGGGGATTGTTACACTTGTAAGGCCGTCGCAATCATAGAACGCATAATTCTTAATTTCTGTAACACCATTAGGGATTGCAAGTTCGGTTACTAATTCACCATTCAAATAAAGGTTATTGGCATAATATAATGGATTGGAAGTATAACCTTCAAAATCTATTTTACACCAAGCAGATAGGTCGCTTATATGCACCTCTTTAAGGCCGGAGCAATCAGAGAACGCATAGTCTCCAATAGTTGTTACGCTATTGGGTATTGTTACGCTTGTAAGGCCAGTGCAATCATCGAACGCAAAGCTTCCAATAGTTGTTACGCTATTGGGGATTCTTACGCTTGTAAGGCCGGTGCAATTATTGAACGCAGAGCCTGCAATTCCCAATGTACCATCTTTTATAATGATAGATGTGTTTTGTGGCATTGTACCTTTATATTCATACAACACCTTTCCTGCATATACCAATCCATCGGGTTGATTATTGTACCAAGCTGTATTATAGAACGCATCGCTTCCAATAGTTGTTACGCTGTTGGGGATTGTTACGCTTGTAAGGCCGGTGCAATCCTCAAACGCACCGCTTTCAATAGTTGTTACGCTGGTGGGAATTGTTACGCTTGTAAGGCGTTTGCAACCATCGAACGCACCATATTCAATAGTTGTTACGCTGTTGCCTATAGTAATGCTTGTAAGGCCGTCGCAATAAATGAACGCATACTCTCCAATAGTTGTTACTCTGTAAGTTTTTGAGTTATAGGTTACTGTTTGGGGTATAACAAGCGCACCACTATATTCATTATTGTATGTATTATAGTAACTTCCTTTATAAGTTACCTCCACGGTTAAATCACTCGAAGAGATAATGTTGTAGTAAATACCACCCACCTCAAAGTTGTGGCCGCTTGCCATTGTACTGCACAATAGCACAAATACAGCAATTAGTAAAGTTTTAATTGTTTTCATAATGATTTTATTTATGGGTTATACAATTTAGGAGATGTTGCTTCAAACAATTCTAGTAATATAGGACTATGTCCTTTTATAGGCTCTTTACTACTGTAAAATGCAGGAAAAACATAGTTTACCCCACCAAGATCTATAGTTGAACTGTAAGTAATACCATAAAATTTTATTGATATATCTTTGTTCTCCTTTGATAACCAATGACAAAACAATTGTGGGAAATAATATTCTTCACAAGCTCCAGAACTCACGGTTTGAATAGAACACAATAGTCTTATCGGAAAAGTTAATAAATAATCAATTGTTTCAGTCTTATCAGCAATATCTGTTGTATCTTTTGAAGGTATGGTCAAATCAAGCATAAACAATTTATTATTTAATATAAATTCACTGTACCATCTATCATTACATTCTTCTAACTCTCCGACCTCTTTATTAGCAGTGTCAATAGAGTCCGCCAAATATAGTGCGGGAACTCCTGCAAAACTATATCGAGATGAAGAGGCAATATTTCTTTTCTCATAAGGAACATGCCAACAATCTTTAGGCTGTTCTCCTTTTTTACAGTCCCTCATTCTAAACAACACATCACATTTCAATAATTTATGCTGAAAACAATTTATATAGTAATCTTCTAAATAACGATTTAGTTTATGCCTAGTCAATATTAAATCTTCAAGTAATTCTCCCGCCCTCCAAATATCACCTTTGTAACAACATTGCAAAATATGAATACACTCGTCTATTATAACAGACACCGCATTAATAAAACGTAATTTTGTTTTTTTACCTTTGAAGTTATAATTATCTAACAAAATGCAAAACTCATTTTCATCAATTAGATTCAAGTCCTTCTTATATTCATAAAGCCTATGTTTTACAAATTCATAGAAGGTTTCGCCTTCAAATCTGTCATTATTTAACACAAGCGAATAATTCTTTATCAAGAAATCTTTAACCTTCATACTCTTTTACTATTTCAACAATAAATTCTTTTAATAATTTGTATTCCAAGTAGCCTTTTGATGTTTGAAAATTACGGTATTTATCACATACTATAATTTTATTAGATTCCATTGTCAATAAGCCGTGCGAAAATGAATTCCTTAAATGGCGTAGTAAGTCTAAGACAAGTACTGTTCTTTTAGTAAAATATAGTTTGTGGGGGACTTCAATTTCTGGTTCAAGACTTTTAATACATTCTCTTGTAGCGTACCTTATTTTTTTCTTAATTAGATTCTTATATGTAATATGCGCTTTTTTATATTGATATTCAAACTCGCTTTCCTTATTAAAATACTTAATTTGAGTTTCATAAATATAAATGAGTTTAGCAAAAGTGCTCATATCAGCTTTCAAACCATTGTATTTCATTAAAAATTGCTTTTTCTCTCCCCAATTCCCCGACAGGAGTATAAATAAAAAAAAGAAAGCGTGGGAACTATTGCTATATCCGTTCAGAGGTATCGCCAAACACCCACAACTCAGATAATAAACAATAGCCCACGCCAAACGGTATATAGCCTACCGCGAATGGGTAGATATATAACATTGACGTGAGCGCCTTGCCTGTCATCTTTGAGTTGTTCATTAAATTGGCGATTTTCTGAACAAAGATTTATTGCAAACGCTCTCTAAAATATGTTCTTCCAAGCACTATGGTGCGTGGAATTGCTACAAAAGTAGTGCAAATAAATAGAATAATGCAATTTGCTTCAGTATTTTTTTGCAGCAATGCTTTGTGCAAGAGCGTTGCGGTGGCAAGTATTGTTTTAGGTTGCTGTTGCCAAGGTAATGCTTTGTGCCATTGGCAAGGTTGTTATTTTACCACTTATTATAGATATTCGGTAATTTTATTCACATCGGCCTGTTTTTAGACATACTCCTCCGTCTTTACTCGCTCTGCGCGTAAATCCACCTCCTCTAACTTTGAGGAGGAGTTTATATAAACACCATCCCTTCGGGTACTCCGGTATATGAGACATAAGAACAAAAGAACAAAAGGCGCTGAGGCGAACAAAACTCTTTGCTCACTTAAAATAAAAAAAAGAGTGGCTATAGACTGAAGGAGATGGGTTAAGTAAGGTTGTTCCTTGATTACAATCTCCGCACCCCTGCGGGGAGTTCCTCTTACCATAAGAGAAGCACTATTTAATTTGTGTTTAGAAGGACACACCAAACATACTCCTCCGTCTTTACTCGCTTTGCTCGTAAATCCACCTCCTCTAACTTTGAAGAGGAGTTTATAAACATCCTCACACTTCGGGTACTCCGGTATATAAGACAGAAGAACATAAGAACAGAAGAACAGAAGGCGCAAAAGTTTATAAACACAAGAATTTTTACCCACTCATTTGAGTGGGTAATTTTCTATTATTCCATAACCTCGATAAAAAAACTGTATAATTGTTTTGCAGAATAAAAAAACGCCTTTATCTTTGCGGTGTACTAATTCACTAATACACTATGATACAAATTAAGAATTTAGATTTCTCTTATGGGAGTAAAGAGGTGCTCAAAGGCCTAAACACGCAGTTTGTTGAAGGCAGAATATACGGACTGTTGGGCCCCAACGGTGCCGGCAAAACAACGCTTATGAAGCTAATATGCGGCATACTAAGGAGCAAACGCGGCAATGTGGAAACAGGTGGCAACAACCCCGCCAAGCGCAGCCCCGAGACTCTGCAAAGCCTCTTTTACCTGCCCGAGCACCCACAGGCTACCATTAACAAGATAAGCACATTTGTGCGCGAGTATGGGCAATTCTACCCCACTTTCAAATACGAGGAGTTCGAGCAGTTGATGAAGGAGTTGCGCCTCGACTGCAACACAAAGTTCGACAAACTATCGACCGGTGAGTGCAAAAAGGTATTCATAGCCTTTGCCCTGGCACTTAACACCCCTTATCTGCTGCTCGATGAACCAACCAATGGGCTCGATGTAACAAGCAAAAACGAGTTCAGGCAGATTATTTCGCGCTATATGAACGACGAGCGTTGCATCATAATTGCCACACACCAGATAAGGGAGGTTTCCACCCTGCTCGACCACATTGTAATTCTAAAAGAGAAGAACATTGCAACCGATGCCTCAATAGTTGATTTGCAACAGCAATATCGTTGTGGCACAGCAAAGGAGCTGCCTGCCGATGCACTCTACAGCGAGGAGGGCATTAACGGGTATAACTACATTGCACCCAACAGCAACGGTCAAGAGAGCAACATTGACATAGAACTGCTTTTCAACTACATTAACCTGAAGAAATAACAATGAACACACAATTCAGCCTTGCACGTTTTGCCAAGTTGTTTATATACGAGCACAGGAGCAGTAATTTTCTACGCTACGCAACACTCCTCATTATCCTTTACTGCATTGTAGTAAATATTATAACGACATTGACGGTATCTGCGGACATTGACGGAGAATCGCTGTTCTTCCCTGTAATAAAAACCTTTATTATAGGGTACCTTTCAGCAGCCTTCTATTATCCCTTACTGAAAAAGGAGAATAGAGAACTATACGAGATGCAGCCTGCAAGCAACCTCGAAAAATATTTGTCGGTGCTGGCAAACACCGTTGTCGTGGTACCCGCATTTTTTATATTACTAAATCTTGTTCCATTAATTGGGTTATATATAAAATATGGCGGGGAGATACCGGGGTTGGAATTTTACAAGCCCGGCCTTAATGAGTTGTGCCATTATATACAAATAATAAGCATAGTAACCTACCTGTTCTTCTCCTCGATGAGCCGCAGTAAAATGGTCGAAGGCAATATAATCGTAGCAATATATTGGCTAAGCGGCCCACTGCGACGAGAATTTGACGAAACGGGGCACCTCTTAACAAGTTTACTTGTAATTGCAATATTTCAAATTCTCATATATTTAAGAATTAAAAGAATAGGCCAACAATGAATAACACAATAAACATTAAACGCCTTGCACGGCTCATAATTTATGAGAACAGGAGCAACGAGTATATTTACAACATTGCTGCGGTGTCTTTCGCACTGCTGATAATGGTGTTCGGCTTCCGCGCGGTATTTATAGCAATAGGCGAGCCATTGGGTATGGGGCCTCTATTCGGCAATGATAACGAAACGGTTCAACTTATTTTAATGCTGTCGCCTTTTATATTTTACGGCACGCTGCCACGCAAGCAAAAAAAAGAGATGTACCTTTTATTACCCGCAAGCAATGCGGAGAAATACATAGCGATGCTCGTAAATACATTCATAATTGTGCCACTGACAATTACGCTTGCCATAATATGCGTGAACTACATTGCCACAGGCTTTTCCACCACATATATTGCAAGCCTACAGGAAACAACGGGGCTGCTTAACCGCATTTTGTTTACGTGGGCCGGCATAAGCGTTGCGACGTTTTTCATAATTATGCTGTGCCGATACAGAGCGTGGATAGCCATAGCATTGATGGTTACCATTGCCATAATTGAAACAAAGTGCATAGCTATGATATTCGAAACAACAAGCCAAGGTTACCTGACACCAAGCAGCTTGGCAGAAACATATTTGCTTGCCTCCATTATAAATATAGTACTATTCCAGATACTTGTTTATTACAACATAGGCAAGATTAAGGCATAAAAGACCCTGCAACCAACTGCAATTTTAATAACAAAAACCGAAAAAGGATGAATAATAGATTAAACATAAAACGCCTTGCACGGCTCATAATATACGAGAACAAGAGCAGCAAATTTCTGCTTTACATCGTAGCTGCTATGCTCATATACACAGTGATATGTATTTTCACAAGGGCTCTCAACAGCACTGAAACCACACTCTACAGCAGCATCATAGGAGAGAGCTTTGTCGAGATATTGCTTTGCATTTCACCCATACTTGGCTACTATAAGCTCATAATTGGAAAAGAAAAACGCACACTCTACCCCACCTTGCCTGCAACGAACACCGAAAAA
Organism: Bacteroidaceae bacterium; assembly: GCA_017503645.1. GTDB lineage: Bacteria > Bacteroidota > Bacteroidia > Bacteroidales > Bacteroidaceae > HGM04593. Next base: position 35,310 of record JAFVSR010000034.1, on the reverse strand, counting down.
TACCTGTCGATGTTTATGAACACATTGGTGATAGCACCCGCAACCATCATAATATTGGCAACGGTGATAAACCACATAGGTTCGCTCATTTACACAGCCGGCCATTACACAGGCAACGAAATACATTTACAGCCCGATTACCTTTTATACGTGCTTGTGAACTGGTCGTGGATAAGCTGCACAACGTTTCTGCTGCTTGTGTTCGTGCTGTTCAGAAACCTGAAAGGCCTTGCCATTGCATTGGCCTTACCCGCAGCCGACATTGCCCTTGCCGCCATTTTGATAGGTACGGTAGATGGCGAACATATATCACCCACCACAATGGCACTGTTTATGAACATAATATCTATTGTAAACCTCATAGTTTTTCAAGCACTCATATACCTAATGATAAAACGCATAAAAGCATAACAGAATGGAATTCAGTGAACATAAACCAATATACCTGCAAACAGCCGATATGATGCGGGAACGCATTATGTGCCACACTTGGGAGGAGGAAGCACGCATACCATCGGTGCGCGAACTTGGCGCCACGCTTGGGGTGAACCCCAATACCATTGTGCGCACATACCAGTTGTTGGAGGCCGAGGATATAATATACAACAAACGCGGCCTCGGCTACTTTGTGAAAGAGGGCGCACGCGAGAGAATAAAAGCGGCTCAGAAGCGCGAATTTCTTGAAAACGAGCTGCCTCTGTTCAAGGCAAAAGCCGAGCTTTTGGGAATTACCAAAGAGGAGCTGTTGAAGCTGCTGTAACAGACATAACGACGATTTTTTACAATGAAAAAGTTTTTAACCAGACTGCTTTGGGGGTTCGTAATTGCAATACTCATACTTATAGTATCGTTTATATTTGCCATAAGAGAAGCATTCCACAGTGCATTCGGCCCCGACAACGACGACTTTGGCAAAAGGCACCAAATCCCTGCCGGGCTTGTATATAACCAACCTATGGAACTGCGCGATTCGGTGCTTGCGGCACCTGCCGACAGCCTTACCACTGACGGCTATCTGCAAATATATAATGGTTTTCAAGGAGGCATATATCTCTATGATTTCCACTACCCTTCGCTGCCCGCCGGCGAAATATACCTTGAGTGCTACGAGGTAACGGAGAACATTCCACTCTCCAAGAAGCGCATCTTTGAAAAAGGCAAGGTTGAAATTGCCGCTACCGATTCTTTTAGCAAATTGGTAAACAAGCAGAAATTCACCATCTACGAAGGAGTGTGGGGCGACTATTATGCAGCCCGCATAGAGGTGTGGCACAAGGATGCCACGACAAAAAAGAAGAGAAAACTTGTTGAAAAGGTATACCGCGTAGAGGGGTGGGAAAGGTAGTATGAAGATGACTAAAAAGTGTATTTGGTTCCCCAAATACACCTTTTAGTCATCTTCTTTTATATGAAAGTAATACTTTACTTACTCAACATCTCGTGCATAGAGGCAGCCGCGTGACGGCCATCACCCATTGCGAGGATAACGGTGGCACCGCCGCGAACAATATCGCCACCCGCATAGATATAGGGGATAGACGACTGCATATTTTCATTAACTGCAATTGTGTTCTTTCGACCAAGCTCCAAGCCCTCAACCGATGTGGGAACAAGGGGGTTGGGCGACACACCTACCGAAACAACAGCCATATCAATGTCTATTGTCTCAATGGCACCCTCGATGGGTACAGGCGAACGACGGCCCGAAGCGTCGGGCTCGCCAAGCTCCATCTTCTGCAGAACAATCTGCTTCACGCAACCCTTCTCATCGGCGATATACTCGATGGGGTTATGCAGTGTGAGGAACTCAACACCCTCCTCCTTGGCGTGCTTAACCTCCTCAAGACGGGCAGGCATCTCGGCCTCGGAACGGCGATAGATAATCATCGCACGCTCGGCACCCAAGCGCAACGCTGTGCGCACAGAGTCCATAGCAGTGTTACCGCCACCAACGACAGCCACTCTCTTACCTATGTGCATAGGAGTATCGGTGTCGGGGTTCGATGCGTCCATAAGGTTCACGCGTGTGAGGTATTCGTTAGACGAGAGAATGTTTATGGAGTTCTCACCGGGGATGTTCATAAAGTTGGGAAGGCCGGCACCCGATGCCACAAAGACACCCTGATAGCCATCTTCCTGCAACTGTGCAATGGAGATTGTTTTACCAATAACGCAGTCCTTTACAAACTCCACGCCCATTGCGCGCAATGTATCTATCTCCACATCCACGATTGAATTGGGCAAGCGGAATTCGGGAATACCATATTTAAGCACGCCGCCAATTTCGTGCAATGCCTCGAACACGGTTACACTATATCCGAGCTTTGCCATATCGCCGGCAAACGAGAGGCCTGCGGGGCCCGAACCCACAACAGCAACCTTCTTGCCGTTTGAGGGGGCCACTGCGGGAACAGCCATTTCGCCATTCTCGCGTGCATAGTCGGCAGCAAAGCGCTCAAGAGCACCAATAGCAACAGCCTTGTGCCCCATCTTCAGGTGGATACACTTGCTCTCGCACTGTTTCTCTTGGGGACATACACGACCGCAAACTGCGGGCAACGAGCTTGTCATTTTAAGCACCTGTGCAGCCTTGCCGAACTCGCCACGCTCTATATTCTTGATGAACGAAGGAATCTTGATGTTCACGGGGCAACCCTCCATACAGGCAGGGTTGGGGCAGTCGAGGCAGCGCTGTGCCTCCACCATTGCCATCTCCTTTGTGAGGCCGGTGTTCACCTCCTCGCGCAATTTTGTAGCACGGTAGACGGGGTCCAACTCGGGCATTTCGCAACGCTCTATTGTTGTGCGCTCTTTGGGCTTCATCTTGTTGCGCAGGGCCACACGCCACTCGGCATCGCGGCTTGTGAGGTCACACACCTCGCCTGCGGGCTCGCCTGTAGCCTCGCATTTGTCGAGTTTGTGAATCTCCTCGGCCTCCTCGCTGCGGAAACTGCCAAGACGCTGCATCATACCGTCGAAATCGACCTGATGACCATCGAACTCGGGGCCATCGACACAAACGAACTTTGTCTTTCCGCCAACAGTTACACGGCAGGCACCGCACATACCTGTTCCATCCACCATAATGGTGTTGAGCGACACAACGGTGGGAATTTCGTACTGCTTTGTGAGCTTGCACACAAATTTCATCATAATTGCGGGACCGATGGCAACGCAGTGGTCAACCTTCTCGCGCTTTATTACACGCTCGATACCCTCGGTAACAAGGCCCTTATCGCCATACGAGCCGTCGTCGGTCATTATGATAACCTCATCGGACACCTCGCGCACCTCTTTTTCAAGGATGATGAGGTCTTTCGAACGGCCTGCAAGCACCGAAATAACTCGGTTGCCCGCCTTCTTGAGAGCGGTTGCGATGGGCAACATTGGTGCCACACCCACACCACCGCCGGCGCATACCACGGTACCGAAATTCTCAATCTCGGTTGCCTGGCCAAGAGGGCCCACAACATCGGTTATGTAATCGCCCTCGTTGAGGTCGCACAAACGCGACGAGCTCAAGCCCACTTTCTGTATCACAAGTGTTATGAGCCCTTTTTCTGTGTCGGCGTGAGCAATTGTCAAGGGGATGCGCTCACCCTTCTCGCCCACTCTCACAATTACAAAGTTACCTGCTCTGTATGCTTTCGCAATCAACGGAGCTTCAACCCTCAAACGGAATACCTTTTCCGAGAATTGTTCTTTTGAAACTATTTTATACATAATATTTGTGTTTGTTATCTCTTAATAAACAAATAATGGCGCCTATATACAATTTTACACTAAATACAAATTGTCATCTCGACCATACCTTAATGAAAAAAATCAAAAGAGGTTTTCGATGAGCTATGCGAATAACGTATGTGAGAGATCTCTTTTTTTTGCACTGTTTTTGAGATTCCTCGTCGCTGCACTCCATCGGAATGACATCTTAGGGCCTGCGATGTTTTTGAAAACGGGAGTTTAGTGAACCTAAATGACCGTTTACAAAAACGAGCGTAACGCAGCAGATGCCTTTTTAGTTAATTTATAATTTCGAAACCACAATAAGGAACCAACACCGCAGGAATCCTTATACCCTCGGGAGTCTGGTTATTCTCGAGCAGGGCCGCCACTATACGGGGCAGGGCAAGCGCCGAGCCGTTGAGTGTGTGGCAAAGCTCGGTCTTTTTGTCGGCTGTGCGGTAACGGCATTTAAGGCGGTTGGCCTGGTAGTTGTCGAAGTTAGATACCGAGCTTACCTCGAGCCAACGTTTCTGCGCCTCGGAATAGACTTCAAAGTCGAAGCAGAGGGCTGCGGTAAAACTCATATCGCCACCGCAAAGGCGCAGTATGCGATAAGGGAGTTCCAGTTTCTTCAAGAGGCCCTCAACGTGCTCGAGCATCTCTTTGTGCGACTCCTTACTATGCTCGGGAGTATCAATGCGCACAATCTCAATCTTTGAGAATTCGTGCAGGCGGTTAAGGCCACGAACATCTTTACCGTATGAACCGGCCTCGCGACGGAAGCATTGTGTGTATGCGCAGTTCTTTATGGGGAGCTGTTTCTCGTCGAGAATAACATCGCGATAGATATTTGTAACAGGAACCTCGGCTGTGGGAATGAGATAGAGGTCGTCGAGGCCGCAATGATACATCTGGCCCTCCTTGTCGGGCAACTGGCCTGTACCATAACCCGATGCTGCATTCACCACGGTGGGGGGCATCACCTCGGTGTAGCCCGATTTGCGAGCCTCGTCGAGGAAGAAATTGATGAGTGCACGCTGCAACTGCGCACCCTTGCCTTTGTAAACAGGGAAGCCTGCGCCTGTGATTTTAACACCGAGATCAAAATCTATGAGGTCATATTTCTTTGCGAGTTCCCAGTGAGGGAGAGCATTCTCGGGCAGGGGAGTTTCCATTCCGCCTGTCTTTTCAACTACGTTGTCCTCGGCCGAAACGCCCTCGGGTACCTCGTCATAAGGCAGATTAGGGATTGTGTAGAGCAACTGCTGAACATCGGCAGCAGCGGTGTCCATCTTCTCCTGCAACTCCTTTGCCGTCTCTTTAAGAGCAGCCACCTGTGCCTTTACCTTTTCGGCCTCTTCGACATTCTTCTCCTTCATCAACTTGCCTATTTGCGCTGCAAGCTGCTTGTTCTGCGCAAGTATGTTATCGAGTTCCGACTGTGCCGCACGACGCTCTTTGTCGTGTGCAAGCACCTTATCCACAACCTCTTTTGCATTCTTGAAATGCTTTTTCTCCAAGCCCTTTATCACCTTTTCGGTGTCCTGGGCAATTACTTTAAGTGTAAGCATATATATGTTTTATTAAATATCCTTGTGTGCGCGCCGCAGGCCGGCGCTATGCTATCTCACAAAGATACAACTAATTTTGCGGTTTTTAACAAGTTATGAAGAAAAAATTAGCCGTCACAAAATAAAAAAAGGCAATAATATAGCAGTTGACCCAAAATAAAAACTATAGTCAGAAATAGTTGTATTTATGGTATAATAAAACTTGGATTCAAATCAGATGTAAAGGAGTACATTTCACAAATGCGATTTGAAATTGAATTGGCAATATCAACCACTCTGTTTTTGAAGCATTCGTTAAACCTTGTTGTTAACATTATTCTATTATTATATTCGTTTTCTTCTTGTTGTAATAAGATTTTGAAAATATTAAAAAATAAGCTCTGATTAATTAAATTCTTATCAACGATAATTTTGTTTATAGTAATCAATTTTGTGTGTCCATCACCACCAATAATAGTATTAGTTTTTAAATAACAATAACGTTCACCTTGGTACGGTTCTGTTATATTTTGAAGTACAATTATATTATCACCACCCTCAATTTGTTCACCACAAACAATATCATCATCGTCTATATCGTTTTGTTCCATATAAAACAATGTTGATTCTTCAATGACATTGCTTGGATTAATAATCCTATTAAATCTAAAATTATCACGTTTTATTTCCATATTTCTATTTTTTGCAAAAATAGAAATATTTATAATAAATAAATGAAATATATGGCATTTTCAAGAGAGATAATTAAGAAAGTTTTGCAGTATGTACAATTCAGAGTACCAGCAACGGAAGAAAAGGATTCATATTACACTCAGATAGGTGACACATTAGTGAGATTGTCTAATCACTGTACAAGACTATATGTATGAGATGATATATTAGAAAAGAATCCTAAAAGGAAAGGATTACCAATTGTGAGTATTGTATTTGAAGATACCGAAGTTACTTTTAATGAAGTGGAATGTCTTACGTTAAAAAGGTTACGTAAAAAACCAATCAAGGTTAATGAATATGTGTATAATCTTCAAGGTAATCCACAATTTCTAACACCTCAATATGAAAAGTTAATAATACAATCAATTAAGGACATAAATGAAGGACAATATAAAGATACAACAAATAAATGTAGTCCGCCACAAGTTCGTATTTCTAGAAATCCAATTAATGAAAATAAAGAATATAAAACAAAAAAGGATATGAAAAAGCAAGTAATAAGACTAACTGAAAGTGATTTACATCAAATCATCAAGGAGTCTGTCAATAAGATATTAAAGGAAGATTTTCAGATAAACCTTACCAATAACAACAAAGAAGGTTGGAATAATGTCAATAAATGGAGGGCTGCTGCAAATGAATTACAAACCAAAGGTTCTGTTATAATAAACATACCACTTGATTATGATAATTTCTTACATGCCAACTTGATGAGAACAGAACGTGGTAGCATACACCTTGAAGCAAAAGGTCTTAGAAAAGAGTACACATCAATTTCCGATGAATTTTGATTGATTACTAGATAAAAAGAGCAGTCAACCCTTAAATTGTGGGTCAACTGCTATATTATTGCCTAAAAAAAATGGAGATAACCGCGGTTATCTCCATTTTATCTTGGATAAATGATTTATTAGTTATTCTCAGCTACGGGAACAACAGAAACATAGCTCTTGTCGTTCTTGCCACGCTTGAAAGTAACTACGCCGTCAACCAACGCGTAAAGAGTGTGGTCGCTACCCATACCGATGTTTGCACCGGGATTGTGTACTGTACCACGCTGACGAACGATGATATTACCGGCTTTGCATACCTGGCCACCCCAGATTTTAACACCTAATCTCTGGCTTGCTGACTCGCGGCCGTTCTTTGAACTACCAACACCTTTCTTATGTGCCATAATACTTTTCTTTTAAAAATTAACCGATAATTTCTTTAACAACTAACTCTGTGAACTGCTGACGATGACCGTTCAATTTACGGTAACCTTTGCGGCGACGTTTGTGGAATACCAACACCTTATCACCCTTAACCAAAGTGGGGTCGATAGTGCGTGTAGTAACGATGTTCTGACCGTCTTTTGACTTACGAGTCTGCTTCATCTCACGAACATTGCCAATATAGCAAACCACTTTTGCACCCTCTACAGTAGGAGCACCCACTGTGATTGCGCCTTCATTATCCAACAACAACACGCGGTCAAACTCCACTGTTGTGTCATTCTGAGCACCCTTGATGTGGTGCACGTACAGCTTCTTGCCGGCCTCTGCCTTGAACTGCTGTCCGTTAATCTCAACAATTGCGTACATTAAATTATAGCTTTTATTGTGATTTCCGTGAGGTGTGTGCTCTTCGTGAGCCCATCTTCTTCAACCCCTGCGGACTAAATCGGCTGCAAAGATAGCAATAATTTTTATCTGCAAGAAACTTTTTGCCTATTTTTTACTCAAAATTCTTATTGTCGATATACACCTCGAGCAGTTTGGTGATTCCCGCCTCGTTGTTGGGTGTAACATCAAAGTCGGCACACGAAGCGGGTACCAGGCAGCTGTTGCCTTGCGTAAGGCGCACCACTCTGTGCTGCTCTGCAGGCATTGCACCCTTTTCATACCCCTCGGTGCTTCTTATTCTTATGGTACAATCGCCCTCCACGCACATATATATTATAAAGGAGTCGTATTTGTAGAGTTTGCGATGGAATGCCCTATCCACCTCAAGAATCTTCACCACAAAGAAGCGGTTCACCACAAGCGGTACAGGCTTATTTATGCGGTTCTCGTAGCACACCCTGTATTGGTCGTACACCTTGAAATCTATTGCATCTTTCGCCTCCTGTATATGCAGGCGGCGCAACTTGCCGTCGAGCCCGGGGCGGTTGTAATCGAATATGCGGTATGTTATATCGGAGCTTTGTTGTATTTCGGCAATAAGAATACCGCCGCATATTGCGTGAACACGCCCCGAAGGTATGTAGAAGCAATCGCCGGCCTTAACCTCGTGCTGTTGGAGGACCTCGCATATACTACCATCCTCCACCCGCTTTTCATATTCGTAACGCGAAATAGGCTGGTTGAAACCGGAATAGAGATAAGCGCCGGCAGTGGCGCTTATCACATACCACATTTCGCTCTTGCCAAAACAGCCGTGGCGTTCCCCCGCAAGCGCGTCGTCGGGATGCACTTGAACCGAAAGGTCTTGCACGGCATCTATATATTTCACAAGTACAGGAAAGAGAGTACCATACTTTTCATACACAGCATTGCCAAGCAGAAGTTCTTTGTAGCGCTCCACTATAGCAGCCAACGAAACACCCGCCAACGGCCCGTTCTTCACCACGGACTCCATCCCGGACACAGCACTCACCTCCCAGCTCTCTCCTATGCATTCATCATCGGACTGAAGCCCTTTCATAGGCTTCAGTCGATTACCGCCCCACACCACCGTGCGGAAATTATTCTCAAAGAGAAGCGGATACAAGGGCGAAAGCTCACACATTACAATGCAGCGATTTAAGCATCAAGCCTCTTTGTTGGACAGATAGCGCTCGGCCTCCATAGCCGCACGGCAACCACTTGCCGCAGCGTTTATTGCCTGACGGTAATGAGGATCGGCAACATCGCCTGCCACAAATACACCGGGTACAAGAGTTTTCACACCACTGCAATCGGCAGGCACGAAATAGCCTGTTTCGTCGGTTTTGAGATACTTCTTGAAGATGTCGCTGTTAGGCTTGTGACCTATGGCAAGGAAGAAGCCGTCGATGGCAATGTCGTAATATTTCTCGTCGGGCTGACCCTTGCGCTTTACAAGGTGTACACCTTCAACACCATCCTCACCAAAGAGGCCAACGGTGTTATGCTCAAAGAGCACCTCGATTTTGGGGTTGGCAAGCGTTCTGTCCTGCATTGCCTTTGAAGCGCGCAGATAGGGTTTGCGAACAATAAGATAGACCTTAGCTGCAAGCGAAGCAAGATAGTTGGCCTCTTCGCAAGCAGTGTCGCCACCGCCCACAACGGCTACCACCTTCTTGCGATAGAAGAAACCGTCGCAAGTGGCACAGGCGCTCACACCCATACCCTGATATTTTATTTCGTCGGATAATCCAAGATATTTTGCCGCAGCACCTGTGGCAATGATTACGGTTTCGGCCTCAATTTCGGTACCATTATCAAGTGTCACCTTGTAGGGCATTGTTTCGAAATCCACATCCACCACGCTGCCCGAGCGCACGTCGGCCCCCACGTTCACAGCCTGCTTGCGCATATTATCCATAAGTTCGGGGCCGGTGATTCCCTGAGGGAAGCCGGGGAAGTTTTCAATAACAGTTGTCTGTGTGAGCTGACCACCGGGCTGAATGCCCTCGATGAGCACGGGCGACAAATTAGCACGCGACGCATAGATAGCCGCTGTGTATCCGGCAGGACCGGAACCAATAACCAAGCATTTAGTTTTTTCCATAATTATATAATTTAGTTTATCTCATATCAACAATTTCGGCTGTGGGAAAGTCCTCCAACGGGCAGGTATAAACGCGACTATCAAAATCATAACCGCTCTTATAGCTTGTAACATCCACCGTTGTATATCCCTGCCCATCTACAAAAATGCACATTGCAACGGGCTGCGATGTCTTTGCATCCAACGACAATATCACCTTGTCAAAGTCCTGCTCTTCACAAGCCTGCAAGGTTATAACATTTTTGCCGCCCACACTTTCCACCGAGCAGGTGTAACCTTTTTTATACAGCCCCATAAGATATACGGGGTTGTAAATCTGCGCCTCCTGGCTGTCGGCATCGGTAATATATACCTCATTAACCTGTGCCATATAACTCCACTGCGTTTGACCATCGCACCACAGCTTCATAGGCGAGAGCAAAAGAGCGTAGCGTCCGCCATCGAGTTTGAGGCTGCCATCGTCGGAAAATTGTTCAGTGCCACCCGCGTCATACACGCTATATGAGAAGGTCATCTGCACAGCGGCATCGGCCTCTATCTTCTTTATTGCATTTTCGAGTAATGCCACTGCATTGTTACCCTGCGCGCACAGCAGCAAGGGGAGAAAGAGCAGAAACGATAATATTGTTTTTTTCATACTACAAATTCCTTAAATATATTAGTGCATCAATTGCTTAAGGCGGAACTCCAAATCGGCCTCGTCGGCGCATAGCACCTGACGGGGTTTACTACCCTCCTGCTCACCCACAAGCCCTGTTTGGCACAGCTGGTCCATTATACGACCTGCACGGTTGAAGCCCACGTTGAGTTTACGCTGTATGAGCGATGTTGAGCCCTGTTGGTGAATAACCACAATGCGCGCCGCATCGGCAAAGAGCGGGTCGAGTTTGTCCGACGACAATTCGCCACGCGAACCGCCACCGCCATCGGCAGGAACCTCGTCGGGTTCGGGCAGGATGTATGCCGTGGGATAGCCCTGCTGTTTTGCTATATGGGCACAAACGCGCTCCACCTCCTTTGTTTCAACAAGTGCGCACTGCACACGCACGGGGTCGTTGCCGGCAAGGAAGAGCATATCGCCGCGCCCCTGCAGCTGGTTGGCACCCTGACGGTCGAGTATGGTACGGGAGTCGATTACCGATATCACGCGGAAAGCCATACGGGCAGGGAAGTTCGCCTTAATGGTACCTGTAATGATATTTGTTGTGGGGCGCTGTGTGGCTATAATCATATGAATACCCACGGCGCGCGCCTTTTGGGCAATGCGGGCAATGGGTTGCTCCACCTCGCGGCCCGCAGTCATCATAAGGTCGCCATACTCGTCTATGATAACCACAATGTAGGGCATAAAGCGGTGGCCTTTGGTTGGTAATAACTCTTTATTCAAAAATTTCTCGTTATACTCCTTTACCGAGCGTACCATAGCCATCTGCAACAGGCGGTAGCGGCTGTCCATCTCCACGCAGAGCGACTTGAGCGTGCGCACCACTTTGTTCACATCGGTGATAATGGGCTCGTCCTCGCCCTCTAATTTTGCAAGGAAGTGCTTCTCGAGCACGTTGTAAAGGCTAAGTTCCACCATCTTGGGGTCCACCATCACAAATTTCAAATAGGCGGGGTGCATCTTGTAGAGCAGCGATGTGATGATAGCATTCAAGCCCACCGATTTACCCATACCTGTGGCACCTGCAACAAGCAGGTGGGGCATTTTTGCCATATCCACCATAAACACCTCATTGGATATGGTCTTTCCGAGCGCAAGTGGCAGTGCCATATCTGTCTCTTTGTATTTGCGGCTGTTGAGCAGCGATGCCATAGGCACAATCTGCTTGTGAGCATTGGGCACCTCGATACCCACGGTACCCTTACCGGGGATAGGTGCAATGATACGAATACAGAGCGCAGCAAGGCTCATTGCTATATCATCCTCGAGATTCTTTATCTTGCCAATGCGCACGCCCGGGGCAGGGGTAATCTCGTAAAGCGTGATTGTGGGGCCTACGGTTGCTTTAATGGAGCTTATCTCTATATCGAAATTGCGTAGCACCTCTACGATTTTATTTTTATTGGCCTGCTGCTCGTTCATATCTATCGATTGGGCAGCCTGCTCATATTTATCGAGCAAATCTATGGTGGGCGGTTTATAGTAGCTTAGTTCGTCTTTGGGATTTATGGGGCGCAACATTTTGCCACCCATATCATCGTCGCCCTCGGCACTCTGCACCTCCATTGTCAATTCGTTGCCACCTGCCTCTGCCGCTATTTTAGCCGACATTTTGTCAAAGGCAGCAGCCGCATCATCCTCATTTGCGAGTTCCTCGGCCGGCTCCACAGTTTCATCATCCACTACATCTTCATCAGCGGCCACATCCACACTAAAATCGTCGCCTTCGGCAGGATACTCGGGCGATTTATCGGCAGCATCCTCACCGGCAAATTCTATAACCTTGGGAGCAGGCTCCTCTTCAACCATAGTGTCATCCTCTTCGTCGCCATCATCCTCACCCGCAACGGAAGCATTGGGTTTGGGAATAAAACTGAACGAGAAGAATTTTTGCAACCAAGTGATGGTATCGCGGGTGACATAGGTCATAAAGGCTATCAGGGTGAGCGCAAGCACAAGCACCGCCCCAACAACACCTATCTGCGCCTGCAACCAAGCAGCCACCGTTTCGCCGTGACGGCCGCCGGGCGACATAAAACTACCCTCGAAGAGAGAGCCAAGCGCGAACGCAAAGAACACCGAACCCCACACAATGCCAAAGACTGCCATAAAGAACCATTTGAGCAGATTGGGGCGATATATATCCATAAGGCGCAGCATAGCACCCACAAACAGGGGTATCAGCAGCACCGACGACCAACCGAAGCAGCCGTTCACTAAATAGTCTGCAACTATGGCGCCACCCCTGCCCGACGTATTCTGCACGCTCGCATCGGCATCGGCCACAGCAGCAGCGGCGGCATCTATGGTGCTTTGGTCGGCACCACCCGACGAAAAGAACGACAGGAACGAACTGCAGAGGAAAATTGCCACTGCTCCCATAAGCAGCCCCAACATAAAACGCAGCGTGGGATTGGCTGCAATAAACTTCACTCTTTGCAGGAACGATGGTTTCTTATTTTGTGTGTTATTTTTCTTGGCCATAAATTTATGCGGTAGAAACTGAAAAAAATAATTGCTATATACTATACGTGCGTAAACTTTGCGAAGATATAAAAAAAATAGATACCCTTATCCCTCTGCTACACTATTTTTTTGTAACTTCGCGGCAAATTCACAAAAACAGAAATGGAAGAGAGCAGAGATATAGTATTTATGCGCAACACGGTGGAGTTTGTAACCGTGGCCGCAGAATTTTGCAGTTACCTTGAGCGTGCAGGCGAGCACAGCCGTAAAGAATTCGTTGACACAATGTTAAAAATTCTGCCACTGCTGTACCTTAAGGCGCAGATGCTTCCCGCAGAGGAGGAACGCTTCAGCGAAGAGGAGCTCGAGGACTTCGTATCGGAGGACAGCTACGAGGTTCTGCGCATATCGCTCAGCGACCTCCTGGCCGAAAAGGACACCTATCTCGATGTATTTGTCGAGGAGATGAAATACAGCGACACCCCTATTACAAAAAACATATCGGAGGACCTTGCCGACATCTATCAGGATGTAAAGAATTTTGTATGCCTTTTCAGGGTGGGAATAAATGAAACGATGCACGATGCCATCATCGACTGCAAAGAGAATTTCCGTCGATATTGGGGGCAGCGCCTGGTAAACACTCAGCGTGCCCTGCACGACATTGCATACAACATAAACCCCGACGACGATTACAGCGAGGATGACAATTTTTAATTCACACATAGAGAAGAGCGAAATAAACCAGATGCCCATAGTGCTATACCCCGGCCGCATCATAACGATTGACACAGCAGCCGATGTAGACAAGGCTATGAAGGCACTTGGCAAGGAGTGTATTGTGGGAATAGACACCGAAACACGCCCTTCGTTCCGCAAGGGGGTGCAGTACAACGTGTCACTGCTGCAGCTATCCACTGCCGACACCTGCTTTCTGATAAGGCTGTGCCGCACAGGGCTGCCCGACTCACTGATTGCTTTTCTCGAAAACCCCGAAATAACCAAGGTGGGTGTATCGTTGCACGACGATTACCAGGCACTCGCACGCCGTCGCCGCTTCAAGGCAGGTGGTTTTTTCGACCTGCAAAAGCACGTAGGCCGTTTTGGTATAGAGGAGATGAGCCTGCAAAAGATATATGCGATAATCTTTGGCGAAAAGATTTCCAAGAGCCAGCAACTCACCAATTGGGAAAAAGACGTGCTCACCGACAAGCAGAAACTATATGCAGCCACCGATGCGTGGGCCTGCCTAAAGATATACGAAAAATTAGAACAGACAAGAACAAGATAAAGCATTAAAATGGAAAAATCGGTAATTCTCAAACGCGGCAAAGAAGAGTCGCTCAAACGCTTTCACCCGTGGATATTCTCGGGAGCCATCCAACGCATAAACGGCAAGCCCGAAGAGGGCGAAATAGTAACCGTTTATACCAACGACGGCGAATTCATTGCACGCGGACACGTGCAGGTGGGCAGCATAGCAGTGCGCGTACTCACATTTGAGGATGAACCGATAGACCAAGCCTTTTGGCACCGCCGCATAGCCACCGCATACGACCTGCGCCGCAGCACGGGAGTGGCATCGCGCCCCGACAACGACACCTACCGTCTTGTACACGGCGAGGGCGACTGCCTCCCCGGCCTCATCATAGACATCTATGGGGAAACAGCCGTGATGCAGGCACACAGCGTGGGTATGCACGTGAACCGCCACGATGTTGCCGAAGCGCTCAAGAGCGTACTTGGCGACAAGCTCAAGAACATCTACTACAAATCGGAAACCACACTACCCTACAAGGCCGACATAAGCAAGGAGAACGGCTACATAATGGGTGGCAACGCAAGCAACATATCAACCGAATATGGGCTTAAATTCCACATCGACTGGGTGCGCGGACAAAAGACCGGTTTTTTTGTGGACCAGCGCGAGAACCGTTCGCTGCTCGAAAAATATGCCAAAGGCCGCAAACTGCTTAATATGTTCTGCTACACAGGCGGTTTCAGCATATATGCCCTGCGTGGCGGCGCCGAGGTTGTGCACTCGGTTGACAGCTCGGCCAAAGCCATAGACCTCACAAACGCCAACGTGGCAATCAATTTCCCCGACGACACACGCCACGCCGCATTTGCCGAAGACGCATTCGATTACCTTGAGCGTATGGGCAGCAACTACGACCTCATAATCCTGGACCCCCCGGCATTTGCCAAGCACCGCGACTCGCTGCGCAACGCCCTCATAGGCTACCGCCGCCTCAACGCAAAGGCGCTTGAAAAGATTCAACCCGGCGGCATATTGTTCACATTCTCCTGTTCACAGGTGGTGAGCAAGGAGAATTTCCGCACCGCCGTGTTCACCGCCGCAGCTATGGCAAAACGCAACGTGCGCATTCTGCACCAGTTGACACAGCCCGCCGACCACCCCGTGAATATATATCACCCCGAGGGTGAGTATCTGAAAGGCTTGGTGCTTTATGTAGAGTAAAACGTTGGACATTGGCCTACGTGAGTTGCAAAGAAAAACGAATCAATAATATTATCATAAATAAAACCCACAAAAAAGAGGTACAAAAATTTTGCTAATTAAAGCAAATATACTACCTTTGCACCTCGAAAGCCATTACACACATTTTTTGTTACCAGCAAATTAAAAAAATTAAAACAATTACGATAATGAAAAAAGACATTCATCCCGCAGGATATCGCCCCGTAGTATTCAAAGATATGTCAAACGGCGATTGTTTCCTTTCACAGTCAACTTGCAACACCAAGGAGACTATCGAGTTCGAGGGCGAGACCTATCCCCTTGTTAAACTTGAGATTTCTAACACTTCTCACCCCTTCTACACAGGTAAAGCCAAACTTGTGGATACAGCAGGTCGCGTAGATAAGTTTATGAGCCGCTACGCTAAAATCAAGAAGTAATTAAGGGATTACAAATATAATATAGGTGTATTGATGCTTGCATTGATACACCTTTTTTAATGTAAAAACAAAATAGCCGCATACAAAGGGCAACACCGGCCACCGCGTGCGTCACTATAAAGAATGAAGATAACAAAGATACTATTCGGCATACTATTGGCTGCAATCATAGCAGGCTGCGGCAGCGACGATGCAACCCCGGGCGGGAGCGAAACCAGCCCCGACTACACCAATATAAACGCCAACACCGGCGGCGAAAGATATGCATACCGCATAGAGATGCCACGCCTGAACGACGACGACTACTTTTTGTCGCGCACCACAACGGTAAATGGCGAAGAGAACATCACCTACAGCATATCGTTCAACAGCGAGCGCCAACACTCCCGCTGGGTGGCATTTACGTTCAACGAAAGCAACCGCGCAAAGAACGTAGGCCGCAGCGATAATTTCCAAGCCGACCCCGACTTCTTGGGCGAGTATACAATGACAAAGCAACAGATAAACGGCAACGGCTACCAGCGCGGGCACCTTGTAGCATCGTACGACCGTGTATATTCGCGCGAGGCCAATGAACAAACGTTCTACATGTCAAATATGTCGCCGCAAATAGGCAGATTCAACACAGGGCTTTGGAACGACCTTGAATACAAAATTAACGAAAAGGGAAGCGGTTGGGGCTGCAACCCCAATTTTGCCGACACGCTATACGTGGTAAAGGGCGGCACCATTGCCGAGGGGCAATACACAAGCAAAGGTACCTGCCCCACAGTGCCCAAATACTACTTTATGGCACTTCTGCGCCTGAAAGGCAACAACTACTATGGCATAGCATTCTGGATGGAGCACAAAAGCAGCCTGCCCGGCACGGTAATGGACTATGCAATTACGATAGACGATCTTGAGGAGCGCACAGGCATAGATTTCTTCTGCAACCTGAAGGACAATTTAGAGAATGCCGTGGAGAGCACCATAGACAAAAAGACCTGGAATTTATATTAAGGGAATGAAAGAAAAGATATCCATCTGCTAAAACAAAAGAAGATGACTAAAAAGTGTATTTTTGCGTTACGCTTGCCTTCAAAATCCTCATTTACGCCAAGTAAACTGCGGTTTTTCAGGCTGCGCAAGCCTTAAACTACATCTTTTTATTCATCTCCCTAACAATGAGGCTGCTAAAAAAATACTTTTTAGTCAGCCTCATTGTTTCAATGCGATGTACGTCGCCACCTATGTATTTTTCGCAGAGCCTTGATGGTGGTCTCCCCTACTATACCATCATCGTACAGGCCCGACACTTTTTGAAAAAGTTTTACAGCGCGCAGCAGTTCGCCGTCGTAAAGCACCTGGCCGCTTTTGGTATATGGCACCGCGGTCTCTTCCATATAAAGATGCCTCACCATTATCTCGGCGAGTTTCTTGACATCGGCACCGGAATCGCCACGCATCAGCACGCGGTCGCCCAGCGAATAGCGTATCGGGGTATATTTCACAGAGTCATTCTTCTGCTTTACCTGTTTGGGCTTAACACCTTTTTTTACAACCTTTTTCTTGGCATTACCACTCTTTGCAGCTGCCCGTTTTTTCTTTGGCAATGGTTTTGACTGCTTTTTTGCCACAACCGTGTCGGCAGGCATCTTCTTAAACACAAAAACGGTATCGGCAAGCACTGGCTCACGCGTCTCGGCTGCCGACAATAGAGTGACCGACAGCAGCAATGCGGGCAGAAGCAGATATCTATGATTATTTTTTACCATTCAAGCATTTTTCGAAGCAGGCAGGCACGGGTGTTTCAAAACGCATATGTTTGCCATTCACGGGATGACGAAAACAGAGCATATATGCGTGCAGACCAAGGCGGCGTATGGGATCGTCGGTGCTTCCATATTTATGGTCGCCCACCACAGGGTGTCCGAGTTCTGCCATATGCACGCGAATCTGGTTTTTACGGCCGGTGAGCAATTCGCACTCCACAAGAGAGTAACCACCGCCCTCCTCCAGCACATTGTACTTGGTAACGGCAAATTTACCGCCATTATCCACGGGGCTTGAGTGTGTGACAAAGCGCTTGTCCTCGGTGAGCCAGGACTCTATTTTGCCCTGCTTGTTTTCGAACGTGCCCTGCACCAGCGCCACATAGCGGCGGTCGGTAACAAGCTGCTGCCAACCCTCAACGAGGTTCTGCTGCGTCTTTATATCCTTGGCATAGACCATAAGGCCCGACGTGTCGCGGTCGAGGCGGTGTACAAGATGCGACGTATTGCGGCCACCACCCTTTTCCAGGTAGCGGTTGAGCACTGTCTGCACCGTCTCCTGACGGGTATTGTTGCTCATTGAGAGCAAGCCTGCGTGCTTGTCGATGATAAGCAGATAGGGGTCCTCATATACAATGTCGAGGCTGTTGCTATGGAATGACATCTTATGCTTGGAACGGTCGAGTTGCACCACCTGCCCCGGTTTCAACTCGGTGAGCGGGTGGGTGGTGATTATATTGTCGACCAGCACCACGCGGTTGGTCAAAAGCGCCTTTGCACGGTTACGGCTTATGCCGTGCATCTTCTCCATCAAAAATGTTATGAGCTGAGCCTCTTCGGTCACCTTGAAAGTGAGCAGGCTCTTTATATTTCTTCGCATATATATTTATGAATATTTACGATTGCAGGTTATCTTCTTTCGAGCAGAACAACATTCTCCACGTGGTGCGTATGCGGGAACATATCCACAGGCTGCACGGCAGTCACCTTGTAGTCGCGGTCGAGCAGCGAAAGGTCGCGTGCCTGGGTTGCAGGGTTGCAGCTTACATACACTATGCGACGAGGAGCCGCAAAAAGTATTGTATCTATCACGTCGTTATGCATACCGGCGCGCGGAGGGTCGGTGATTATCACATCGGGGCGGCCGTGTGCGTCTATAAACTCGCGGGTGAGAATATCCTTCATATCGCCCGCAAAGAAAGTGAGATTGTCGTAACCGTTAAGCTCCGCATTCACACGCGCATCTATGATGGCATCCTCGACATACTCTATGCCGACCACCTTTTTTGCCTTGCCGGCCACAAAATTGGCAATGGTGCCGGTGCCGGTATAGAGGTCGTAAACCACCTCTTCACCTGTGAGCGCCGCAAAGTCGCGTGCCACTTTATATAGGTTGTATGCCTGCGCGCTGTTTGTCTGGTAGAAAGATTTCGGGCCCACCTTGAAACGCAGCCCCTCCATCTCCTCGTAAATGACATCCGTACCTTTGAAGGTGTGCACCTCAAGGTCGCCGAATGTGTCGTTGCACTTGTTGTTTATCACATAGAGCAACGAGGTAACCTCGGGGAAAGTATCGCCCACGAAAGCAAGCACTTTTTCAAGCTGCGCCATCTCCTCGTCGGTGGTTACCTTGGCCTGCAGGAGCAGCATAACCTCGCCTGTGGTGGAGGTACGCAACATAATGTTACGCAACACGCCCGTCTGCGAGCGCAAGTCGAAGAAAGGCACGCCCTCGCTGTGGGCGAAATTCCTTATTGCGTTGCGCAGGCGGTTGTTCAAGTCGCCCATAAGGGCACACTCCTCTATGTCGAGCACCTTGTCGAATGCACCGGGGATGTGGAAGCCAAGGGCATCCATATTATCATACGACACGCCCTGCGCCACCTCTTCCCAGGTGAGCCAACGCTTGTTGCTAAATGTAAATTCGAGCTTGTTTCTATAGGCACGGGTATTTTCCGAGCCCAATATCGGCATCACATCGGGCAGTTCCACCTTGCCTATGCGGGTGAGAGCATCCACCACCTGCTGCTGCTTGTATTTAAGCTGATGTTCGTAGGCCAGGCACTGCCATTTGCAACCGCCGCACACACCATAGTGTTTGCAGAAGGGTGTGGCACGCTCGGAGGAATATGTGTGGAATTTCACAGCCTCGGCCTCGGCATAACTGTGTTTCTTGCGCCTTACCTGCAAATCGACCACATCGCCGGGTACCACATAGGGCACAAACACCACCATATCATTCACACGCGCCAGCGCTTTACCCTCGGCTGCCACGCCTGTTATCTCTATCTGCTCCAGCAATGGGAGCTCTTTTTTCTTTCTTGCCATTTTGTCGCATATTTCTCACTATCGGCAAAATTACATCTAATTTCCCGATTATCGGCATTTTTAACACAATAACTTAAAATTTTAATATCTGTAGCGATATTTTAGGTAAGAAATTTCGCAATACAAACATTTTTCTTATATTTGCAAATTAGTTAGGAGTGTGGACACAAAAGCCCATTCCCAACAGAGAAAGTGAATCAGTTACATATTTTTATTTATCAACAAACAATAAACTCAAAAAATTTATGGCAGACAAAAGAGTCTATACCTTTGGTAACGGTCTTGCTGAAGGTAATGCGTCAATGAGAAATTTGTTAGGAGGTAAAGGTGCCAACTTGGCAGAAATGAACCTTATCGGCATTCCCGTTCCTCCCGGATTTACCATTACAACCGACGTTTGTAACGAGTACTACAAACTTGGCAGAGAGCAGGTTATCGAGCTTCTGAAAACAGAGGTTCAGGCCGCAGTTAAGAACATCGAGACATTGATGAACTCGACATTCGGCGACCCTGCAAACCCCCTGTTGGTTTCGGTACGTTCAGGTGCCCGTGCTTCAATGCCCGGTATGATGGACACAATCCTCAACCTCGGTCTTAACGACACGGTAGTTGAGGGCCTTGCCGCAAAAACAGGTAACCCCAAATTCGCGTGGGACTCTTATCGTCGTTTCGTGCAGATGTACGGCGACGTGGTTCTTGGTATGAAACCCACAAGCAAAGAGGAGATCGACCCGTTTGAGGCTATCATCGAGAAGGTGAAAGAGGAGCAGGGTGTTGTTCTCGACAAAGACCTCAGCGTAGAGGCTTTGCAGGAGCTTGTTAAGAAGTTCAAGGCTGCCGTAAAGGCACAGACAGGCAAAGACTTCCCCACCGACGCTTACGAGCAGCTTTGGGGTGCTGTTTGCGCTGTGTTTGAGTCTTGGAACAACGAGCGCGCTATCCTTTATCGTCGTATGGAGAAAATTCCCGATGAGTGGGGAACAGCCGTTTCGGTTCAGGCTATGGTATTCGGTAATATGGGCGACACATCGGCTACCGGTGTTTGCTTCTCACGCGATGCCGCTACAGGTGAGAACCTCTTCAACGGAGAGTATCTTATCAACGCACAGGGTGAGGACGTTGTTGCAGGTATCCGCACACCTCAGCAGATTACAAAGATTGGTTCTCAGCGTTGGGCTGCATTGCAGAACATCAGCGAGGAGGAGCGTGCATCTAAATACCCCTCTATGGAGGAGGCAATGCCCGAGATTTACAAGGAGCTCGATGCCATCCAGACACGTTTGGAGGACCACTACAAAGATATGCAGGATATGGAGTTCACCGTTCAGGAGGGCAAACTCTGGTTCTTGCAGACACGTAACGGTAAACGTACCGGTGCAGCGATGGTAAAAATCGCAATGGACTTCTACCGCGACGGTATCATCGATGACAAGACAGTTTTGAAACGTATGGAGCCCGAGAAGCTCAACGAGCTCTTGCACCCCGTATTCGACACAGCTGCTCTTGCAAAGGCTAAGGTTATCGCCAATGGTCTTCCCGCATCTCCCGGTGCTGCAACTGGCCGCATCGTATTCTTTGCCGACGACGCTGCCAAATGGCACGAGGACGGTGAGAAAGTGGTTCTCGTACGTATCGAGACCTCTCCCGAGGACCTCGCAGGTATGGCAGCAGCCGAGGGTATCCTCACCGCTCGCGGTGGTATGACCTCTCACGCAGCCGTAGTTGCCCGTGGTATGGGTAAGTGCTGTGTATCGGGTGCAGGTACATTGGTTATCGACTACAAGAAACGTACATTGACAGTAGACGGCACCGTATTCAACGAGGGCGACTACATCTCATTGAACGGTTCTACAGGCCAGGTTATCGAGGGTAAAGTAAATACAAAGGCTCCCGAGCTCAGCGGCGACTTCGCAGAGTTGATGGAGATTTGCGACAAATATGCACGTTTGGGTGTTCGCACCAACGCCGATACTCCCCACGGTGCACAGGTTGCACGCAACTTCGGTGCCATCGGTATCGGTCTCTGCCGTACAGAGCATATGTTCTTCGAGGGCGAGAAGATTAAGGCAATGCGCGAGATGATTCTTGCCGAGACAGTTAAGGAGCGCCAGGTGGCTCTCGACAAGCTGCTCCCCTTCCAGAAGGCCGACTTCGTTGGTATCTTCAAGGCTATGGAGGGCTTGCACGTAACCGTACGTCTTTTGGATCCCCCTCTCCACGAGTTCGTTCCCCACGATGCAAAAGGCCAGCAGATGCTTGCCGAGGCTATGGGCAAGAGCGTAGAGGCTGTTCAGCGTCGCGTTAAGTCTTTGGAGGAGTTCAACCCGATGCTCGGCCACCGCGGTTGCCGTTTGGGTAACACCTATCCCGAGATTACAAGAATGCAGACAACAGCCATCTTGGGCGCTGCTCTCGAGTTGAAGAAAGAGGGCAAGGTTATCTACCCCGAGATTATGGTTCCCCTCGTAGGTATCATCAACGAGTTCGAGGAGCAGAAGAACGCCATCATCGAGGCAGCCAACGCATTGTTCGCAGCTGAGGGCGACAGCGTAGAGTACACAATCGGTACAATGATTGAGATTCCTCGCGCAGCTCTCACAGCCGACCAGATTGCACAGCAGGCTCAGTTCTTCTCATTCGGTACAAACGACTTGACACAGATGACCTTCGGTTACTCTCGTGACGACGTTAACTCATTCTTGCCCATCTACTTGCGCAAGAAGATTTTGAAGAACGACCCCTTCCAGGTACTCGACCAGACCGGTGTAGGCCAGCTCGTTGAGATGGCTACTACAAAGGGCCGTTCGGTGAACCCCGACCTCAAGTGCGGTATCTGCGGTGAACACGGTGGTGAGCCCGAGTCGGTTAAGTTCTGCCACAGAGTAGGTTTGAACTATGTTTCTTGTTCACCCTTCCGCGTGCCTATCGCACGTTTGGCTGCTGCTCAGGCAGCTGTTGAGGAGATGTAAGAAACGCTCACATATAAATACGAAGGTGGCAAGCACTGCTTGCCACCTTTTTTGTTTTGCGTAAAACAAAAAAGCAGTGCCTATGTTTTACTATAAACAGAGCACTATGAACGAAAATATAACCAAAACAGCCACCGGTTGGATAATGGATTTGCTATCGCACACCGGCATACCCGGCGATGTTCTCAACCGTTTCGACACCATCATATCTCTCGCTGTAATTGTCGTAATAGCAGCAAGTATCACATTTATCATATACCGCATAACCACAGGGATAACCAAACGTATGCTTGCTCGCAAGCAGCGCACCCTGCTGGCCAAAATGGTGAAGTATGGCGCGCTGCACAAGATGGCGCACCTCATTCCTCCAATAATAATAAACACGTTGCTCCCCGTAACGATAATAGGCAAGCCAATAACACTGCACTACATCGAGCACCTTGTGTGGATATACTTTATTGTGGCGGTGGTTATGTCGTTCAACGCCCTGCTCAATTCCATAGGAGAGTCGGCATACACAAACAGCAAGTATCACGACAGGCCCATAAAAGGATTCCTGCAAATAACAAAGATTATTGTATATATCATTGCCGTAATAATAGGCATATCCATCCTCACAAACAAATCGCCGCTATACCTCATTGGCGGCTTAGGTGCGTTTGCCGCCGTGCTTATGCTCATTACCAAAGACAGCATAATGGGTTTTGTGGGCGGTTTTCTGCTGCTTGAAAACGATATGGTGAGGCTTGGCGATTGGATTGAGGTAGCAGGGACAAGCATAAACGGCACGGTAACCGATATTTCGCTCACCATTGTAAAAGTACAGAATTTCGATAACACAATCGTCACCATACCACCCTACTCACTCATAAACAACAGTTTCATCAACTGGCGCGGAATGCAGGAGAGCGGCGGCCGTCGTATTGCGCGCGGATACAACATAAAGCTCGACAGCATAAAGCCGTGCAACGACAAATTCCTTGCACGGCTCAAAGGAATAGCTCCACAACTGGATAATTTTATAGACATCAAGGTGCAGCAGAGCAAGGAGGGCAAAACCGCCAACACGGCAAACCCCGCAGGGCTCATAAACGGCACCATAGACACCAATTTGGGACTTTTCCGCGCATATGCCGAAATGTACCTACGCAATCACCCGCTCGTGAGCAAGGATATGATGATAATGGTGCGCACTATGACGCCCTGCGACACCAGCCTGCCCTTACAGTTCTATTGCTTTACCACTACCACCGACTGGAAGGACTACGAGAGCATACAATCGGAAATTATGGAACACTTTGCGGCTATGCTCCCCCACTTCGGGCTCTACCCGTTCCAGTCGTCGGGCGCACGCGACACCATAATAAGCGGCCTTTTAGAGGGCAACTTCCCGGTGGAACAGATTGCGGGGCTCCCTTATATGACCACGGGAAATTAATCGCAAGTAAAAAATAAACAACCCTTGTTCAACAAATGCCGAATTAACTTTTTTTGCACATTATGTACCAAAATGCGCAGAAAATGAAAACCCACGTTTTTTCATTTAGTACTACTTTTGCGGGATATTAAGAACAAATTAAAGCATAACAACCTTATGACAAAGATAAAAGATTGCTGCGTGCTCATCACAGGAGGAGCATCAGGCATAGGTCGCATTATGGGCCGTATGGCATTGGAGAGAGGCGCCCGTTGCCTTGTAATATGGGACATAAACGAGGATAGCATAAATGCCACCAAGCAGGAATATAGGAAACTTGGCCGTGTAGAGGGCTACAGAATTGATGTATCGGACAGCACGCAGGTGCAAAAGATTGCCGCACTCACCGAAAAGGAGTGTGGCTGTGTGGATATTCTCATAAACTGTGCCGGCATAGTGGCAAACAACAAGACATTCGACGAGCAGAGCATCACCGACATTGAACGCACTATGAAGATAAACTCCATAGCCCCAATGGTTATTGCACAGCAGTTCCTCGCGGGGATGATTAGGCGCGGCAAAGGGCACGTGTGCAACATTGCGTCGGCAGCGGGAATGATATCTAACCCTCGTATGGCAACGTATGCCGCAAGCAAATGGGCCGTTATAGGCTGGAGCGATTCGGTGCGCATTGAACTGCAGCAGGCTGGTAGCAAGGTGCGCTTCACCACAATTGCACCCTATTTTATAAACACAGGTATGTTCGACGGGGTGCAGTCGCGCATATTCCCCATACTCAAGCCCGAGCCCACAGCGCGCAAAATAATGAATGCAATAGAGCGCAACCGCAATTTCAAAGGAATACCCTTTGGCTACCACTTTATACGTTTTTGTCAGGCGATATTGCCTACATCGATTTTCGATTATATCTTTGGCGAAGTTGTGGGAATATTCCACGCAATGGACCACTTTACGGGGCGTAAAAAGAGCTGATATTATATATATTATTATATAAGGTATGAAGATAACAAACACCACCAACGAGGAGATAAAGAGAATTATAGAGAAGCAACGCAGCTATTTCGACAGCGGTGCCACCCTCGAACACCGATTCCGCAAAGAGCAGCTGAAGAAGCTGCAACGTGCACTGAAAGAGTGGGAAAAACCGCTATGCGATGCCTTGTGGACCGACCTTCATAAATCGCCCCAAGAGGCTGTAATCACTGAAATAAGCATTGTTGCAGGCGAGATTAAAAACCACATTACACACCTCAAAGGGTGGATGAAAAGCCGCCGTGCCTGCACCCCCATTAAGATGATGCCATCGCGCAGCCGCATAATGAGCGAGCCGCTCGGCAACGCGCTCATAATATCGCCGTGGAACTACCCCGTGCAGTTGCTCCTAAACCCATTGGTAGGTGCAATCTCGGCAGGCTGCACAGTCATCCTCAAGCCATCGCCCTACGTGCCCAATGTTTCGGCAGCCATTGAAAAGATGATAAAAACCACCTTCAATGAGGAGTACATCGCCGTGGTACAGGGCAACCGCGATGCCAACACCGCCCTGCTGCAAGAGCGTTTCGACATCATATTGTTTACCGGAAGCCCCACATTGGGTAAAACAGTGATGCGCGAGGCGGCAAAAACCCTCACCCCCGTGATATTGGAGCTTGGTGGCAAGAGCCCCTGCATTGTAGATGAAGCAGCCGACACCGACATTGCCGCACGGCGCATAGCCTGGGGAAAGACACTTAACGCCGGGCAAACCTGCATAGCCCCCGACTACCTGCTCATACACAAATCGCAAGCAGACAAGTTTGTTACGGCATTTGCACGCGAACTCAAAAGGCTGCACGGCGACGACTGCAAACATAGCCGCCACTATGTGCGCCTGGTGAGCGACAAAGCATTTGAGCGTGTGGCCGGCTACCTTAAAGAGGGGCGCATAGTGCTTGGTGGTGCCACCGATGCACGGGAGCGTTACATCGAACCCACACTGCTTGCCGACGTAAACCCTGAATCGCCCGTGATGCATGAGGAGATATTCGGCCCCGTGCTGCCTATGATTACATTTGAGCAGCGCGAGGAGGCAATACAATTCATACGCCAACGCGAGAAACCCCTCGCCCTCTACTACTTTGGCAAAGTGAAAGACGGGGAGGAGGTTCTGCGCCGCACATCTTCGGGCGGTGCCTGCATAAACGACACCATTATGCACATAGCCAACGAAAACATACCCTTTGGCGGTGTGGGTAATTCGGGAATGGGCAGCTATCACGGCAAGCGCAGCTTCGATGCATTCTCGCACCAACGCTCTGTGGTAACCACAACCACCCTGCTCGACCTCCCCTTCCGCTATATGCCATACAAGATGTGGAGCTTGGTAAAAAAGATTCTATAAAATCGCACCGACATCAACCCTAAAAAGAGTTAAAAGAATTATGCTTACATACACATACATAGAAAAAGGGAAATTCGCTTTGGTGGAGAAGCCGAAGCCCACACTCATTGAACCCACCGATGCCATTGTTCGCGTAACGATGAGCAGCATATGCACCAGCGACCTGCATATAAAACACGGCAGCGTGCCTCGTGCCGTTCCGGGCATTACCGTTGGGCACGAGATGGTGGGTGTGGTGGAAGAAATCGGCTCCGAGGTTACCAATGTAAAGCCGGGCGATAGAGTAACCGTAAACGTGGAGACTTTCTGCGGTGAGTGCTTCTTCTGCAAGAATGGTTATGTGAACAACTGTACCGACCTGAATGGTGGTTGGGCTTTGGGATGTCGTATAGATGGCGGACAGGCAGAATATGTTCGTGTACCTCTTGCAAATCAAGGATTGAACCGCATCCCCGACAGCGTTTCCGATGAACAGGCATTGTTTGTGGGTGATGTCCTCGCCACAGGCTTCTGGGCTGCCCGTATTTCCGAGATAACCGAGGATGATACCGTACTGATTATCGGCGCCGGGCCAACAGGCATCTGCACCCTTCTTTGCGTGATGCTGAAACAGCCTAAACGCATCATCGTGTGCGAAAAATCCGAAGAGAGACGTCGCTTCGTGCAAGAACATTACCCCGACGTGTTGCTCACCACTCCCGAGGAGTGCAAAAGTTTTGTTTTGAAAAATAGCGACCACGGAGGTGCCGACCGCGTACTCGAAATAGCAGGTGCCGATGACACCTTCCGTTTGGCTTGGGAGTGTGCCAGAGCGAATGCCATCGTTACCGTGGTTGCCCTCTACGACAGACCTCAGGTACTTCCTTTGCCCGAAATGTATGGCAAGAACCTCACTTTCAAAACCGGTGGAGTGGATGGATGCGATTGCGAGGAGGTTCTCCGCCTTATTGAGGCAGGTAAGATTGACACCACTCCACTCATCACGCACCGTTTCCCGTTGAGTGAGATTGAAGATGCCTATCGCATTTTTGAGAATAAATCGGATGGGGTGATTAAAGTTGCAATATTGACAAATAAACAATGAAAACATTGAGTAAAAATGCCATTATAGGCTATCCTGCCGGTATTATTACCGGTATCACATACGGACTCAATCCGTTGTTTGCAGTGCCTCTTATGAATAATGGTGCAGCCATTGAGTCAATACTGTTCTTTAGATACTCGTTTGCAGTTGTTCTGCTTGGCGCGTTCCTCATACTCACCAAACAGAGTTTCAGGATAACGGTAAAACAGGCGGGTGTGTTGCTTGCACTCGGTCTGCTATATACGTCGAGCAGTTTATTCCTTTTTGAGGCATACAACTACATAGCATCGGGCTTGGCTACTACACTGATATTCCTTTATCCCGTGTTAGTGGCAATTATTATGGTCTTTCTGCGTGTCGTGCCTTCGTGGCCCGTGTGGCTTGCCATTGCCGCAACATTTGGCGGCGTTATAATTATGGCACAAGGGAGTGGCGGCGAGTCGATAAATCCTATAGGTGTTGCCCTATCCTTGGGTTCAGCATTGGTATATGCTCTGTTTATCGTCATCATAAACCGCAGCAAGGCTATTGCCACGATATCCAATACGCTGTTGACGTTCTATTCTCTCACGGTAGGAGCAATCCTGTTTTGGGGTAAAATCTCTTTTTCGGATACGGCAATCTCCGCAGGGATTACAACAGGCGGCGATTGGCTGAATTTAGTAGGCCTGGCCCTATTGCCAACCATCATTTCAACTGCGACATTAGCCATTGCATCCCGAAATATCGGTGCCACCAAAGCATCTGTGTTAGGTGTGTTTGAGCCTATTACAGCAATCCTCATCGGTACGCTGATGTTTGGCGAGCCTTTGACTACGAACATTATTCTGGGCATCGGTATTGCCATTGTAGCTGTAACCTTTATGATTTCTGTAACAAAACGATAAGGTAAGAATCAAAATAGTTATATAAAAATATTATTGAACAGCAATGCAACCACCCCGAATAGATAACTCCACCACAGAAGAGAGACGGGCCTATGTACAAGAAGCCTGGAAATGCCTGCACGATTGCGAGGCCTGCGGCAAGTGCCGCATCCTGAAAGGTCGGGATGCGGAAACACTCTATGCCGATTACATCGAAGGTAGGCGGGATTATATGGACATCACTCTGGATATCAGGAACCGCTCCATAAAGTAACTATGTTTCAAGTCGGCAATCATTCAAAGGCGGGCCAAACCCGAAAATAAACGAAAAGCCCGATTTGCAGTGCAAGAATCAACGGAATTCCGTATCGAAACGCATTGTGCCGTGTCTTGTGATGCCACACTTTTATACCCAACCACGCCCCAATACTTCCGCCAACGATGGCCGACAGAAACAACGCATATTCAGGAATACGCCATTTCCCCATTTTAGCCTTTAGCTTATCAATGCCATACATCATAAAGGTGATGATATTCACCACGGCCAAATAATACAATAAGCAGACACCCATTATTTCAATTTCTTACCATCTGAAAAAGCATTGCCCACACGTTTGCCGAGTTCTACATAACCATGATGAACAGGCTCATAAGTGATGAGCTGCATATTTTCCACATCGGGCTTGCCATCATCGGCAAGGTAGGCTTCATCGACAAGGATGTTGACAATCTCCGCCACAATATTGAAGCCCTCTTCGCTCTCGTCAATCTTGCGGAGGATACGACACTCCAATGTCATCGGGAAATCGGTGAACACAGGCGCGTTCACATTCTCAGCCTTTATGGCGCTCCATCCTGTCTTTTGTATCTTATCGGGACAGTTCTTGGCACTTACGATACCCACAAAGTCCGATGCCACCATCGTATTCTTGGTGGCGAAGGCTACCGTAAATTCCCCGCAACGGGCCAGGTTATCCGTGGTGGCGTGCGCCCCCATACTAATCATAATCTCTTTACTGTCCCAATGACCACCCCAGGCCGCATTCATAGCGTTGGGAGTACCGTCGCTATTATATGTACCGATAATGAGCACCGGTTGTGGAAGCATCCACGCTTTTTGTCCAAAACTTTTCATAAGAATATTCTTGTTACTTGTTATTATTCTGCCATTCTCTTTCCCGCATCGAACGCCTTCTGCAGGTCCTCCTCCCAATGAGCATCGCGCCAAGCCCGCTTTGCCTCCTCGGAGAAACCACCCAATTCGTAGTTGTCATATTTTGCCACCTGACAGGTGTTGTATGCAACGATGCGCTCAGGCTCGCCAAGGGCTGTGCCAATGCACCACTCCATTGTGCCGAAATGGTTGCTGTTGTTGCGCTCGGGCGTGCCATTCATCGTTTCAACAAGCACCACCGGCATACGCTTTAGGGCAGTCAGGCTGTAATCGTTATACGAGAGCCAGGGAAATGCCAAACGTTCCAGGAAGGCACGCATCAGCCCCGTCACCTCGCCGAAATAGATGGGCGAACCGAGCACAAGACCATCAGCCAGAGCAATCTCCTCCAGAACGGGAGCAAGAGCATCCTTGAAACGGCAGATGTTCGACGCCTTGCCTTTGAGCTTGCAAGCCATACACGACATACACCCCTTATATTCAAGGTCATATAGTCGTATGGTCTTAACCTCGACGTCACCACCCACAGATTTCGCCCCTTCGACAAATTTCTGCAACAATTTTGCTGTATTCATACTCTTGCGAGGACCGCCATCGATAACTATTATCTTCTTCATTGTCTTTGGTATTTACCCCTTTATAACCTATCTTCAACCTAAATGGTTCCACAAATCTTCCCGGCCCGCCATTCAACGGTAGCATAATAGAAGAGCTGCTTGCATTCTGGCGACACAACAAAGATATGAGTATAAATTATATTAGAGAAAATAATCATAGATAAAATGTGGCGCATATCAATTCATCTGCCATCTGCCAAGCATCTTGCGCAGAGCCACGCGTGCCGCGTGGATATAGTTACGCACATTATTCACCGAAACGCACATCGCCACTGCAATATCGGCATAGCTGTAGCTTGTACCATTTATCTCCGATAACAGAATTTGTGTTCGTTGGTTTGTTGCCATTTAATAAAAAAAGAATTGGAAAAATGTGAAATAATCACCTCTTTATAGTTGGGATTATGTGAAAAGGAGGCTCTTTTTCGTCGGGGAAATATAAAAATTGATAATATTTGAATAGAAAAGGAAGATTTTTTTCTTTTGTTGTTCAAAATATTGCAATTGGCTATCATCTAGTGTTCCATTTTTACTCATAGAGCGTCATTTTATATCTTTTGAGCAGAAATTATTGCAGTAAACAATGAAAAAGGTTGTAGTCGTACAACCATATTAAAAACATTTTGTATATTTGCAATACGTAATGACAAATAAGATATCATATGAAATACCTAAATATAAAGAAGGCTTTGGCTGCATGGCAAGAGTTACAACCATTATCAGAGAAGGATAAGGATAGGCTTAGCCGTCGTTTTACTGTTGACTTTAACTATAATAGTAACCATATAGAAGGTAATACGCTGACTTATGGCCAAACGGAAATCTTGTTGTTATTCGGCAAGGTGATTGGAGAGGCAAGCGTGCGTGATGTTCAAGAAATGACAGCGAGTAATGTCGGTTTACGAATGATGACAAAAGAGGCGAAGGTAAAAGAGACTCCTTTGACGCAAAACTTTATTAGAACACTACACC
Organism: Bacteroidaceae bacterium; assembly: GCA_017503645.1. GTDB lineage: Bacteria > Bacteroidota > Bacteroidia > Bacteroidales > Bacteroidaceae > HGM04593. Next base: position 3,930 of record JAFVSR010000034.1, on the reverse strand, counting down.
AGACATTGCTTCGTGAGGATTATATGGTATATCGTAATTTGCCAGGTGGAGTGCAAACGAGCTATGTGATACATGCGGGACAATATAAAACTCGTCCTAATAGTGTGATTACACGACATGGTGACAGATTTGAATATGCTTCTCCTGAAGAAACTCCCAGTCTGATGGCTGAGTTGGTGGATTGGTATAACAAGGCAGAGCAGGAAGGCAAGTTGTCGCCAGTAGAATTAGCCGCCTTGTTCCATTATCGTTATATTCGCATTCACCCTTTTGAAGATGGTAATGGCCGTATTGCCCGACTGATGGTGAACTTTATCCTTACTCGCCACGATTATCCGATGATTGTAGTCCGTAGTCGCAAGAAGAGTGAATATTTGGTGGCCTTACATCAGGCAGATCTTGAGGTTGGCCCCGTACCAAGTGATGGCGCTCATGCCGACATCAAAGATATTCGTCCATTTATGAAATACTTCAATGAATTGGTCGCTACCGAGGTATACAATGACGTCTTGTTTGTAAGCGAGAATAACGAGAATGTGTGGTGGTACGACGGTGAACGAATCGCCTTCCGTACTCCGAACTATACAAAAATCCTTAACGCTATGCGAACCGAGCCAACACTCACTTTAGCTGACATGCGTGAGATTACAGGTATCAGCATCGCCGCCATTCAGAAACTGCTTAACCAACTCATTCAAAAGAAATATGTTGAGCGTGGTGAAAAAGATGGCAGCTGGAGAGTATTTGTGGTGCAGTGAAATGTTTCGTGATATAAATTGTCTAAAACGAATTGTGTCAGAACTTTACATAAGTTAATTATAAAGAAATGGGATATTTAATAGTAATAATCATAGTATTGGGAATGTTCCTAATCTATCGTTTCAGTGATAGAATAGAAAAGAATATGCCTTGGTTATGGAAGAATGTTGCCCAGCCAATATTCAACTATTTCTTTGTCATCTCCGTAAGGAAGGTAACAATTGCGTATTTTACTACAATGGCTGGTATATGTGTAGCTTTTCCCGCTATACAATTTGTGATAGACAAGGATCATAATATCGAAGCGGCTATTACTTTTAATGGTTCTAGCTTTGATTGGGCCGCTGTTATTATAGCTGCGCTTTTAACAATAGGTTATGCACTTTATATTTTCTTTGAAGCCCATCGCAACAAACAGAACGAAATGGATTGGACAAAGTATGACAATGTAATGGTGCAACAGTATGGCGATAAATCCATTTATGTAGAAAAGAATGAGGGGCAGATATTTGTGGGTAATGCTTACATTGAGGAGTCCTTCTCTGCTTTCAGTAAAGGGTCATATGAACTGAAAGAATACACACCTACCATTCATCCGGCAATTCATAGGGATGAGGTGGACCAAATAAAAGATTGGATTGAAAAGAAGGCATCTGATGACCGTTCCTCCAGACTGGCACTATTGTATGGAAAAGCCGGTATAGGCAAATCGATTGTAATGCACGATTTATTGGAAGAACTTCAGTCCAACCAAGATTATCTTGTTCTGGGACTGAAGTCTGACCAAGTAGAGTTTGTGGATACTGAAGTTCTTAGACAAAGTATTCATCTAGCTAAGCCAATAGAAACTGTCGTTGAAGAAATTGCCCAGAAATACAAGCGCGTAATTCTACTGATAGATCAGATTGATGCATTATCATTGTCGCTCTCTTCAAACCGTACACCGTTACGTTCACTATTGAAATTGATAGGGCAGATACAACATATATCGAACGTAAGAGTTGTGATCTCTTGCAGGCCATACGACTTGGAATATGATCCGTTGTTGGATAACTTGCGTATCAAAAATAAATGGGAACTGAAAGAATTTACCAATGATCAGGTAAAAAGTATTCTCAGCGAGAATGGGTGTGTGGAGAATATGAGTGATAATTTGTTGCGATTCCTAGGAAATCCGCTGCATCTTTATTTGTTTTTAAAGGTTAAACCCGAGGAACAACTGACAGACCCATTATCGACGGATTTACTCTACCATCAGTTATGGAGGAAGTATGTGCTGGATGACAGTATAAGGAAGGTGAATAAAGAACAACTACTGGCTTTATTCGATAAACTTGTTACAACGATGTATAAGCGTCAAGAACTGTCTGTACATATCAGGGAGTTTGAGACGGGGTTCTGTGCGGAATTACAATACTTGTTTACTAGTGAGTTATTGTTAAAGACAAAGAGCAACCATATACAGTTCTTTCATCAAACATTATTTGATTATGTATATGCACGTAGGTTCACAGAACAAGGACGTGATTTACTGAAAGAGCTTAGAGGGCAACACCAAGGTCTGTTCTCTAGAGCTGCAGTGAAGAGTATTTTAACATTCCTAAGAGTTCAGAATCACATAGAGTATATTCATGTTATTGATCAATTGCTATATGCAAAAGACAATGATGGAAAGGAACAATATCGATATCATCTAAAATCGCTGGCATTGAGCAATATGGCGTATTTCGAAACGCCTTTAGAACAAGAAAAAAATCTTATCTCAAGAAAGATATTTAATGATAAGGTATATATGGATGTGCTGTTCGAGTCAGTATATATGCCTAATTGGTTTGATGCCATTTGGGAAATCATAGAATGTAAAGGCGGATGGAAAGCCTTAAGCCAAGGTTATAAAGAGAAAGCAATGCTAATGTGTGAAAGGACTCTTTGGCGACATGCTAATGTGGTGCTGGATAAGTTAGACTCTTCACTTGATTATGGGGATGAAGAGGACTGCAAGTATCTGAGTCACATATTCCAACATTATAATTTAGACTGCGGCAGTGATAAACTGATTACGTTCTATAATAAGCTTGTAAAGAGCAGACTACCGTTGGAACATATACACCTTCTACAGAATATTATGAAAGGGGATCCTGACTTTGTATGTCAGGAATTGATAAAAAATATAAGGCTGCAGTTACAGGAAAAAGATACCAAATATATTCATAGGATTGGAATCAACCATGAGGAAGAACATTTATACGAAGAATTGCTTAAGCATCACCGCGACAAAGGTATTCAACTCTTGGTGGATATCTTATCGATGGTGTATGATAATACTAAATTTGAACTTGAGGGTAGTGAGATTTATAATTCGACTGAGTTCTTCAGCTTCCGGCGAACCATTGCTAAACATTTCGCATCAAACTTTATAGAGGATGCCGTAAACATCCTTATAGACAATTTATTGAAGGATGTGGATGGTGAGAAGGTTAGTCAATACTTATCAGAATTCAGTCAAAGTAATCATGAAGGTTTTGTATTTATAGCCTTGTATGTTTATACAGAGAATCCTGTCAAGTTCAAGGATGACATCTTTGATATTATTGTTAAGCGTTCAGTTTTAGCGAATGCACCAAGTTGGGTGGAGTATCAGGCGGTTGAAGCTTTGAAAGTGGCGTACCCTCTTTGGGATGATGAGAAAAGGAAAACAGTAATTAACCATATATTAGCTATTGATGACAAGGGGGAACATATCCTGTTTAAGGATGCCGTACAAATGAGGTTGCTATGGGGACATCCTTTACTAGATATTGATTTACATAAAGGTAAAGCTTTTTATTCAATACCCAAAGAGGAATTGAGAAGGTTATCATGGACGGCTTATCAGGAAAAGCAAAGAATAGAACGAAAATTCAAAGAAGCACGTCTAAAAAACGAAAGACCATCCAGTATGTCTACACATATGGGATGGACATCATTACGTGAGGAGCAGGGAATGAAAATGAGCCCAAAGACTTGGCACAAGTCTATGTTGGCTTATACGAATGACCCGATGGACTGGAACAAACCTTCGTTGACAGGACAATGCCATTTGTTTAGAGCTGTAGTGGCTAAAGAGCCTGATAAGTTCATTAGTCTTATTGATACCGTGCTTGATGACGACAGTGTGCTTTTGGATTATCC